>LNFE01000270.1 GCA_001464575.1 Acidobacteria bacterium Ga0077553 | reverse complement strand
TGGCGGGGCGGCGGAGCCGGGGAGTTGGGGGCGGGGCGTTTACGTAGTGAGCGATCCAATTAATCTTTACGATCCTCAAGGCTTATTCTACCTAGTACCACAACCAACCCCTCCTCCACCTCCACCACCCACACCCTCTTATCCCGGGGGTGGAGGCGGTGGGCCATCCGGACCAAATACGCCCAGTCTTGAGGCCCCGCCAATCGATGATGCGTTACCAATGGCTCCTACTTGTCCCCGAGAGTGGGGTAATGCAGGAGGACCGGAGGGTGACGCTCTCATAGATTTTGCGAATAGTGTTGGAATGTCGGCGGAGGAGCGTGACGAGGTATTTGGTCCAGAATCAAGTTCAAAGGCAGGTGGAGAGCGCGAAGCTGTTCCGGTACTCGCAGGTATCGCTGCGATGACCGCAGCGCGCTGGGTCATCTACTATGCGGAGACCCCTTCCGGGCAGCGCTACATCGGTATCACTAGTCAATGGGCTGGGAGGTTGAATGCTCACAACGCCGCCGGAGTGTTGAGGAATATTAATCGAACGGATTTTGGCCTGATGACCTACTTCCAAGCAAAGGCGATTGAGCAGAGGCTCATTGAACTCGGCGGGGGTGCCGGCCCAGGAGGGCAGATGGCTAACTCGATTAACAGCATCGCAAGGACCAATCCGGCATACAGCTTTGCTATGAAGGTTGCTGACGGTATGCTTCATCAGATGAGGGTGTGCGGCAAGCAAGGTCCCCCAGGTATAGGTTGGTGAAGGATGAAGAACACGCGCGCAGTTATTCGAAAGATGGATTGGATTATTAGGATCGAGTGTTCTGCAAGTGGCCCTAAGGCTCCTGTTTCCATTGAGCTAGCGCAGGAGGCGTTGGTCGGTCTTGATGTGACGATTACTGCAGTTGAGCAAGCCATTGCTTGCCCAACAATTCAACTTTACGCTAAGGCCCCGGAACAAGCCATCCACGAGTATGCTATGCGTCTCAAGCGAACGTACGACCTTCCCTCGTTTAGGGTGGAGGTTCATGCGGAGAAGCGGGTCAGAGTTTCAAGGCGTCGCGAAAAGCCCGTTTCCGGCGACGTGTTCGCCGTGCCGCTGCCCCAAGGGTATTATGGTTATGTTCGCATGCTTCAAGAAGTATCGGAAGATTATAAAGGACACGCGATTGAGTATCTAGACATTACTACAAGTGGCCGCCTAGCGACTATTGACGAATGCAGAGCAGCATCAGTATTCCTTGAACCCACCATTACAATGATCAACATTGGAATCAGCCATTTTGGTTGGATCAAGATCGGAAGCATCAAGCGAGAGTCCCCCCCGCTTCGGTTTCGAGCTTCTCTCATGTGGTTTCTTACTGACTCGGAATCACACACTGATTGGCGCGTCTTGGAACCAGGAAAAGGGTGGATTAAGTGCGGCATGCTTCCCGAGTCGTATCGTTCATTGCCACAAGCAGGATGTAATCCGCCACCGGTAATGGCAGAGCGGATTGCCGCCGCAAAAGGAATAGCTAACGACGGCATAATGTAAGCGTCCGAAGTATCTTTCAATTACCCGCACTTTGCCGCGCCGCCAAGAAGCCGGCATGGAGGTCGTTCAGTTTCCGAAAGCCGCGCCAGATGACGATTTTGCGTCGTGGCGGATCATTTTTCCTGGCAAGATAACCGCCCAGCTTGGCGACTCTACGTAGATAGTACTGCAATGTGAATAATCGTGATTCCGAAGGGCTGTCCATTACGAACTGATCCAGAACCTTCTGCTCCGTCTCTGTAAAGACAAGGGACGGCGAGGCCTCTTTGTCTTCCCGTTGGTTCATGGTCAGCCAGAAGACTCCCAGGCGATGATACAGAAGATAGCGAACAGGTTGGTCAGTCGCTCCGCGGTTCGTAAGTGGGACTGCTCGGCCCTGCATCCGGACTTGAGAACCTTATGAAACACCTCGATCTTCCAGTGCATCCCACTGGTGTCCAAATTAGCCCGGAACGGGGTTGGGTTGATTTGAAAGCAAAGGACTTGTGCTGGCGATTTCGGTGTTCTGGATTTGAGGTTGCCCTTTGGTAGGCTGTTGCTTCGTTTCTGGTGGCCCCGCCTCGATCATGGCAAACAGGCTGGGCTGCGGGGCAACATGGTCTTTGCGGAGTGGAGGCGGGCCTTCAAACGGGTCATCCAGGAAGCGCCACAGGTCCCGGTAAACGAAGAGTTGATGGCGCAGTAGGGCCAGGAACCGGCTCAAATGCCATTGCACCCGGCTGCGCAGTTGGAGATACCGCAGCAGCAGCAACGCGATCAGTGATGTCCAAATTTGGATCTCCACCGAAGCCGCCTGCCAACAGTTCTACGCCAAGAAAATGGGGCGGCCCAGTCTCACTCCAGGCCAGATCAGACGGCCAAACGCAGCATCTACTTCCGCGCCCTCCTGGTTGGCTATTTCGAAGCTATTGATTCCGAACGCGGTATCGCCTGGCGCGCCGCCGATTCCTTGGGCATCCGCCACTTTCTCGGTATCGGACTCGATGAGCGCAGCCCCGATCACTCCACCATCTCGCGCACCCGACGGTTGATCGCGCTCGAAACCCATGAACAAGTGTTCGGCTTCGTGCTCCGCGTCATCGCCGCGCGGGGTTTGTTGAAAGGAAGAACCGTGGGCGTGGACGCGACAACCCTCGAACCCAACGCATCGATGCGGAGTATCGTACGCCGGTGACCTGCCCCCCGAAAGCTGAGCCACCGCAAACTACGACAAAGGATCAAAGGCCTCTTCGTAGGCGCCTGGCGATTCAACGTGCGCGGCCCCGCATTCGCCACGAAAGGCGAGGTAGTTTGGCGCCCCGGAGAGCGCGAAAGCGTGGAGGGGATTTCCCTCGGATTGCAATAGTGAGCGGGTATGATAAGAGATAGGTATGCCTGCAGCAGTTGAAGCTCATTCCGCGCAACTTCCGCCCGCAGCCCGGCGTAGGCTGACCCGGGTTGATTGTCAGGCACTGGAGACGGCGGGGTTGCTCGATGGGGAGCGCTTCGAACTCATCGACGGGGAGTTGATTCGAAAGGTGCCGAAATCTCCGCTTCATTCGCTTGTGCTGCTCTTGCTTATGGAATGGCTTCGCGAAGTCTTCGGGGCCAGGCATGTCCTGCAGGAAGTCTCCCTCGAACTCGGAGCGTTGTTGAGCCCCACGAATCAGCCGGAACCGGACGCTAGCGTTTTGCGCCGCTCAGCCCTGGAATTTCGCACGACAAGCCCAGGCCCGCCGGACCTGCTTCTGGTAGCCGAAGTCTCCGCAACCACCCAGGACTACGATCTGGGCGCGAAGGCGGCGCTCTACGCCGGTGCGGGCATCGCCGAGTATTGGGTCCTGGATTTACAGGGTATGCGAATCGTCGTGCACCGTAACCCGGTCGACAACCGGTACAGCTCCGTCCTTGCCTATGCGCTGGACGAGGCGGTTTCGCCGCTGGCAGCGCCGTCATTTTCCATACGGCTTCAGGACTTGATGCAGTAAGCCGGAAGCGAGGTTCCTGCGTCGCGCGGTGCGGCTAAACGGCAACGTTCGCTTCCTACCGCCTTCCACGACCGGAGATCAGGTGGCCCCCAAGCGCCCTGTTCGGTGGCGGCGGGTTCCCGGTCGCCCGCCCGGAACGCCACCTTCCTAGCCAACCAATCCGCACTCCGCTGCAGCGGATGCTCGGCAGTCCGCTCCAACACAAACCGCAAATACCCCGCCGGATCCAGACCATTCCACTTCGGAGAACCAAACAACGGGTCAGTCGCCGTCGCCCGTATCGGACCCCGCGAAACTGTGAAGCGGACAGGGATGCACTTTGCGGCGAACGGGAGCCTGGCGCACCGGACGACCTATGACTATGACGATTGACTATGAGGAGATTGAGCGGACGGTGAAGGTGACGCCGGCGCCGAACGCTGGGTTCACTTCGAATCCGTCCGATGGGACGACTGACCACCTCGGCCCCCTGTCTCTGCCCGGAACCTGATGGCAACAGTTCCCGATCTGGTTTCCGCGCTAGCCGAAGCCTGGGGATTCTGTGGAAAGCCCGGTGAGCGAACCTAGCGGCGGTTGGCTTTATCGGCCGAAGGTTCTGTCGCTACCGGTGAGTTGGTTGCGGAGATCGAGACGGCGGATCATGCGGAGGAGTGAATTGGGATGGATCCCGAGGAGGGCGGCGGCCTCCTTATAGTCGCCGCCCGCCTGGCGCCAGGCGTCGAGAATGGCTTGGCGCTTGGCGTCTTCGAAGCCGGCGGCGGGTTTGGCGGGGTCGAGCAGCGCCTCCGGGAGGTCGTCGGGTTCCAGAAGCCGGGAGGTGCCCAGGACAGCGGCACGCTCGATCGCATTCTGCAGCTCGCGGACGTTGCCGGGCCAGTCGTAGTCCATCAGCAGGCGCATGGCGGCGGGGGAGATGCCGTCAATCGGGCGCTCGGCGCGGGCGAGGAAGTGGGCGGCCAGGGCAGGGATATCCGTCCTGCGCTCGCGCAGGGGCGGGGTGTGGAGCGTCACCACGTTGAGGCGGTGATAGAGATCTTCGCGGAAGCGGCCGGCCTTGGCCTCCGCGGCGAGGTCGCGGTTGGTGGCGGCGATGATGCGGGCGTCAAGCTTGATGGTCTGGCGGCCGCCGAGCCGCTCAAACTCGCGCTGCTGCAGGACGCGGAGGAACTTGGCCTGGAGTTGTGGGGCGAGTTCGCCGACTTCGTCCAGGAACACAGTGCCGCCGGCGGCGAGTTCGAGCTTGCCGGGCTTGCGGTCCACAGCGCCCGTGAAGGCGCCTTTCTCGTGGCCGAAGAGTTCGCTTTCGAGGAGACTTTCGCCGAAGACGGCGCAGTTGAGGGCAAGAAAGGGCCCGTTGGCACGGCGGCTGGCGCGATGGACCGCCTGGGCGATGACCTCCTTGCCGGTGCCGCTTTCGCCGAGGAGGAGGACGGTGGCTTCCGTGGGGGCGGCGCGCTGGGCGAGGCTGAGGACGCGAAGCCAGTTGGGGCTTTGGCCGATGATGCCGGAGAGCTGCTCGCGGAGGATGGCGTTTTCGGACTTGAGCGATTCGAGGTGGAGCTGGCTTTCGAGCGCCACCGTGGCGAGGGTGGCGAGGGCGCCGAGAGATTCGTCGTCGGGGGGCGAGCCGGGGTAGTCGAGGCGGATGGCGCCGATGCGGTCGCCGCGGACGATGACGGGGACGGTGGCGACGCGGTCCGCGGGATGGAAGGCGACTTCGGTGGGGCCGGAGCCGAGTTCGAAGCGGATTGCGGCGCAGCCGAGGAGCTGGGCGAGATGGCGCTCGATGACGGGGTTGCGCCCCGAGAGGAGGGCGCGGAAGAGGAAGATGATGGTGCAGGCTTCGAGGAGCGCCGGGGCACGGGTGGCGATTTCGGATTCGAAGACGAAGCGGTGGGGGCCGATGAGACCGTTGACGAGGGTGCCGGCGGGGGAGCGGAGATCGGTAAGGGTGCGGCCGGCGAGGGAGCAGTGGCGCCAGGCGACGCCGGAGCCATCGAGGACGAGGGCGGCATCGGGATCGCGGCCGATGACGGTTTCCGGGGCAATCAAGGGGAACGCCTCGCCGGAGAGAGGGCCGTGGATGGCGAGGAGGCGGGCGGGCATGGGTGCCAGTGTATCAGGATTAACCCGACGGTTAACTGCGTTCACCCGGGGGTTAACCTTGGACGTGGTGGCTACGTAGAATCAACGACTTAGAAGCTGGCACGGCAGATGCAGTCTATAGGGCATGATCCAGACGGATCGAACGAATCCAGGAGAAAGACGATGACGAAAGCAATTGTAACGATGATGATGGCGGCGGTGGCGATGCAGGCTCAGACGCTGGTGACGAAGATTGAGTTCCCGTTCGTGGCCTCCGGGGTGACGATGCCGGCCGGGAGATATCAGGTACAGCCAGTGGCGAACGAGAAGTACTCGATCCGCCACGAGGCGACGGGGAAGAAGATTGTGCTGATGGGCTTCACCTCGGCGGCGGACCGGGACCGGACGAAGCCGGAAGAGCACCTGGGGTTTGCCTGTGCGGCGGGCAAATGCGTGTTGACGCAGGTTTGGGCGGGGGGCCGGGGTTTGGAGAACCAGAAGGTGCGGCGGGAGTTGGAGGCGGGCGTGGAGCCGGTGCAGGTGGCGACGGTGGCGATGCGGTAGGGCAGCAGTAGAAGACAGAGATCTTTAAAGGAGAACGACCATGAAGACGACAATTTTGATGTTGATGCTGGCGACGGCTGGATTTGCGGAGGTAGCGGCGAAGGTTCCCTTCCCGTTCGAGGCGGCGGGGGTGAAGTTGCCGGGTGGTGCGTACGCGCTGCGGGAGGTTTCGGGGACCAATGGCGTATCGTGGGTTTTGCGGAATCAGGCGACCATGCAGTCAGTGATGGTGATCCGGCTGGCGCAAGGCGACGCGAGCAAGGAGGCGCAGGGAGCGATCCGGTTCCGGTGTACTGATGCCGGGCGATGTGCACTCACCGAATTCTGGCGGCCAGGAGAACCGCGGAATGTTCTGAACACGCCGCAGTGGGTCAAGGAGCAGGGATCGGATCGCTTGGTGGCGTTGGGCCGCTAGATGAGGGCAAAAGAGAGAAGGGTCAGAAGATGGCCGACGCTATCTTCTGACCCTTTTCGTGTTTAGAACGAGAAGCGGAGTTGGAGTTCGATGAGGCGGTTGGCCGCCGCGCCGCCACCGCCACCGGGGCCACCGCCGCCACCGCCGGGCCGAGGGCCGAAGCCGCCGCCGAGTTGGGTGGAGATGCCGAAGAGCGGAGAGCTGAGGTTCCCGCCGGGCTGGGCGGGGTTGACGTAGTTGAGCAGGTTGCGGGCTTGGACCGAGACGGTCATGTTGTAGCGTTTGCCGGTGGAGGCGCCGCCGAACATGCCGCCAGGGCCGCCGGGGCCACGGCCGCCGCCCATTCCGGGAGGCGGGCCACCGCCGCCAGGGCCGCCGCGACCGCCGCCGCCCATGCCGGGGGGCATGCCGCCGTCGTTAAGGCCGGACTCGCCGGACCTGCCGAAGCCGAAGGTCTTGCTGGCGCGGAGATTGATGGTGAACGAGCCGGGGCCGCGGCCCAAGTTGCGGGGGATGATGACGTCGTTGGGGCCGGGCGTGGTGAGGAAGTTGCCCCAGGCGGTGCTGATGACGCCCGGGCCGGTGGCGGTGTTGGCGAAGGCGGGGCGGTCGTTGAACTGGGTGTCAAGGTTATTGTCCCGGCCGGTGGTGATATTGAACGGGGCTCCGGTGCTGGCGATGACGAACGGGTTGAACGAGACTCCCCATTTGGCGGTCATGCTGCCGCCCATGATGAAGCGGTGGCGGACGTCGAAGGCCGAGTAGCTGTATTCGTTCCGGAGGTCGTAGTTATCGGCCGGGAAGGAGCCGGTGCCGTCGGCATCGCTCATGGCGCGGCCGAGGAGGTAGACGCCGAAGAGGCTGACGCGTCTGCTGAAGCGGGTGTTGAAGTTGGTGATCAGCTGATTCTGCCGGGAGAAGCCGGTGGACTCGAACTGGAACAGATTGCCGACGGGGCCGTAGGGGAAGACGCCGTTGACGGGGGCGTTGATGTTGCGGGTGCGGAGGGTATGGACGCCGCGGCTGAAGACGTAGTTCACGGCGACAGTCGTGTTCTTCGGCAACTGCCGGTCGATGCCGATGGAGGTTTGAATCTGGTAGGGGGTGCGGATATCGCCGTAGAGGCTGCGGATGGTCTGCTGAGTCTGGAACTGGCTGAGGGTATTCAGCGACGGGATATTGGGGAAGAAGTCCGGATTCTGGACGATGTAGTTCACCTGATTCGTGCCGTTGAAGCGTTGGGCTTGCAGGGTGAGATTTTCGCCCAAGCGGTCGTAGAAGATACCGGTGCCGACGCGGAGGACGGATTTCGCTGCTTTGTTCGCGCCGCCGTCGACGCCCCAGGTGAGGCCGATGCGGGGGGCGAAGTTATTGTGGTTGGAGATGTTGGTTTGGTCTTCCCAGCGGAGGCCGGCCGAGAAGGTGAGGTTGGGCTTGATACGCCAATCGTCGGTGAGGAAGAGGCCGAGGTCGGTTTGGCGGACGGAGGCGAGGGGGTTGCCGCCATTGATGGTGAATTGGGTGGCTCCGCCGCCGAGGGCGCGGATTTGCGCGGCGCTGAGGCCTTGCTGCTGGTAGAGCAGCGTGCGGCGGTAGCGTTCAAGGGAGGTGATCTGTTCGCCGTTGACGATGCCGCCGGCGAAGGTGAACGT
The DNA here is from genome assembly GCA_001464575.1 of Acidobacteria bacterium Ga0077553. Taxonomy (GTDB): domain Bacteria; phylum Acidobacteriota; class Terriglobia; order Bryobacterales; family Bryobacteraceae. Next base: position 40,355 of record LNFE01000270.1, on the reverse strand, counting down.
GCCGCCGAAGTTGTTGGGCGAGGTGTCGGTATTGGAGCCGGTGCGGACGCGGCCGCCCCACTTGATGCTGTGACGGCCTTTGATGATCGTCGTAATGTTCTGAATTTCGGCGCGCTTGGTGACCTGGCTGGCTTGGCCGACCTGGACGCCGCCGCCGCTGAAGGCTTCGAGGACTTCGAGGGCGGGGATGGAGTTATCGCCGTTCTGGCGGGTGTTGGAGTGGTTGTACTGGAAGCGGGTCTCGTTGATCATGGACGCGCTGAGGATGGCGGTTTCGGTCAGTTGGACGGTATGGTCGGTGTCCCTGGTCGAGAAGGAGCGTGAGGGCAGGGTGAACTGGCCGACGCCTTGGTTGTCGTTGGTGATAGGGGAGAAGTTATAGCGGGCGACGAGGGTGTTCTTGTCGTTGAGGGCGTAGTCGACGCGGCCCCCGATGAGCCGGAAGGGCTGGAGGGCGTCGTCGAGCAGGGTGGCGTTGATCACGGCGTTTTCGTCGACATTGCGGCCTTCGACATCGAGGCCGAAGGAGGACTTTTTATTGATGGGTCCGCTGATGCGGCCGCCGAAGAGGCGGGACTGGTAGGGCGCTTTGTTGGCGGAGAAGGGATTGCGGGAGTTGAAGGTTTCGTCGGAGAAGTTGAAGAAGGCATCGCCGCGGAACTTGTCGGTGCCGGGCTTGGTGAGAATTTCGATGCGGCCGAAGCCGATGCGGTCGAACTCGGCGGAGTAGGGATTCTGGTTGATGCGGATTTCGCGGATGGAGGACTTGGGGGGCAGGCGTCCGCCGGTGAAGCCGTCGATAAAGATCTGGCCGCCGTTGGGACCGGCGCCGGGGCCGGCGAGGGCTTGGAGCTCCTGGGCGAGTTGGTCGGGGTCGTCGGAGAGGCTCTTGAGTTCGGCTTCCCGGAGGACGAGGGCGCCGGCGTTTTGCTGCGCGTCGGTGGTGACGGCGTTTTGTTCGTCTTCCACTTTCAGGGTTTGGGCGTCGGTGGCGAGGGACAGGCGGACATCGAAGGAGGAGGCGCCGGAGATGGCGATTCCGTCCGCGGCGTAGAGGGCGAAGCCGGGCTTTTGGATGCGAATAGTGTAGGCGCCGGCCTGCACGTTCTTGAATTCGTAGACGCCCTCTTCGTTGGTGGTTTGGCGCAGATCGCGGGAACCGGCCTTGCGGAGCGTGACGACGGCGCCGGGGACGATGGCATCGGAGGGGTCAGTAACGCGCCCTTTGATGGTGGACACTTGCGCCAGCAGGGCTTGCAGCAAAAATAAAGACACGAATAGTAAGCGAGTCATGGAAGGGTTCTCGTTGGTGGATTCGAAGGGTGGTTACTGGATGCCGGGCATGCCCATGATGGCGTCGAGGCCACCCATGCCGCCGCCCATTCCGCCGCCGCGCATGCCGCCCGGGGGGCCGGCGGCCGCGCCGGCGCCGGCCTGAGCCTGCATGGTGAGCATGGTGAGGATGCGTTCCGCGCCTCCGACGACCGTGATTGCAACCAGGCGATCGGGCTTGTCGGTGGGGGTGCTGGCAATCATGATGGTGTCGCCGACGGCAAGGTCAGCGAAAGAAGCGGCGGGAAGGCGCTCGATCATCTGGGAGGGATCGAAGCCGCCGGGGCGCATGCCGCCCATGCCGCCCATGCCGGGACCGCCGGGACCTCCGCCGCGGCCGGAGCCAGCGCCGCCGGCGGCACCGGGGGGAGGGCCGCCCGGACCACCGGGGCCGCCAGGTCCCATGCCCGGAGGCCGGCCCATTCCCATGCCCATGCCGCCCATGGCGGGCATTTTCTTAACCGTGGTTTCGGCGGACAGCTGAATCACGACCGGCTTTTCGTTCTGCCAGTCCTTCACGGTAACTTCCTTGGTTTCGGCGTTGATGGCGGTGATGACCCCGGCGGCGGACTTGAAGGTGCCGTAGATGATGCGTTCAGCGGCGACGGTAGCGCCGTCTTCGCTTTTCACGCCCATGGCGCGGAGCTGATCGCCCTTTTTGACTTCGGCGAGTTTGCTCGCCTGGGCGCTCGAATACTTCACCGAATCCTTGGCGTAGCGCTTGATATCCGTCTTTTCGGTGACGGTGACTTTGGCCGGCTTGGGACCTTCCGGACCCCGGACGATCACTGTGATCTCGTTGGCCGCCGCGTCCACTTTGTCGACGAGCCCGGAGATGCCCCGCTTGGTCCACTCGGCGGTTTCCGCCTGATTCTTCTGGGCGATCTCGCGGGAGCTCATCAGGATGATGCTTTCGGCGGAGAAGGCCGCGCCGTTCAGGGCACCGCGGAGCAGCACCCGATCGCCGGACGCGAGGTCGTCGATAGAGACGGTCTGCGCGCCGCTGAGGTCTTTCGCGCCAGGGGCGACTTTGCGAATGGTGGCTTTTTCGGTCAGTGCGACTTCAAGCACCTGGCCCTGGTCGGTTTTGACTTGAAGGGTGGGAACGGCGGATTGCACGGTGCCCAACACGCGGGCCTGCTGGCCGAAGGCAGCCAGGCTAAGAACAAACAGCAGCAGAAGGCGGTACGTAAGTTGCATCACAGTCTCTTACGTAGGATGACGACAATTGTTCGAGCCGTCAGTTTAAGTTTTGTAAAACCACCTAACTACTTGATTTCACTACTCGACGCCGTCGCCGGCTCGGGTCCCCAGTTCTCACGGATCACCATACTCTGATCGGAAAAGAAACTGCGGCGTCCGGTGCCGTTGTAAGATTCCGGCGTCACGGTGAGGGTATAGCCGCCCGGGGTTCCTTGCATTTGGAAGTTAAAACCGCCTTTGCGGCCCAGGGCAAGGTCGCCGGGGATGAGGTCCGCGGCGGCCGCGCTGGGCTGGCCACTGGCGGGTGGTCCGAGTTCCTGCAGCGTGACGGCGTAGCGGCCAAACTGGCTTTGGTACTGCGCCTGGGTTGTATGGATGGTGCCGATCATGCGGGTGGCCGCCGTCTCGTTGGCGAGCATCTTGGACTGGTTGTACTTGGGTACGGCGATGGCCAGAATCACGAAGATGATGGCGACGACGATCATCAGTTCCATCAGGGTGAAGCCCCTGCGGGTGATCCGGCGATTAGAAGCGGCAAGGTTTCGCATACAGTCTCATTATCGTATGACGGGGCAGGGGCGGGCGGCGTGGAGAGATTTGCATATCTTTAATCAGCCGTCCGGGCGGCTGTGTCATTCTGAAAGGAAAGTCTCGTGTCCTCCTTTCGATATCAATTCTTCACCGCGATCAGCCTGGCCGCCAGTTCGTTGCGCGCGCACAAGCTGCGCACGTTTCTGACGCTGCTGGGCATTATCATTGGGGTGACCAGCGTGGTGCTGGTGGGCGCCGCGATTGAAGGATTGGGCAACTATGCGGAAGTTACAACGTCGAAAGCGTTCGGCAGCGAGACGTATCTCATTGCACAAATTGCCAATGTCGGGCGGCTAACCCGCAAGGAGCGGGCCGAGAAGCTGCGGGTGAACAAGCAGATTCGCGGGGACGATCTCGACTACCTGCGGCTGACGACCGGCGACCAGATTCTGTATGCTCCATACCGGACGCGCGTTGAGGACATCAAGCGCGCAGAGACCACCTACGAAGGCGCGGCTATTCTGGGTACGGGTGCGGTGCTGCCGAGCATCCGCGACGTGGTATTGACGGATGGGCGCTTTTTCACCGACCAGGAGGAGCGTACGCGGCAGTACGTTTGCGTCATCGGCGATGAGGTGCGGGAGAAGCTGTTTGTGGGCGTTTCGCCGATTGGCGGGAAGATCACCGTTCGCGGCTACGAGTTCACCGTGCTGGGAGTGCAGGAGAAGCTGGGGAATGCGGGCGGACGGTCGCAGGACAACTCGGTAACAACATTACGATTTTTGCCAAGCCGCGCCCGGAGACGGGCCTGACGCTCGATGAGAGTCTGGACATTACCCGCATGGCGCTGCGGACGCGGTTTCGCACGCGGCCGGGGCAGGTGGATAACTTCGACTTCCTGACGCCGGATTCGATCCGGGCGTTTATTGATCAGGTGCTTGGGCTGATCAAGGTGGTGGTGGTGCCGGTGACGATGATTTCGCTGGTTGTTGGCGGCATCGTGATCATGAACATTATGCTCGTGAGCGTGACGGAACGGACGCGGGAGATTGGCGTGCGCAAGTCGCTGGGGGCGCGGAAGAGCGACATTTTGATGCAGTTCCTGATTGAGTCGCTGATGATGTCGATGATTGGCGGGGCGATTGGACTGGGCCTGGCCTACGTGCTAACGGAAGGGCTTTCCATTGTGTTCAATGCGCCGCTCGAGATAACGGGCGCCTATGTGTTCCTCGCGATCTTCGTCTCGAGTGCGGTAGGCGTAATTTCGGGGTGGTACCCGGCGTCGAAGGCGGCGAGCCTGGACCCGGTGGAAGCGCTGCGGGCGGATTAGGGGACACGATGACCGTAGGAACCATCTCATTGACGGAGACGATCGGGGTAGCGCTCGACTCGGTGTGGGCGAACCGCTTCCGGTCGCTGCTGACGATTCTTGGCATTGTGATCGGCATTACGACGGTGGTTACGGTGTCGAGTTTGTTGACGGGCCTGCAGCAGGGCATCACCACGTTTTTCGCCGAGTTTGGGCCGGATAATGTATTTATTGGCCGCTACTCGGGCGACCCGAACCAGGAGCCGCGCGTGAAGGAGCTGCGCCGACGGCCGGTGGGGCCGGAGTATGCGGCGTTGATCAAGCGGCTGGTGCCTTCGGTGCAGGAGACGAGCGTGACGATGTTTCTGCCTGGCATCATCGGGCGGAACCCTATTACGGCAAAGGTGCCGGGCTATGAGTCGGACCAAGTGAGCATGCAGGGCGCGTCGGCGACCGTGTTCATCACGAATCCGCGGAACTTCATTGCGGGGCGGCCGTTTACGCAGGAAGAGGAGCAGCGGGCAGCGCGGGTTTGCATCATCGGCCCGAAGCTGGCCGAGGCTTTATTTCCGACCGGTGGGGCCGTGGGGCAGTCGATCACCGTAGCGGGACAGGAGTACGTCGTCGTTGGAGTGACGGAAGAGGCCAAGGGCGGTTTCTTTGGCGAGAACCCGCTGGACCGCCAGGTGACGGTGCCGCTGTCGGTGGCGCGGCTCCGGTACCCCGGGATTGACCGGTTCAGCATTACGGCAAAGGCCTATCCGGGCTTGCGCGATGATGCGATGGAAGAGATCCGCGGTACGCTGCGTCGGTTCCGGAAGACGCCGCCGGAGGCGGAGGACGATTTTTCGATCACGACGGCGGACCAGATTATTGCGCAGTTCAACTCGATCAACGGGTTGATCATTCTCGTATCGACGGCGCTGTCCGGCTTGGGCCTGCTGGTGGGCGGTATCGGGGTGATGAACATCATGCTCGTTAGCGTGACCGAGCGGACGAAAGAGATTGGGACGCGGAAGGCGCTGGGCGCGCGGCGCAGCGATATCGTGATTCAGTTTCTGACGGAGGCGGTGACCTTGACCGGAATTGGGGGTCTGCTCGGGATCATTATTTCGATTCTGGTGACGCTGCTGGTGGGATTCCTGGTGCCGTCGCTGCCGAGCGTGGTGCCACCGTGGGCAGTGGGCGTCGGCTTCGGGGTGAGCGTGGGGATCGGGTTGTTCTTTGGCGTCTGGCCGGCGTTTAAGGCGGCGCGGCTCGACCCGGTGGAAGCGCTCCGGTACGAGTAGTTATTCGATCCGCAGCCGGAAGGTGAGCGCGACGACGACGGCCTCCGGCGTCATGAAGACCCGGGGCACTTGGAAGGCGCTCAGCGAACGGGAGAAGGGGAAATCGAGCGAAGGCGCTTCCAGGATTCGCTTGGCTTCCGGCGCGATATCGAACTGCATTTGACGCGGGAGTTCGGTGGCGAGGCCCTCGCAGACGCGGCGCGAGTAGAGCGTCTTGCGTCCATCGGCGGGTTCGACGACCACCTCTTTCAGCCGGAGCAGCGTCTGGTCGACATAGGGTGTGGCCAGGATGATGACGTCGAACGATTCGCCCATTCCCACGCAACGGCCGAGGAAGTCCATGGCGGAGCGTCCGGTGAACTTGGCCCGCACGATCAGCCGCCCCGCGGTTTCCCCGATGCGCGGCATTTCCAGATAGGCGAAGGAGCACTTCGCAGACTTCGAACCGCGCACGTACTTCCGGCCTTCGGCGGTAAACACCTGCTCGCTGATCACCTTTTCGAGCATCCGGAAGGTGAGATGCAACTCCACCTCGGCCCACGCGGGAGCCGCACACAACAGGAAGGCGAAGGCACGGAGCAACAAGTTCCCAGTTTACTGCGACAATGGCGGGATGGTCGTTGAAATTGATGGGGTTCGCCTGCATCTGGCGCATCCGGACGAACTGAATATCGAATGGGTGGGGCAGGACGATGTTCTGCGCCAACTGCTGGCCGCGTGGCTGGTGATTGACGAGCGGGATCTGCCGATGAGTCCGCGGCTGGTCGGCAAGCCCGGCGTGGGGAAGACGACGCTGGCGTACGCCGCAGCCAAGCGGTTGGGCCGCGAGGTCTACATCATGCAGGCCACCTCCGATACGCGACCGGAAGACTTGCTGGTGACGCCGGTGATCGAGGGCGAAGGGCAGCTGCGGTATGTCGCCTCGGGCCTGGTGACGGCGATGATCCGCGGCGGCATCTGTATCCTCGACGAAGGGAACCGGATGAGCGAGAAGTCGTGGGCGTCGCTGGCGCCGCTGCTCGACAACCGGCGCTATGTCGAATCGATCATCGCGGGCATCAAGATCAAGGCGCATCCGCTGTTCCGGATCGTGTCGACGATGAACGACGACAGCTCCACCTTCGACCTGCCCGAGTACATCCATTCGCGGCTGCAGCCGCAGATTCTCATCGACTTCCCGAACTACGACGAGGAGCTGGCGATTCTCCGGGAGAACCTGCCGTTCGCCGAGGAGAGCATTCTCGAGTACGTCACCGAATTCCTGCAGCACGCCCACGCGGCCGACGAACGCTATTCGGCGCGGGACGGCATCAACATTGCGCGGTACACGTCGAAGCTGCGGCACATGGCGAAAGATGGCCACATGGCCGGCGACGCCATGCGCATCGCCATTCTCGAAACGCTTGGCGAAGAGGCCCTGCGGTATGTTCCCCGGGCCTGACGAAGCCGGCAGCCTCCGCCGCGGGGCCTGGCGCTACTTTCCGGTGGTGCCGGGCCGGATGGAGTTCGCGGTGGCGGTGCGGCAGACGATTCTCGACACGCGGCCGAAGGTGGTGGCGGTGGAATTGCCGCACACCTGCGAGGAGTTCTACCTGCGGGCGATCGACCGGCTGCCGCAGTACTCCGCGCTGATGTATCCGACGCCGGACGCCTTCGACCTGGACGAAGAGTCGTTTGTCTATGTCCCGGTGGAGCCGTGCGATCCGTTTGTTGAAGCGGTGCGGACGGCGCGGGAGATCGACGCCGCGGTACTGTTTATCGAGCCTGCGCTGCAGGATCGGCCGCATGTGGCGGCGCAGTATCCAGACCCGTACGCCGTGCGAAGGATTGGCCTCGACAAGTACACGGAAGCGTATCGGCTGCAGCCGCAGCCCAGGGACGAAGAGCTGGAGGCACACGGGGCAGGCATGGCGTGGCGGCTGCAGGGCGCGGACCCGTTTGCCGCGACGTTGATTGTAGTGTCGTTCAACCTGCTCGACCCCCTGCTCGACGCCATGCAGATTCCGCAGGAGGAGCCGGCCAAGCGCGTGAAGGCGTCGCGGGTGCGCCTCGTGAATCCGGACCCGGAGTGCCTGGCGGAGATCACCACGGAGATGCCGTATCTGCAGCAGCGCTATGAGCTGTGGCGGATAGCGCGGAAGGACGACGCGCTGATCGACCGGCAGCGGGCGAACTTCGACCTGCTGCGCGAAGCCGAGGCGCAGTATCACAAGAACACCGGCGACACCGTGGCCCATTGGCAGCGGCGGCTGCTGGCGAAGTACACGCGGAACTTGGCGCGCACGAATCATGACCTGGTGGCGGGCTTGTTCGACGTTACGGTGGCCGCGCGATCCATTGTCGATGACAACTACGGTTGGGAGGTGTGGGAGCTCGCCAATAAGTACCCGGCCCAGCAGATCGCTCCGGACATGGAGACGATGCGCATTCAAGCGGACGACGTCTGGCTGAATACGAAGAAGATCCGGCTGCGCCGCCGGCTGCCCCGGCCGAAGCAGCGGCTGATGCCGCGGGGGTTGAAGCAGCGCAAGAAGGAGAAGGAGCCCGGCGACTGGAAGCACAAGCTGGACGGCGAGTCGATCTGCAGCTATCCGCCCGAAGATCTGGAAATTGAAACCTACGGCCGGTTTTTGAAGGACAAAGCCCGGCGTCTGCTCAGCGAAGACCGGATGAAGGTGCAGGAGTTCACCACCTCGCTGCTCGATGGCATCGACCTGCGGGAGACGCTGCGGAACTGGCACAAGAGCAAAATCTTCGTCCGCGAGGCGAACCGGATTGCGGGCGACGTCGGGGCGCTCTGCGTGATCTTCGACGACGATCCGGACGACCGCTATACGTATTTGGCCACCTGGCAGGGTGAGCACCAGAACGAGTCGGACATGGCGTTCTACGCGACTGATCCGAAGGAACACGTCGTGGGGCCGGGCATCGGCCGGGCGGAGTACGGCGGCTTTTTGATGACGCTGCCGGCGCGCCGCATGTCGTACGTGTGGAGCGACCCGGACTACGCCTTCGCCGAATCGAAGCCGGAGACGTTATTGCTGGCCGCGCTCGACTACTCGGTCGAGCGGCATGTGGTCTACGTAGCGGCGAAACCGCCGCGGAGCGTCTTCCGCTCCATCGCGAGCCGGCTAAACCGTTCGATTGTTTACATCCCGATTGGCGCCCTTTCGAGCGACAAGGTGAAACGCTTGCGCGTCGTGCATATTCTTGATAGTTATGCTCGCCGTAAGGAGGCGAAAGACTACATATGGTAATCGGACGCCGTTCGCTGCTCTGGACACTAGCCGCGGGGACACTCCCCGCGCAGACGGACAAGACAAGTCTGGGCTTGAAGGAGGTGCTGACGGTAGGGCTGAACAACGCCGTCGACCTGACCGGGCGCCTGGATGGCTATTTCCGAAACGAAGCCATTAAGATCCTGATGCCGCCCAAGCTGCAGCCGCTGGTGCGTGGGTTGCAGATGATTGGCATGGGCAAGAAGATCGACGAGTTCATCCTGTCGATGAACCGGGCCGCGGAGAAGGCTGCGCCGTTGGCGAAACCTATTTTTGCGAACGCCATCAAGACAATCAACTTCGACGACGCCCGCGGGCTGCTGACCGGCGGCGAGACAGCGATCACCGACTTCTTCAAGAAGAAGACCTACGATCCGCTGGCGGTTGCCTTTCTACCGCCGGTGACGGAAGCGATGGGGCAGGTGGGCGCTACCCGGCAGTACAACGATCTGATTGACCGCTTCCGGAAGATTCCATTCGCGAGCAAAATCGAGACCGTGAACATCGAAGAGTACGTGGTGGGGAAGGGCCTTGACGGCCTGTTCTACATGGTGGCGCAGGAAGAGAAGCAGATGCGGAAGAACCCAGCGGCACGGGTGACGTCGGCGCTTAGAGACATATTCGGCAAACGGTAAGGCCGTCGCCTATGGGGAGCAGCGAGAGGTCGATGCGGGGGTCGGCCTGGAGCTTTTTGTTGAGGGCGCGGATGGCCAGGGTATCGGCGTCCTGCTTGGCGGGGTTGATGACGTCGCCGTGCCAGAGGGAGTTGGAGGCAGCGTTCGTAGTAGGCGTCGTAGTTGATTTTGTCGGCGTCGATGAAGGCGAAGTCAAAGGGGCCGGTGAGGCTGTTCAGAGTATCGAGCGCGGGGGCGAGGCGGAGGTCGATCTTGTGGGCGACGCCGGCTTCGTGCCAGTAGGGGCGGCCGAGGGAGGTCCATTCGTCGCTGATGTCGCAGGCGACGACTTGGCCGTCTTCGGGCAGGGCGAGGGCGGTGATGAGGGCGCTATAGCCGGTGAAGACGCCGATTTCGAGGGTACGGCGGGCGCCGGTGAGCCGGAGGAGGAGTTGCATGAACTGGCCCTGTTCCGGGGTGATCTGCATGATGGCGCGGGGGTGGGAGGCGGTTTCGGCGCGGAGGCGGGCGAGCAGGGGGTGATCGCGGAGCGAGGCTTCGCGGAGGTAGTCGCAGAGGGCGCCGGTCATTTCAATGTGTGCGGAGGACATCGTTACAACGCTACCGCAACGCGGCGGCGGCTGGCGGGTTTAGGAGGGTATGAGACATCCAGTTCTGCTTGCTCTGCTGATGGGAATTCTTGCACTGGCGCCAGCTTCGGCACAGAAGCGCGGCGGCGGACAAATGAGGATGCGCGAGGAATTGGAAACCGCGGTGAAGAACGGCAACCTGAACGAACAGGAGCGCACGAAGTATGAGAACGCCTTGCGGACGATCGACAAGGCGCGCGCGAAGCGGCAGGCTGGCGAGAAGTTGGATCGCGCGGCCACGCGCCAAGCGATGCGGGATCTGCAGGAGATTGCCAAGAGCGAGAACCTGCGCCCCGAGGACCGCGAGAGGTTGGCCAAGGCGATGAAGTCTAAAGGCCGGCGCGGACGGTAGCTTCAAACGGCGCGTAGCCGGCCAACTCACCGCTGACGGCAATCGCAGCCAGCATCTCGCGGGCCCGGTCGCGCTCGCCGGCCTGCGACAACGCCACCGCCCAGTTCAACCGCACAATCGCGGTCGGCTTCACCGCATGCAGATTGCTATATAGCACCACGATCTGCGGCCAATCGATGGGCCGCCACAAATGCGCGGCCGCGATGCCGGCTTCGAGATGCCACGGGCTCAGCGCGGGAGCTTGCATCGCGGCCTCCAGAGCGCGGTAGCCAAGCACCGCGCGGAACGGCGCCACCGGCTTCGGGAAACGCGCGGCGTGCAAATAAAACAGCGCCCGCAACGCCTGCGTATCGGCCGCGCCCAGGCCGGCATCGAGCAGACACTCCGTCAGCCGAATCGCCTCCTCGCAGTGTTCGCCGCCCGCCGGGTAGCCGGCGTTAAACAGCAGGTAGAGCGCGGCGTGGACCGCTTCGAGGCAATCCGAATTGGGCTGCAGGCCCTGTTCGCGAATCGTGCGTTTGGCGCGGACTAGGCGCTGGGCGATGGTTTCCGGCGGGAGCAGAAACGCCCGCGCGATCTCGGCCACACTGAAGCCGCTCACCGTTTTGAGAATCAGCGCGACGTGGCTTTCGGGCGGAATCGCCGGGTGGCAGCAGAGGAGGATGAGTTGCAGCGTATCGTCAATAGACGGCGCGACGGTAAGCGGCAGCGGCTCCAGGGCCGGCTGCTTGGCGGAGCGGCGCATTTGATCCAGCGCGTAGTGGCGGGCGGCGGTGTGCAGCCACGCCGCGGGGTTGGGCGGGACTCCGCGATACGGCCACAGACGGAGCGCGCGGATCAGCGCCTCCTGCACGGCGTCTTCGGCCAGGGAGAGATTGGCCGGGCCGAACGACCGCGTCAGCGACGCGACCATCCGGCCCGCTTCCCGCCGAAATAGGTTTTCGACGAGTTCCTGCACGGGGTTAGATTACTTCGATCTCGCGAATCTCAATGCGGCCGAAGTCGATGTGGGGACACGAGAGAGCGATTTCCACCGCTTCGTCATAGTTGGCTGCTTCGATGAGGAAGTAGCCGCCGATGATCTCTTTGGTTTCGGGGTAGGGGCCGTCGATGGCGCCCAGCTTGGTGAGGTGCCGGGCGGTGCCGTCCTTAAGCTTGTTGCCGCCGGCGATGCGGCCTTCGGCAGCCAGCTTGGCGGACCAGGCCGAGTAGCGCTCGATGACTTCCTGCATTTCGGCAGGGCTCATCGAGAGAAGCGGCGAATCGACGGGATCGTGGAGGAGGAGAAGAAATTGACTCATGCCCTATAACGAATGAGTTTGCCGAAAATCGACGGGGGCCGCAAGAAAGTTTGAGCCGGGCGAACGATCGCCAACGAGATGGGGGCCACGGAGAGACCGACAATGAGTGAAATCAGGATTAGTGGCAGCTATTTGAGTGGACGCATCGGCGAGAGGAATTTTTCGGCGACGCTGCGCCGGAATCCGGCTGGACTTGCCATCGCCCCCGGCGCTTACCGGGCGGTGGCCGCGGGTAATAGCATGAAGTAGGGCGATATCGTGCTCCTCAATCGCTCGCAGGTGCAGACGGCACAAGTGGTGGACGGGTGGGACAATACGCCGCTTTTCCCGATTATGTCGCCATGGGATCCCGCTTCGGGCCAGGCGACGGGAATTGCGATCACCAGCCGGTCGATCAGTAGGGTCTCCAGCCTGGTCCTGTTGGACGGGTTGGGCGACTTGATTCAAGCGATCCAGGGCGCCGCCGACGTCGTGGTGCAGGTGACCTAGGCATTCCGCAATCGGCACTGGTATTCGCCGGTCCAGCGGAGATACTGCAGGAGAACTTCCTCGAGGGCGCATCCGGCGAACTGCTCGGCCCGGGCCGCCCGCGCGGCCGCCGTCAGTAGCGCGTTCAGATCCTCCGGGCGATAGTGATTCTCGGTCAGCCAACGCTCCACGGCTTCCGGCGAACTGAGTCCGTGCCGGTCGCAGAACTTTTGGTTCGCCTCGAAAATCGACGCTGGGCCGGCGAATTCGTACCGCGCGAGCCACCAGCTAACGGCGGCGGTTCGCAGTTCCGGGGCGTCGTTGACGGTGGCGAGTACCTTTCGATCGGCCTCCGAGATCGGCACGCGCTGGAGCTCCTGGCGCAGTTGGTCCCAGAACACGGTTTGCTCGAGAACGAACTCCGGCCGGTGCGGCTCGGCCGAGGCCATCTCGCGGAGCATCAACTGAGCATCGGCGCGCTTCTGGTCGACCCGATTGGCCGGGAGCCAAGCGGCCAAGACGGGGTGCGGCATCGCCTCCAGCAACGCGGTGTACGTCCGGTCGGGATAAAACCAGCTCTTCGCCATCGCTATATAGCATTCCTGTTCAGCGGCTGTGACCACGCCCGCGAGGCGAGCCTGTTCCAACGTGAACCGGATGTTCGCTAGCGCCTCGGACCCGGATCGGTAATCGAACTCGGCGCTGGCGTGGCTGACGGCCACCTCATCATCATCTAGCCACTCCCCGGAGTGGAACTTCTCAAAGATCGCGCCGACGCCGCGCATGCCGAACGCGGCCAGCTCCGCGGCGCGGAGTGCGCCCATGCTGCTCGCCCCGTAGACGGCGATGCCGGCTTCCATCGCCCAGAGAATCTCCTTGTGCCAGACAGAGAGCTTTTGTTCGAAGTAGCCGTCGATTAGCCCGATGGCGTCGGGCCGCTCCAGCGCGACCTGGTAGATATCGCCCCTTTCGGCCGGGGGCAGTGCTGTCGCGCCCGGCAACTGCGCTTCAATCTCCGCAACGGATAGGGACGGCCCCGAGAAGACGATCGATCTCATTGGCTGTCCCTTAGGGTGACGGAGCGCTTTTCGGTGTGGAGGCCGGGGATCAACACCCGCACTACCGGAATGCCGAACGCAGGGATCGTGAGATCGAACACGATCACCTGATCGAAACCACAGGCTTGCAACTGGCTCACCAGCCATTGGACGTCCTCGTCGATCGTCGGGAAGTTGATATCGGGCACGGAGGAGTAACTGACGATGGCGGGAGCTTCGCCGGGCGGACCCGCGACCTTCGGGGACCGGACACCCTGGTCGACCGTCATGTCGTCCCGGGACCCCGCGATGTAGGTCAACCGGGACTGAGCAGCCTCGGTTAAGGCGCGAAGCAGCGCGATGGCGCGGCAGGGGTGGCAGCCACTGCCCCCAGCTCGCAGAACGCGCCGGAACGGGCCTGCGTCGGGCTCATCGATCTCGGCAGAAAAGCAGGGCACGCCGAGGGCGGACGTGTTGTCCCAAATGGTGACCTCGACGCCGGCCGACCGGAACTGTTCGAGGACTTGACCACAGGCGGGTTCGTCCACCGAGGACAGGGCAACCTTTCTTCGCTGGCGCGACGTGGGGTCGCTTGGATCACGCGCGGCAACCGAGTCGCGTTCAATGGACTCACAAAGGGCGTGACTGAGTGCTTCGACTAGATGATTGCCGGAAGCGAGGCCGGAGGAGCTGGGCTCGAAGCCGCTGTCGAGCACGCGGCGGCCAACGGTGAAGTCCAAATGAACGAGATCGAACGGCGCCCAGACGGGTTGCCGCCGGGTCCAGTCGTAGCCCTCGATCCAGGCGATGGGCCGGTCCGGCCGGAACGAAATGGCCTGATTTGCAGGGAGGCGGTAGGGATCGGCCAAAGGAAAGGACCGTCGGCGCAGATCCTGATAGCTCGCGATGTGGACAGGACCGGAGATCTGCTCGGCGTGGTACCCCTCAATGGACTCCATGGCGGCGGAAACCAGTGCGCAATCGAGCGTGGCGCCCTTGCCTTGGGAGACGGAGAGTGACTTCGAGTTTGGCCGGACCGCCTGGGCGACCGGGATGCCGATCGAGTCCAGTCCGGTGACGTTGGCGAGGCGAGTGATGCCGATCTCGGCGAAGAAGGGCTTGATGCGGGCCAGGGTCTCGCTCGGAGCGACCGCTCGGTGGGTGCCGGTGGTGAACTGTTTTTGCATGCGGCCGCGAGGGAGCGACACACCTACCTCGAAATTCCCAGCGGAACCGCCTCATCGGATTTGCGAATGAGCTCTTTGGCGGGATTATCACGAGTTGTGGGTCAGGAGACCGGGAATGAGTGAGATCAGGATCGTTGGCACGCACTTGACGGGGCAGATTGGCAGCAGGAGCTTCTCGGGGAGCTTGCGAAAGAACCCGTCCAACTGGACGCTGGTGTCCGGAGCTTATCGGGTCGACCGAGCCGAGCACAATGTCGTTTGGGGCGACATTGTTTTATTGACTCCGTCCACCGCCCGTTTCCAAGGCGCACTCGGCATTCCGCTTGAAAACACGCTCGTCTCGGTCAAATCCCCGCGCGATGCTGCCAGCGGCCAGGCAGCAGGGATCGCGGGCGGCGCCGGCGTAATGATCACAAGCCGGTCGCTCGCAGGAATCCCCAGCTTAGTGATGCCCAGTGGATTGGCGGACCTGGTGGCGGCCCTGAGCAATTCCACCGACGTGACTGTACAAATCAGCTAGGCGTCGTCAGCGCTGCGATTAGGCCGGGAATGGTGAACTCGCGGGCTTCAACGGCAACGTCGTAGCCGTGTTGCCGGACGGTAGCGCTGGTCACCGGGCCGATGGAGGCGATACGCGCGCCGGCGGCAAGCAGGCGTGCGCCGCCGAGGGCGAGGAAGTTCTTGACGGTGCTGGAACTCGTGAAGGTGACCCAGTCGGCGCACTCCACCGCGGAGAGATCCGTGGGCGGCACGACTGTCTGATACGCCTCCACCACATCGACCAGTGCGCCGCGGTCGCGCAGCGCGTTCGGCGCCACATCGCGGGCGACGGCGGCACGCGGCAGCAGAATGCGCTGGCCGGCGAGGTCGAATTTTTCGAGGGCAGCCACCAGACTTTCGGCCACGTACTCTTCCGGGATCACGTCGACTTTTAGGTGAAGGGCCGTCAGCGCGGCGGCGGTGGCCGGGCCGATGGCACACAGGCGGGCGCGGAGCTGGCGGAGATCGACGGGGCTGGCATCGAGCGCGGCAAGGAAGCCGCGGACGCCGTTGGCGCTCGTGAAGATTAGCCAATCGTAGCTCGCCAACTGCGCAATGGCGGCGGCGAGCGGGGCAGGATCCTGCGGCGGCCGGATCTCGATGGTGGGGAGTTCAAATACTTCGGCTCCGAGAGCGCGCAAAGGGTCTGCCATGCCCGCGCGCGTCGTGACAATCCGCTGACCGAAGAGGGGCAGTTTTTCGAACCAGTTCAACTTTTCGCGCAGTGCCACCACTTCCCCGATGATGACGGACGCCGGGGGGCGCATCTGCGAGGCGGCCACTTGCGCGGGCAGATCGGCGAGCGTCGCGACAATCGTTTGCTGATTGGGCCGGGTGCCCCAGCGGACGGCCATGGCCGGCGTGGCGGGGTCGCGGCCGGCGGCGATGAGCCGGGCGGAGATCTCGCCGATGGCGGTGAGCCCCATGTAGATCACCAGCGTCTCTGCGTGGCCGATGCGGGACCAATCAATCTGCTCGGGCTTATGGCCGGTGACGAAGGTCACGGCGCTCGTATGGTCTCGGTGAGTCAGCGGCACGCCGGAATACGCGGCAATGCCGAGCGCGGCCGTTACGCCGGGAATAATCTCGTACGGGATACCGGCTTCGACGAGCGCCTCCATCTCTTCCCCGCCCCGGCCGAAGATGAGCGGGTCACCGCCCTTCAACCGGACGACGAGATGGCCGGCGCGGGCGTGGCCGATCATGAGGCGGGCGATCTCGGCTTGCGGCATGGCGTGGTCCGCCTTCTTCTTGCCAACATAGATGCGCTCGGCGGTAGGCGCGGCAAAATCGAGCACGGCGTCACTGGCGAGATGGTCATGCAGAATGACGTCGGCGCGGGCGAGGACCTCGCGGCCCTTGATCGTCAGCAGGCCCGGGTCGCCCGGCCCGGCGCCGACGAGATAGACCTTCATGGATGGTAGACCTGATCGAGGATGAGCTTAGCGCCGCCGTCGAGCAAGCGCTGACCGAGCGCGGCGCCGGTAGCCTCCGCGTCGGTGCCTTCGGCCGAAGCGCGCACGACCACGCGGCCATCGGGCGAGACGCACACGCCGTTGACGGTGACGGTGTCTCCGTCGAGCGTGGCGTGGGCGCCGAGCGGCACCTGACAACCGCCGCCGAGCGCGCGCAGGGCCGCCCGTTCGGCGGTGACGCAACGCCGGGTGGCCGCGTCGTCGAGGAGCGAGGCCGCGTCAAAGCCGGGCCCGGCGAGCAGCGTTTCAATCGCCAGGGCGCCTTGGGCGACGGCGGGCATCATCAACTCAGGCGCGAGATACTCGGCCACATGCGCGCCCAGGCCCAGCCTATGCAGCCCGGCGGCGGCGAGGATTATGGCGTCGTACTGCCCTTCCTGCTGCTTGCGCAGGCGGGTATCGACGTTGCCGCGGATGTTTTCAATGACCAGATCCGCCCGCATCGCCTGCAACTGCGCGGCGCGCCGGAGTGAACTGGTGCCGACCTTCGATCCGGCGGGTAGATCACTGATCTTCCGGCCGACCACCACGTCGCGCGGATCTTCGCGCACCGGAATGGCCGAAAGCACCAGGCCCTCCGGCAGTTCGGTCGGCATGTCCTTGCAGGAGTGCACGGCCAAGTGGACGCGGCCATCGAGCAGCGCCTCTTCAATCTCTTTCGTGAACAGGCCCTTCGAGCCGATCTTCGACAGCGACACGTCAGTGATGCGGTCGCCGGTGGTCTGAATGATTTCGATGGAGACCGCGTAGCCGCGTTGTTCGAGTTGGGCCTTCACCCAGTTGGACTGCCACAACGCCAGTTGGGAGCCGCGGCTCCCGATAATGAGGGAGTTATTCATCGGTTTCGAGGCGGAACAGGCGGCGCACGAGGCTGACGGTTTGCCAGCCATCTTCCTGCGTCGCGGACTTGCGAATTTCTGAGATGGCGCCGTGGGCCACCTTATTCATCAGCCCCTTGGTGAGCGCTTCGATGGCCTCTTCCTGCTGCGGGGTGAGCGGGCCGAGCTTCGAACGCAAGCGCTGCATTTCGGCGCGGCGCAGTTGATCGAGGTGCTCCTGCAGCTCGACGATAACGGGGGTGGCTGCGCGGGTTTTCAGGCGGGCGACCAGCTTCTCCACCTCTTCGGCGATGATGGCTTCGCCGGTGGCGGCTTCCGATTCGCGCTCCTTGCGATTCTGGTCGACCACTTTGCCGAGGTCGTCGATGTCGTAGAGGAAAACGTTTTCGAGCTGATTGATGGCCGGTTCGATGTTGCGGGGGACGGCGATATCGATCAGGAACATGGGGCGACCGCGGCGGAGGCCCATGGCGCGCTGCACCTGGTCGCGGGTGAGGATGTAGTGGGGGGCGCCGCTCGAGGCGATGACGATATCGACTTCGGGCAGCGTTTGCAGAAAGGCGTCGAAGTCGATGATGGTGCCATCGAAGATAGCGGCCATCTCTTCGGCGCGGGAGCGGGTGCGGTTGGTGACGAAAATTTTGCTGACGCCGCTGCGATGGAGATGCCGGGCGGCGAGTTCGCTCATCTTCCCGGCGCCGACGAGCAGAACGCGGCAGTCCTTCAGATTGCCGAAGATTTCGCGGGCGAGTTCGACGGCGGCGAAGCTGACGGACACGGCGTTCTGGCCGATCATCGTCTCCGTGCGCACACGCTTGGCGACGGAGAACGCGCGGGTGACTACGGTATCGAGATAGCCGCCGACCGAGCCCGAGCTCTTGGCTACGGCGTAGGCCTGCTTCAACTGGCCCAGAATCTGCGGTTCGCCCAGCACCATCGAATCGAGCGAGGAGGCCACGCGGAACAGGTGGCGAATGGCGTCGCGGTCGTCGAAACCGTAGAGATGCCCACTGAGCTTTTTGCGTTCGACATGGCGGGCCTCGCCGAGGAACTCTTCTAGAGAGCGCTGCGCATCGACCTGATCATCCGTCGTGACAGCAATTTCGACGCGGTTGCACGTGGACAGAATCAGCCCTTCGTGGAAGCCGGTGCGCTCGCGCAGTTCCCGCAGCGCCTCGGGCAGGGACGCGTCCGAGAACGCGACGCGCTCCCGCACCTCGACCGGCGCCGTCCGATGGTTCAAACCTGTAACGTGCAGCTTCATCGCGCGAGGAGGTCCCGGAGGTCGGTGTGAGAGACCCAGGTGAGCGCGCTGAACATCAACATATAGATGGACAGGAAGGCCGCCCGGCGGCCACGCCACCCGGCGCTTGAACGCAGATAGACCACGACGAGGTAAAAGATCCAGGTAAAGAGAGCGATATGGACCTTGCCCTCGCTGATCCAGCGGGTGCCGGACTCGATGAAGGCCCAGAGGCAACCCGTGATGACCCCGCCGGTGGTGCACACAAAGCCGATGGCCATGGAGCGGGAGCTCAGCGATTCCAGCGTGCCGAGCGGGGGAAGCCGGTCAAACAGGCTGCTCGTCGATTTCGCCTTCAAGTGGCGCTCCTGGAGCAGGTAGAACAAGGAGCTGACGGCCATGATCAGCATCGCGACGTATCCGGCCAGGATGAGGAGGACGTGAGCGAGCAGCCAAGCGTCCCGGAGCGTGGACGCCGACCACGTCGTCACGGGTACCGCCGTGGTGCCGATCATCGCCATCAGAAAGGTGATGGGGAAGATGAAGACAGCCAGACTCGAAAAATCGTACAGTTTGTACACGATCAGGAAGGCTACCGCGATCAGGAGAGCGCAGGCGCTAATGGTTTGATGAAATGTCTGTAGCGCAAGATGCCCGCTTTGCATCGATTGTTCGACGATAGAAACGGCGTGGAGCAATGCGCCCGCGGCGAACGCCTGCAGAGCGACCGGAAACAGTTGGCTCGAACGGCGCCAGACGAAAAACAGGACATGGATCAAACCGACCGCATAGAGCACCGTCGCCACCCGCAGCCAAAATATGCTGACGTCCTGCATTTCTCCGTAACAACAGTATATCGAGTAAGCCTATGACAACTTCATTGCATGGAAAAAGAGCCCTGGTAACCGGGGGCACGCGCGGCATTGGCCGGGCGATCGTGGAGCAACTGCTGGAGGCGGGCGCCCACGTGGCGTTCTGCGGCAGGACCGATTCCGACTGGGCCGAGGAGGAACTGCGCGCCAAAGGCTTCGTCCACGCCTACGCGACGGCCTGCGACGTTTCCATTCCGGAACAGGTGGCGGAACTATTCCGGTTCGCCGATGCCAAATTGGGAGGCCTGGATATCCTGGTTAACAACGCGGGCATTGGGATCTTCAAGCCGACAGGCGAATTGACCGTCGAAGACTGGCGGCAGACGATCGACGTCAACCTGAGCGGCAGTTTTTACTGTTCGCGGGAGGCGCTCGAGCGGATGCGGGCGGGCGGCGGCGGGTACATCGTGAACTTATCGAGTCTGGCCGGCAAGAATCCGTTCGCGGGCGGGGCGGCGTACAACGCCTCCAAGTTCGGATTGAACGGGTTTAGCGAGGCTATGATGCTCGATCACCGGCAGGACGACATCCGGGTGACGTACATTATGCCGGGCAGCGTCGACACAAATTTTTCGCCCCGAACGGGCGGAAAAGGTTCAGATTGGAAGATTGCTCCCGAAGATGTTGCCGATATGGTTCTTGCGGTATTGAGAATGCCGGCGCGGACGTTGGTGAGCCGGGTGGAAATTCGGCCATCAAAACCAGGGAAATAGCTTCAAAATTGGCCTTCGATTCAATCGGCACCTGAATTGCTGAGATCTCGCATGAGGTAATCGGTGATTCGAGGACTACGCAGACCAATTCGAGAGATCCCTGGAACGGGCACGCCGGAGGCACTCGCCGCTTCGCAACCAATGACTTGGCACCCCCAAATGAAATGGCAAAGGAGTAGTGGCATGACGCGACTGGCAAGCCTAGGACTATCCGGATCCGGTTCGTCCGCAAGAAATCTTCCTACCAATGTGCGCCTCGATCCCTCCCGCACCGGGAGGGAGGCCGAGGCGCTGGACTCCAATCTGCGGCGTCTGGTGATCGGACAGGATGAGGCGATCGACCAGATCGTGAACATCTATCAGATGCAACAGACGGGTCTGAATCCGCCGGGAAGGCCGGTGGGGAACTTTTTGTTCCTCGGGCCGACGGGTACGGGAAAGACGCGGATTGTGGAGGCGATGGCGGAGAGCCTGGTGGGAAGTCCGCGCGCGGTAGTGAAGATCGACTGTGCCGAGTTTCAGCACAGCCACGAAATCGCCAAGTTGATCGGTTCGCCGCCGGGGTACCTCGGCCACCGGGAGACGCATCCGCTGCTGAGCCAGGAGACGATTAATCAACATCATACCGACCGGGTGAAGCTCAGTTTTATCCTTTTCGACGAGATCGAGAAGGCCTCTGATTCGCTCTGGAATCTGTTGCTGGGCATTCTCGATAAGGCGACGCTGACGCTGGGTGACAACCGCAAGGTGGACTTCAGCCGGGCGATGATCTTCATGACTTCGAACCTGGGCGCGAGTGAGATGTCGAGCTTGTTGCAGCCCAAGCTGGGCTTCGGCCTGAGGCGGACGGATGCGGTGAACCCGGACGCCCTCGACGAGAAAACGACGGAGAAGATCTCGCGTTCCGGGGTGGAGGCGGCGCGCAAGAAGTTCACGCCGGAGTTCATGAACCGTTTGGATAAGGTGGTCGTGTTTCAGCCGCTCGGCGAGAAGCATCCTCGGCCGACCGCGCGTTCATTTTCCAGTGTTCGGACGAGGCCAAGGAATTCCTGCTTTCGCAAGGGATCGACGCCAAG
Source organism: Acidobacteria bacterium Ga0077553 (assembly GCA_001464575.1). Lineage (GTDB taxonomy): Bacteria > Acidobacteriota > Terriglobia > Bryobacterales > Bryobacteraceae. Next base: position 19,046 of record LNFE01000270.1, on the reverse strand, counting down.
TACGGCGCCCGGCACCTGAAGCGGGCGATTGAGCGTTCGTTGGTTCAGCCCTTATCGAACCTGATCGCGACCGAGCAGATCCGCATGGGAGACTCCATCCGCATCGGATTTGATGCGGGAAGTAGCCAGCTTACGTTCCTGCGGGAAGCGGAAGGGATGAGCCCGGTGACCATGGCGCAGATTACCGATATCAGTTTCACGCAGCAGTTGGTTGCCGCGCAGATCGCGATTGAAGCCGAAGGCGGGCGAACGCAGTCCGCCCGTTTTACCCGGCGCTAGTGGGAGACCCTGGGGTCCAAGGTCTTCGCTTCCTCAATCCAGCCTTCCACCTGCTTTTCGTTCGGGGTGGTTCCGGCGATACTCTTTGCCTCGTTGATTTCGATCAACTTGGCGGCCAGGTTGGCGGCGTTCCGGTTCCGCAGTTCCTTCACCGTATCCACACCGGCCGCTTCGAGTAACTCAGCAAACTGCGGACCGACTCCCTTCAACCGGATCAGGTCCGCATGGTTGACCCATTTCAGAATCAGCTTCTCGCTGATTTCCGTCTTCTCGGCAATTGCAGCGCGACCTTTTGCGGCTCCGCCCTGCTCCAGGAGCAACTCCACTGTCGTGATACCCGCCTCCGACAACTTCGCGGCGTAGGCGGGCCCAACTCCCTCAATCTCTTCAATTTTCATGGGGCAAAGATTCCTCGCCCCACAATGTATCGCAACTACCCGCTAGGACGCACACTCGCCGCGGCCCAACTGCAGCGAGAAAGCCACGTCGTCCCCCCAGTCCATGTACATCTCCTCGGTGAACTCGGCCGGCTTGGCCAAGTCCGCGGTCATCTCCTTGAAGAAGGCCACCTTGTGCCGAAGAACGTACTCGCGGAACGACTCGCCGGCCTGCCGGACCTGCATAAAGTGGTCGATCACGCGACGGACGGCCACGGTGGCCAATCGGGCCGGCAGGCTCTGAATTGCCAGGCCGAACTTCAACATGCCCTCGCGATCATGGCCGCCGCCGAGCAGCATCAGGTAGTAGGGGACTTCCTTGCCGTTGATTTTCCGCGAATTGCCGTAGAATCCAAGATCGGCAATCCAGTGCTGGCCGCAAGAATTCGGGCAGCCGCTAATCTTCACGCTCATCTTCCGCACCTGCGGGTCGCGGTAGTCGGAAACGGCCTGCGAAATGGCGGCGGCCAGGTTCATCGACTTCGTCAGAGCCAGATTGCAGGAGTAACCGCCGGGGCAGGAGACGGTATCGGTAATCTCGTAGGCGCCCGCGTCGGCCAGACCCGCGGCCTGTAGCGCCGCATGCACCCGGCGCAGATTGTGCACCGGAATCCAGGCGATCATCAGATTCTGATCGATCCCCACCCGCACATAGCTATCGCCGGCGTCGCGGGCGATGTTCGCCACCGCGCGCATCTGCGAGCTGACCATGTTGCCCTGCGGGCAGCGGATGGTGACGATGGCGTATCCGGCGTGCTTCTGCTCCTGCACGTTGGTTTCGAGCCACCGGTCGAAGGCCGGGTCGGCCGGGGTGGAGCCGAGAATCGGGAGTTGGCCGCCTTCCCCGAGCGGGAACGGCTGCAAGCGGAAGCCGCCGAAGTTCTCCGGCACAAAGGTCGGCTCGGGCGTTCCGCCGTTGGCCAGGATGTCGGCGTAGTTGGCCTCGATGGTTTCTTTCACCCAGTCAATGCCGCGCTCGCGCAGCACAAACTTCAGCCGGGCCTTGTTCTTGTTGCCGCGATTGCCGTGCTGATTGAATAGGCGCAAGATCGCTTCGGTCCGCGGAATCAGCTTGTCTTCGGGCAGGAACTCATCGAGCAGCACCGCCTCGTTCGGCAGCGGACCCAGGCCGCCGCCCAGCACCGTCCGGAACCCGCGTTGGCCATCGCGGATCACGGCCGTCAGGCCAAGGTCGTGGATAGCCAGCGCCATATCGTCGCGCTCGCCGCCGCCGAAGAAGGCGATCTTGAACTTGCGCGGCATCGCGTCCGTCAGGGGATTGTGCAGAAACGCCAGGGCCACCTTGCGCACATACGGCTGCACGTCAAACACTTCGTTCGCCAACAAACCGGCCAAGGGCGAGGCGGTGATGTTGCGCACGGTGTTGTAGCAAGCTTCGCGCGTCGTCAGCCGGACATCGGCTAGCTTATGCAGCAGATCGGCGACCTGCGGCAGCGGCACGAAGTGATACTGCATGTTCTGCCGCGTCGTCAGATGTCCCTTGCCGGCCGCAAACTGGTCGGCCACGTCGGCCAGGCAATCCATCTGCTCGGCCGTCATGATGCCGCCCGGAACCTTGGTCCGGATCATATGGACGCCTTCCTGCCGCTGGGAATAAACACCGCGCCGCAGCCGTTCGGCGCGGAATTGGTCGGCCGTCAAATTCCCGGCCATGAAGTCGGCCGCGACCGCGCGGAACCGCTCAATATCTTCGCGGACCGTCCGGTCGTACGCCGCTTCGACGGCCTCTTGCGTGGGGGTATTTAATTCAACCAAAACCAATCTCCCTTATCTCTATCGAGATTACCACATACGCCCCTTCTACGCTGGCTCCCGGGCCGCCGTAGAATGGTTCCATGCGTATCGCAGCCCTGCTCTTGGCCGCCGTTTTGTACGCACAAACGGAAAAAGAGCAGGCATGGCAATTTTACCAGCAACAGCGGTTCGCCGAAGCAGCGTCGCTTTACGAGAGGCACCTGGCGGCCAATCCGAAGGACCGTCCCGCCGCCCTCCTCCTCGGCCTCGCCTGGCAGCAAACCGGCGAACTCGCCAAAGCCGAGGCGCTTTTCGCCCAGCTTCAGGCGCCCTACTTCCTGGCCCGCGTCCAGTTTCTTCGCGGCCGTTTCGACGAAGCCCTCGGCAACGCCACGGCCGCCCTCGCTGCCGGCGAACCCGCCGCCCGCGTCTGGCAGCTCCGCGGCCGCATTGAAGAGGAGCGCGGCAACCTGGAACTCGCCGTAGCCCACTACCGCCGCGCCGACTCCCCCGAAGGCCGCTCCGGCCTCGCCAGCGCGCTCTACAAACTCGGCCGCTACCCCGAAGCCCGCCAAGCCGCTACGGCGGCCAAAAACGCCGAGGGCCGCCAGATTCTTGAAAAGATCGCCCGCGCGCCGGTCGCCGCCGCCCCCGGCGCCTCATCCGGAGCACTGGTCGTTCCCCGCTTCACCACCCACGATCTCCCCTTCACCCTGAACCACTCTCCCACGGCCGCCAAGCACCTTGTCTCGACCATGGCCGGCGGCATGGCCGCCGCCGATTTCGACGGCGACGGCCTCGTCGATCTCTTCTTCCCCAACGGCGCCGATCCGCGCACCCTGCGCAAGACCGGCCCGCACCACGCCAACACCCTGCTCCGCAACCGCGGCCCCGCCGGCTGGCAGGCCATCCCCCTCCCCGGCGACGGCTTCGCCATCGGCGCTGCCGTCGGCGACTTCGACAACGACGGCGACCCTGACCTGTTCGTCGCCGGCGCCGGCCGCAACACCCTCTACCGCAACGACAAGGGCGCCCTCACCCCCATCCCCACCGCCGTCGCCGACGAGCCCTTCGCCGTCGCCGCCGCTTGGTTCGACTACGACCGCGACGGCCACCTCGACCTCTTTGTCGTCAACTACCTCGGCTGGACCCCGGCCAACAACAAGTTCTGCGGCGACGACGCCAAGGGCGTCCGCGTCTACTGCAACCCTAAGGAGTTCGCCCCGCTGGCCAATCGTCTCTATCGCAACCGCGGCGACGGCACCTTTGAAGACGTCTCCGAGCGCAGCGGCATCGCCCGCCATCGCGGCAAAGGCATGTCGGTCGCGGTCGCCGACTTCGACGCCGACGGCTGGCTCGACCTCTTCGTCACCAACGACAACCTGCCGAACTTTCTCTTCCGTAACAACGGCAACGGCACTTTCTCAGAGACAGGCCTTGAATCCGGCGTCGCCCTGAGCGAGAGCGGCCAACCGGTCTCGGCCATGGGCACGAGCGCAGCCGACGTCGACCGCGACGGCCGCCCCGATCTCCTCTTCACGGCCCTGGTGCGCGAGACCTTTCCCCTGCTGCGCAACCTGGGCGGCGGCCGGTTTCAGGACGTGACTTACCCGGCCAAACTGGGTGCCCTCACCATGACCCGCTCCGGCTGGGGCGCCGTCTTCGGCGACTTCAACAACGATGGCTGGCTCGACCTGCTTACCGCCAATAGCCACGTCACCGACAACATCGCCGCCGTTTCGAACGAGGTCTACGAAGAGACCTCCACGCTCTTCCTCCAAGCCAAGGGCATGTTCCAACAAGCGATCCCGGTGACGCCGAAAGGCGCCTGGCGCGGAGCCGTCATCGCGGACTTCGACAACGATGGCCGCCTCGACGCCGTGCTGACCCGTCTCGGCGCCCCGGCCATTCTTTTACACAATGTAACGGAACCGGCCGGCCGCTCGAAGCAAGAGAAGCGGCCCCCGCTGCTGCCCACCGCCTGCGGCTACGCCAGCAGCTGTGCCGCCCCCACCCACATTGGCTTAGGCCAGGATGTCCCGCACTAACTCCCCGTGCACATCGGTCAGCCGGAAGTGCCGCCCGCTGTAGAAGTACGTCAGCTTCGTATGGTCCAGCCCCATCAGGTGCAGCAGCGTCGCGTTCAGGTCGTGCGGATGCACCGGCTTGTCGACCGCCTTATAGCCGAACTCATCCGTCGCCCCATGGACATACCCGCCCTTTACTCCGCCGCCCGCCAATAGGATCGAGTACCCCAGCGAGTTATGGTCGCGGCCATTGTGCAGCTTCGTCGTCGACCCGGTCTCCACCGCCGGCGTCCGCCCGAACTCCGTGCCCACCACCACCAGCGTCTCGCCTAACAGCCCGCGCTCCTCCAGATCCTGCACCAGCGCCGCCACCGCCGGGTCTGCCTGCCGGGCTAGCCTTGCGTGCGCCTGAATATCCTCGTGCGAATCCCACGGCTGCGAATTGCCGAAGTAGATCTGCACCATCCGCACGCCCTTCTCCACCATCCGCCGGGCCATCAGGCAGCCCCGGCCAAACGCCGAATCGCCGTAGCGCTCCCGCGTCGCCGCGGACTCCTTCCTCAGGTCGAACACCTCGGGCCCCTCGGTCTGCATGCGGTAGGCGATCTCCATCGATTCAATCGTCGCCTCCAACTGCCCATCTCCCGCCCGCGCCGCCAGGTGCTCCTCGTTCAGCGCCTTCAGCAGATCCAGTTGCCGCCGCTGCGCCTCCGGCGCCGTCTTGCCGCGGTCCACGTACTTGATCAACTTCTTCGGATCCGTCTCATTGATTCCAATGAACGTGCCCTGATACACCGCCGGCAGAAACGCGCTCTCCCACAGCGGCGGCCCCACCACGGGCGTCCCTGGGCACATCACCACAAAGCCCGGCAGGTTCCGATTCTCCGTCCCGAGCCCGTAGGTCAACCAGCTGCCCAACGACGGCCGCCCCGGCTGAATCGCCCCGCAGTTGGTCATGAACAGCGACGGCTCATGGTTCGGCACATCGTTGTACATGGACCGCACGACAGTGAATTTATCGATCTGCGCGCCTATGCGCGGGAAGAGCTCGCTCACCGCAATCCCGCTCTGCCCCTGCTGGCGAAACGCGAACGGCGACTGCATCAGCGAGCCGGTCACGCGCTCCGTCTTCGGGTTCCCGCCCGGCATGGGCTGCCCGTGATACTTCGTCAGCGCAGGCTTCGGATCAAACGTATCCACCTGCGACATGCCGCCGTTCAGGATGAGATAGATCACGTGCTTGGCCTTGGCGGGAAAGTGCGGCGCCTTCGGCGCAAACGCATCGGCGGCCAACAGTTGCGACAGCGCCACACCGCCAAAGCCCAGCCCCGTGCGGGCCAATAACTCTCGTCTAGTCCACATAGAGAAACTCGTTCGAACTCAACAAAACCTGCGCGTACTCCGCCCGCGACGCCTCGGCCAAAAACCGTTCGCCCCGCTCTTTTTCTTTCGCCGACGGCGCCCGCTGGAACAGCAGCGCGTACGCCCGCTCCACGGTCGGCGCCCGGCCCGCGAAGGTCTCGGCCCGCTGCTTGATGAAGTCGCTATTCAGGAAGAACAGCCGCTGCAGGGGCACGTTGGTGGCCGCCCGATGTTCCGCGCTCACACTCGAACTCGGGAAATCAAACAGCGCCAGCGTCTCGTTCTGCTGATAACGGCCCACCCGCGCGTAGACCGTCCGCCGCCGCAGCTTATCGTCGAGCGGCGCCGACTCTCCGCCTACCTTCGTCTCCAACTCGCCCGTCACCGCCAGCAGCATATCGCGCATGGACTCGGCGTCCAGCCGCCGCCGCTCCGCTCGCCAGAACAGGCGATTTCCCGGGTCCACCTTCTGCCCCTCGGCCGTCTGCGTGCTCGACGCTTGATACGTCTCGCTCAGCACAATCTCGCGGATCAGCGCCTTCGGCGACCACCGCAAGGCCACGAACCGCGCGGCCAGATACTCGAGCAGCTCCGGGTTCCCCGGCCGTTCGCCCATCAGCCCGAAGTTCGATGGCGTGCGCACGACGCCGTGGCCGAACAGGTGCGCCCAGATGCGATTGGCCATCACGCGCGCCGCCAGCGGATGCCGCACAATCGTCTCGGCCAACTGCAGCCGCCCGCTTCCCTGCCCCAGCGGCTCGCCGCCCAGCGCGGTCAAAAACTGCCGCGGCACGACCGGCCCCAAGTCCTCCGGGTTCCCGCGCACATTTAGCGGCAGATCAATCGGCTCGGCGTGCTCGGCCACCCCGTGCAGGAAGGGATAGGCAGGCGGACTCGTCTTCTTCAGCCGGTCGAGTTCGGCCCGCATCGTCTCGAGGTGCCGCTTCCATTCGCCGGTCAGAAAGCGGTCGATCTCCTTCACGCGCAGCAGCGCGCCGTCGCCGCTGAACATCTTCCGCCACAGGGTGTAGCGGTCGCGTTCGAGCGACTCGGTGGGGATGTAGGCGCCGGGGTTGAAGTCGGCCTCGGAGTCGTAGTTGCCCGGCAGAATCTCAATTCGCCGCTTCGTCGCTGGCGGCGCTGCGCGGGCCACCAGCTTGGCGTTCTCGGCGTCGAGCGTCTTCTTCTCTTCGGCTACGGCCAGCACCAGCGCCTGGTAGGCTTCGGCGGCGGCCCGGTCTTTCTTCTGGTCCCAGTCGGCGCGGAAGGGCTGGTCTTCGTCAGGCTTGGCGAGATAGTCGCGCCAGCGTTGGGCCAGTTCGGTGTCGAGGTCGCCCGTGCCCATCATGAGGTCCGCAATGCGATGGGCAAGAATGTCGGCGAGCTGCTCGCGCTGCTGTTCGAGGAAGGCGTTGATGGCCTTCTCTTGCTTCGCGATCTTCTTCTGGTGTGCCTCGTAGCGCTCCACCTCGTCTTTGGGCGCGAGCGGATACTCTTTATATGCGGTGCTCGCGAAGACGCCGCCGAGCGCGTAGTAGTCGCGCTGCGAAATCGGGTCGTACTTATGGTCATGGCAGCGGGCGCACGCCGCGGTGACGCCCAGGAAGCCGCGCGTGACCATGTCGATGCGGTCGTGCCGCTCGTCGGCCCGCGCCTGCGGCGGCTGCGAGATGCCGTAGTACCAGGGCCCCAAGCCGAACAGGCCCAGCGCGCCAAGATACTTCTCCTTTTTGGGCAGCAGGTCCCCGGCCACCTGCGCCTTGACGAAGGTGTCGTAGGGCATGTCATCGTTGAACGCCTGCACCACCCAGTCGCGATAGCGCCACGCGTTCGCGTAGGGGTGCGGCGCGGTGCCATGAAAATCGTCTTCGCCGTAGCGAGCTACGTCGAGCCAATGGCGGCCCCACCGTTCGCCGAAATGCGGCGAGGCGAGGAGCTTATCGACCAGCTTCGGCACGTCCGGGTCGACCAGGAACGCGGTGGCCTCGGCTTCGGTGGGCGGCAGACCGGTCAGGTCGTAGTGCAGACGTCGCAGCAGCGTGCGGGCATCAGCGCGGGGGTTCGGCGCAAGCCCCTTCTTCGCGAGGCCGGCCCGCACGTGGCCGTCGATGGACCCTTCCACCGGACGTAACGGCGTGAAGCTCCACCAGAGCTTCGCCTTCGGCTGCGCCAGCGCAACCCACGCAATGAGAAACAGGCTCCAACGCACGACTTCATTCTACTTGCACGTCTACTTGCGCGCGATCCACACCAGAAACAGCCCGTCCGGGTCCACGTCTTCCCAATAGGAGATGGGCCGGCTCGTCACCTGCCGGCAGTGCTTGCGCAGCATCTTTTCGAGCTCCTGCTGGCCAAACCACCGCTCCCACGCCGGCGTTTCAAAGCGCCCCCAGTGGTCTTTGTTCTTATCGATGACGACGATCGCCCCGCCCGGCTTCACTACGCGGCACAGTTCGGCCACGGCCGTTTCGATATCGACCGCGTGCTCCAAAGACTCGGTCGCGTAGGCCGCGTCGAACGCCGCCGTCGCAAACGGCAACTGCGTCAGCGATCCCGCCGCCGGCCACAACGGCGCCTGCACATGCCGCAGCATCGCCACGGCCAGGTCCATCCCGCAGATGGCCGCCCCCGGAAACTCGGCCAGCAGCGCCCGCGCAAAGCGCCCCTTGCCGCAGCCGGCATCGAGCACCCGCTGCCCGTTCAGGTCGCCGAAGGTTTCGACGAGAACCCGCACGTGCAGAATCCGCGGATCGATCGTTGAAGGGAAGTGCTCCTCGTCGGCCGCCGCCTCTTCAAACGAACGGCGGATCCGCTCGCGCAGATCCGCCGTCAACTCCGGTTTCTTCTTCACAAACCGATCGAACAGACCCATTTAGGCCTTGGTCAGGAAGATCGGAATACCGAGTTTGTTGCTGTAGATGGGCCGGTAGCGGTCCGTGTTGTACATCGTCTCGACGTCCACCTTCCGCGGTCCCAGCTTCGGATCGGGGATCTCCACCATCGCGTAGCAACCCTGGTTGATCGCCGCCATCAAGCCGCTCTTGCCGGCCAGGATCGCGTCGAAGGCCATGTTGCCGAACGTGGTCGCCACCATCTTGTCGACGAAGTCCGGGCTGCCGCCGCGCAGGTCATAGGTCAGGTCGCTGACGATGGCTTCAAGGCCCGCCCGCTTCTTGGCCTGCTCGGCGAAGAGTTCGCCGACGTTCATCTTGCGGCGATGGCCGTAGTCGTCCGGCTCACCGTACTCCTGCACCTGATAGCCTTCCCACGCCGCTCCCTCACTCAATACTGTGAGGCAGTAGTTCGAAGGGTTGTTGCGCTTGTCGCGGGCGAGCAGTTCGAGCATCTTGTCGAGGTCGAAGGCATGCTCGGGGATGCCGCAGCGGATGGAGGTGACGTAGGCGGTGTAGAGCGCCGTGTAGCCGGCGTCGCGACCGAAGATGCGGAACACCCCGAGCCGCTCGTGGGAGCCGACCGTCGTGCGCTGCCGCTGAATGGCGTCGTGGGCGCGGGAGATGGCTGTCGAGAAGCCGATGCAATACTCGGTGTCGCGCACGTCGTTGTCCATCGTCTTCGGCACGGCCACCACGCGGAAGCCCTGCTTGTGCAGCTTCTGCGCGTAGCTCAGCGTGTCATCGCCGCCGATGGCGACGAGGCAGTCGACGCCGAGCTTTTCGAGGTTGGCGAGGACATGCTTCGAGATGTCGTAGGCGGTGAAGGTTTCGCCCTTCTTGGTAACGGTCTCGGGGGTGAAGCTGTCGGCGCTCAGGAAGGCCGGCAGTTTGCGCATCCGGGCCGGGTTGGTGCGGCTCGAATGGAGGTGCGTACCGCCGAAGCGGTCGATGGTCGCCGTGTTTTCGCGGCTCAGCGGCATCAGATACCGCTTCTTCGATTCTTCGTCGTCCAGGTTCAAGTGCGTGAGCCCTTCCCAGCCCCGCCGGAAGCCCAGCACATCAATGCCGAGTTCGGTGGCGCGGTAGGTGACTCCCTTGATCACCGAATTCAAGCCGGGGACGTCGCCGCCGCCGGTCAGGATGCCGATACGCTGAATACCCATGAATCTCCTATCGTTTGAGGTAGTTTTGACTTTCATTATAAGGGGCGGGTGGGCTAACCGATAAGCCAGTTAGGGAGAAAATCAGTGTCACAGGATCGCAATATGGGTTGGCTCTGGAGCGGAGTCATCGCTTGGGCAACCGTATTGAGCACAGTGACGGCATGGTGGATGGCTCCGCATGTCCTGCCCCTGCGCGCCGAGAGCGTCCCCGGGGTGGCCCGCGAATGGACCGCAACGCATCTGCTGCGCGTGGATTGCGGTTGCTCGGCGGAGGTATTTCGTCATCTGTCGGCCCGTGGCGCCCAAGCGGGCTGGCGGGAGCGGGTACATCTGAATCGGCCGCAACCGGAGTGGTCCGGCGCGCTGCAGCGAGCCGGATTCGAAGTCGTGGTAACCACTGTCCGCGCGGGCCCCCGTCTGGCCCTCGCCGATCCCTCCGGCCGCACCTGGCAGGGCGGCTATGCCAAGCATCGTCCGCAACCGGGAGTGGCCCTCGAAGACCTCTCTACCATGCGAATCTTTCAAGCCGGCAGCGCCCCCAATCGGGTTCCCGCGTACGGCTGCGCCAGCAACGAACTGTAAAGGGAGCTTTTCCAATGAATACCGAGCAGTACCTAACTCGCTACCGCCGCACCGCCAACCGCCGTTATCTCGGCATCCTTTTGGCGCAGTTGCCGGTAGCCGCTATCATCGCGGTCTCCCACGGCGTCGCGCTTCTTCCGGTCCTGGCGGTTGGTATTGCCATCGCCGCGTTGCCGCTGGTTGCCTGCTGGAAGGCACCGGACACCCGCATGACGGCTGTCGTGCTCGCGATGGCCACCATGTTCACAAGTGCGCTGTACATTCATGCCGGCAAGGGCGGCATCGAGTGGCATTTCCACGTTTTCGCCAGCATGGCTGTGTTGACGATGCTCGCTGACGAGATCGCGGTCCTGGCCGCGGCCGGCACCATTGCCGTCCACCACGTTCTTTTCTATTTCGTCGCGCCTTCCAGCCTGTTCGACTATGAAGCCGCCTTCTCCGTCGTCCTCCTGCACGCCGCCTTCGTGGTGGCCGAAACGATCCCGACCGTGATGATCGCCAGAACGCTCTCCCGATCGACGAGGGCGGAAGGCCTGGCGACCGCTCAACTCAAGGTCAACGCCGAGGCGCTCAATCAGCACGTCGCTGCCATCTGCGCTTCGAGCGGCCAACTTTCGAAAGCGGTCCACCAACAGGCCGCGGCTGTCCAACAAAGCAGCGCCTCCCTGCACCAGCAGGTCGACTACATCGGCGGCATCACGGCGACGGCGAAGCGCTCCGACCAGCTTTCGAGCGAGTCGCTCGCCTCTATCTCCGGGGGGGCCGAGCGGATGGCGGTTCTCGACCATCGCATCACCCAACTCGTCGCCGCCGGGCAGGCCATCCGCACCATCGCCGCCACGGTCCAGAGCTTCTCCTTTCAAACCAACCTGCTCGCGCTGAATGCCGCCGTCGAAGCCGCCCGGGCTGGCGAGGCGGGCGCCGGCTTCGCCGTCGTCGCCGACGAGGTCCGTTCCCTCTCGCTCCGCTCCTCGGAAGCCGCCCAGCAGACCGAGGAACAGGTGAATCTGGTTCTGTCGGAAACGGCGAGCGTTCGCTCCCTGAGCAGCGAGGTTCGCAAGCTGCTCGAATCTGCGGTGAGCCAGTCGGGCTCCATGGCCACTGAGGTTACCGGACTCGCCTCGAAGTCCGAAGCTCAGTTGCGGCAGATCCACACGGTGCAGATTGCCGTCAGTGAGATCGGCCGGCTGAGCCAGGACAACGCAGCCTCGGCGGCCGCCGCCAATGAGTCCGCCGAAGCCTTGAAGCGCACCAATCACAGCCTGCGCGAAACCGTCGCCGCCCTCGTTTCCCTGTCGAATCATTAACCCGCAGTGTTACACTGCGGACGATGATTACAGCGCAAGCCGGCGACAAGGTGAAGGTGCACTATCAAGGCACTCTCGCTGACGGCACCATCTTTGATTCCTCTGAAGGCCGCGAGCCCCTGGAGTTCACTCTCGGCACCGGCCAGGTCATCCCCGGTTTTGACGCAGCGGTCATCGGCCTTTCGCCCGGCCAGTCCGTCGTCACCACCATTCAACCGGAGGACGCCTACGGCCCGGCTAACCCGGAAATGATCATCGAAGTCGAGCGGGACCGCTTCCCCGAAGACATGGAGCTCGAAGAGGGCCTGGAACTCCAGCTCTCCGGCGGCGGCGAGGCCTTTCTCGTCCGCGTAGTGGCGATCGCCGCAGACAAGGTCACTCTCGACGGCAATCATCCGCTCGCCGGCGAGGCGCTCACGTTCAAGATTCAGCTCGAATCCATCGCCTCGAAACTGATCCTCTAACGTTCATGTACGCCGATCTCCCGCTCGCGCTGCGGCTCGAACAGGCCGCCGCGGTGATCGCCCAGTGGGCCGTGACGACCCACGCCCAGCTTTACCCCCACTCCGCTGCCGCCTCCATCCCTTGCGGCAGCGGCACCGCCGCGTTCATCGACGAGACCTCGCCGCTCACGCAGATCAAGGGCGCCGGTATGATCGCCCCTACCTACGAAGGCGATCTCGATCAGGTAGAGGCGTTTTACGAAGAACGCATGGCGCCCGTCACCTTCGTTCTGAGCCCGTTTGCCGACGCGGCCATCTTCACTTACCTCTCCCGCCGCGGCTACGAGATCGGCGCCTTCGAAAACACTCTGTTCCGCCCTCTTTCCGCCGCCGACGTCGCGGAGCCGGACCCGGATATTGCTCTTTCCGCCGACGCCGATTCCTGGGCCCAACCCCTCGGCGAAGCCTTCTTCGATGTCGTCACCCCGGCCGCTTTGGAACTCTGCCGCACGCTGCACGGCATGCCGAAAACCCAAAGCCTCATCGTCCGCCATGAAAGCGAAGCGCTTGCCGGAGCGCAACTTTGCTTCCACGAAGGCCTCGCGCTTTTCCAGTGCGACGGCACCATCCGGCGCTACCGCCGCGCCGGTCTCCAATCGAAACTCATCCGCGAACGTCTCTCCCTCGCCGCTCGTGCCGGGTGCGACCTCGCAACCGCCGACACCGAACCCGGCAGCGCCTCCCAGCGCAACTACGAAAAACTCGGGTTCCGCTTGGCGTACACCAAAGTCACGCTGATTAAGCCATAGCCTTCCACGTCAGGTAAGCCAGACCCAGCAGGAAGCCGAGCAGCGCCTGATACTCGCGGTTTTTTTGATACAACCACCCGCGGAACGGCGCGGTATGCGGCAGACCCGGAAAGCGTGGCAACAGCAGCGGGACGCGGTCGGCATAAGCCGCGTAGTCCGGAAACAGGCCGCGCAGATGCTGCTCTTCGAGTTCCATCACCGGCAGATAGACAAGCGCAAACACCGCCGCGAACAACACCGCCAACTCCCATCGCCCCGCCGCCACCGCCAGCCCCAGCGCCGTGATCAACGTCCCGGCATAGAGCGGATTCCGATGGAACCGGTAAGGTCCGCTCGCTACCAGCTTCTGGTTCTTTTCGAGGTGCCCCGCCGCCCACGCCCGCAGCGCCAGACCCGCCAGGGAGATCGGAACCCCATAGAGCAGCGACGTCACGGTCGGTATCGCGAACCAACCAAAGGCAGCCACCAGCAGGAACCCGCTGGGCACCCGCATACGCGCCACTAAATCCGCGTAGGGTTTCGGGAAGAGGTATCGAGGCATCGTTCCAAGGCTGCGAACACCGCGTCCACCGATAGGGCGCGCATCGAAGCAGGTATCTCCTGTGATCGTTTGTAAGTCGTCTCGGCGTCCGGCGCGCGCAACACGGTGATGGTACCGCCATAGGGGCCGTTCCGTTCGGGCGAAGTCGGCCCAAACAGAGCGACTCCCGGCTTGCCCAGCGCAGCCGCCAGATGCATGGGCCCGCTATCGAGCCCCAGCACGGCCGCCGCCCGCCGCGTGGCATGAATCAGCTGCAACAAGCTCCACTCGGGCCGGTTCATCACAAGCGGCACGGGAAGCCGCTTGGCCAGGGCGGCGTAGTTCTCCGGCGGCCACTCCTTGGCGCGCCATCCGGCCCGGTCGCTGGCCAGCACGAACGGCCCCTCCGGCAAACCCTCCACCGCCTCGCCCTCGGGCAAGGGAAACTCCCCGCCTGCCAAGCCCACCAGCGACAGTTCGTGCTCCACCACGTGGACCCCTCGCGGCGTCACGCGTTCGGTGTAGAACCAACCCGCTGCCCGCTCGCGAACGTAGGACGAAACGAACCCAACACGCCGGGGCGCTCCGCTCAGCCAACCCAACACCGCCGACTTGATCAACCCCTGCAAGTCGTACGCCACGGCGAACCGCGCGGCCCTCAGCTCTCCCACCACGCGCCGTACGTCGCCGAAGTCCCGGCGGTTGAACTCGACCGTCCGCAACGGACACGCCGTCAACAGCGGGGCCCACTTCCGTTCCACGACCCAGGTAACGTCCATGCCGGACCGCGCCAGCGCTGTCGCCGCGGGCATCGCATGCAATACGTCGCCGAAGGCACCCAGCCGGATCACCAGAACGCGCACCACTGCCTACGCTTTCTGCCGCTCACGCACAAGCGCCATCAGCGCCTCCCGGCGCCGCAAATCGTCATGCGTCTCGTCAATCACCGTCAGCCCTGGAATCCCGGTCAACACCGAGGTCTCAGCGTGGTCCGCCATCGTGACGAACTCCGTGCAATCCAGCGCCGCGGCCAATTCCGCCCGCGCCCGCGCCGGCAACAGCGGATCAGCCGGCGAGGTGATGCAAACCGCCAACGGCCCATACTCGGCCGCCAACTCCGACATCCGCTCGACGTTCGTGTACACCACCGGATCAAAATGGCCGATCACCAACGCCCGCGGCGGGGCCGGCGCAAGCAAACGTTCCCGCATCTCATCGAGCGCAATAATTTTGGTCCGGGTATCCACCATGCCAGCCCTCTATTGTCGCGCGATCTGCACCAATTCCAAAACTTCGCCCGCCACGCGGTCCGCCGCCACGGCCTTCATGCAGCGGTGATCGATCGGGCACTCCCGCAGCAGGCACGGGCTGCACTCCACCTTTTCCCGGATCACTTTCGCGAGCGGCCCCGTGGGCCCCGTCGCCACATGGTCAGTGGCGCCGAACACCGATACCGTTGGCACGCCCAGCGCGCTCGCCACGTGCATCGCGCCTGAGTCGTTCGTCAGGAACGCCCGGCACACCGACGCCATTTCGACAAATTCGCCCAGGTTCGTCTCCCCGGCGTAGCTGACAGCGTTCACCCCCGCCTCCCGCACCTGCGCGGCAATCCCCTCGCAGAGCGCACTTTCGTCGGGCGAGCCGAAGACGGCCACACTGGCCGAAAGTTCACGGGCAACCTGGATGCCCGCCTCGGCAAACCGCTCCGGCAGCCACCGTTTCGCGGTTCCGTAAGCGGCGCCCGGCGAAACGCCCACCCACGCGCCGGTCAACTTCCGGGCGCCCGCCTTTTGCAGATACGGAATCCCCGGCAGGCGGATGGCGGAGGACTCGGGCAGTTGCTCAATCACGCCCGCCCGCCGCAGCATTTCGAGGTAATAGAAGCGTTGGTGGTCCGGAATCTCCCCCGGCTTCGGCACGGCAATCGGATCCGACAGCAGCAGCCCTCGCCCGTCGCGGCAGTATCCGATGCGGACCGGGATGCGCGCCAACCAGACAATCGCTGCCGCTTCAAACGCATTCTGCTGCAGGATCGCCGCATCGAATCGCATCCCCCGGAGCCGCTGGGCCAACTCCCACTTGCCGCGCACATCTTTCCAACCTTTGGCCGCCGTGTAGGGGATAATCTCGTCGATCAGCGACTTGTCGTAAAGCCCGCTCACCCAGGGCCGCGCCAGCATGGCGATATGGGCGTCCGGAAAGCGGGCCCGTATCTGCTCGAGGGCCGGTACCGCCATCACGGCATCGCCTACCCAGTTGGTTGCGCGGATCAGAATTCGGCCAAATTTCATTGCGGTACAATCGCGGCGTGACACCCGAAAACATTCAGGAGTTGCAGGAACAAGGGTACACGATCATCCCCCAATTGATCGACCCCACCTGGCTCGAAGAGCTGCGCGCCGCGGTCGCCGAGCGGATGGAAATCGAAGGCGAAAACGCGGGAGTAGAGTTCCGGAAGGAGGCAAACTCCCAGCGCCTCGCCAACCTGGTCGACAAGGGTGAGACGTTCCGCCGGGTGGTTTCGCACCCCGAACTCCTCGCCGCGGCCGAACTCGTGCTCGGCCCCGATTGGAAGCTTTCGAGCCTGAACTACCGGGCGGCCGAGCCCCATTCCGATTCGGCCCAGCCGCTCCACTGCGATATGGGCCTGCTGCCCGACGACAAGGGCAACTCCGTTTTCAACTCGATTTGGATGCTCGACGATTTCACCCCGGACAACGGGCCCACCCGCGCCGTGCCCGGTTCGCATCAATCCGGTGTTTTGCCGCCTTTGTCGCACCCCGGCGAGACCATCCTGCTCGGCCGCGCCGGGGACGTCATTATGATGAACAGCCACTGCTGGCACGGGGGCACGGCCAACCATACCGCCCATCCCCGGCGTTCGCTCCATGGCTTTTTCGTCCGCGGCGACCAACCGCAGCAGCAGTACCAGAAGCGGCTGCTCCGCCCGGAAACGCTCGCCGCGCTTTCGCCGCAACTCCGGCGCATTCTTGCCATCGATGACGCGCGCAACGACGAATTGAGCGCGACCGGCAGCGGCAAGTCCGGCTTTCTCCGCTAACCTAAAGGGGAGAGCCGATGAATCCCCTCCTGTCTATCCCTTTTGCCATCCCGTTCGACCAGATTGAGGCCGCGCACGTCGTACCCGGCATTCGCGAACTCATCAGCCGCGCGCAGGCCGCCATCGACGCCGTGATCCATACCCCCAGCCCGCGGACCTATGAGAACACCCTGCTGGCTCTCGACCATTCGACCGAACCGCTCGACGTCGCCCTGAGCATCGTCCGCCACCTCGAGACCGTCGCCACGACACAAGAACTCCGCGAAGCCTTCAACGCCATTCAGCCCGAAGCTAGCGCTTTTTATTCGGCCATCCCGCTCAACGCCAGCCTTTGGCAGGCGCTCAAGGATTTCGCCGCCACCCCGGAGGCGGCCGCGCTCACCGGAATCCACCGGCGTAATTTCACCAAGACGATGGACGCCTTCCGTCGCGCCGGCGCCGAACTCGACGAAGCCGGCAAGAAGCGCTCGGAAGCGATTGACGTCGAACTCGCCCACCTGACGACCAAGTACTCGGAGAACGTGCTCGACTCGACGAACGCCTTCGAACTCTATCTCACCGAGGAAGCGCAACTCGCCGGCCTGCCGCCCAGCGCCCGCGCCGCCGCGCGCCAGAGCGCCGAAGCCAAGGGCCAGCCCGGTTGGCGGTTCACCCTGCAACAGCCCAGCTATGTCGCGGTGATGACCTACCTTGACGATCGCGCCGTTCGCGAAAGCCTGTACCGCGCGTACGCGACGCGTGCATCCTCCGGCGACCATGACAACCGGAGCCTGACGACGAGAATCCTGGAACTTCGCCAGGAAAAGGCCAAGCTACTGGGCTTTGCGAACTTTGCCGACCTCGTGCTGGTGGAACGCATGGCCAAGACGGGCGCCGCAGCGCGAGCGTTCCTTGAAGACCTGCATGACAAAACGAAGCCATTCTTCGCCGTCGAAAATGAACAGCTCGCCGCCTTTGCCGGGCAGCCGCTGGAGGCTTGGGACATCGCCTATTGGGCGGAGAAGCAGCGGGTGGCGCTCTATGATTTTGACGAGGAGGAGCTTCGCCCCTACTTCGCCCTGCCCCAGGTGATGGAAGGCCTGTTCGAGATCTGCCGCCGCTTGTTTGGCATCGTCGTTACGGAAGCCGTGGGCGTCCCGGTGTGGCATGACGACGTGAAGACCTACGTGATTCGCGACGAAGCGACGGGAAACCACCTGGGCAACTTCTATTCCGATTTCTACCCCCGCGAAAACAAGCGCGGCGGCGCGTGGATGGACTCCTTCCTCACCGGCCTGCCCCGTGGCGACGGCTGGGACCCGCACCTCGGCCTCGTCTGCGGCAACCTCACCCCGCCCCTCGGCGGCCAGCCCGCGTTGTTGACGCACCGTGACGTCGAAACCATCTTCCATGAGTTCGGCCATCTGCTGCATCATTGTTTAACGCGGGTACCGCTCCGAAGCATGGCGGGCACCAACGTCGCTTGGGATTTCGTCGAGTTGCCCAGCCAGATCATGGAGAACTGGTGCTGGGAGCGGGAGGCGCTCGACCTGTTCGCGCGTCACTTCGAGACCGGCTCGGTGATCCCCGAAGATTTATTTAACAAAATGAAACGTGCCCGGACCTTCCGAGCCGCTAATGCTCAAATGCGGCAGTTGAGCTTCGGGATGGTCGATCTGGCGCTTCACACAACCTATAGTCCGGAGACCGACGGCGATGTCGTCGCCTTCAGCCGAAACCTGTTGGCCCAGTTCTCCGCCGCCCCGCTGCCGGCCGAACACGCCATGATCAATTCGTTTACGCATCTGTTTGCAAATCCAGTGGGTTACGCCGGCGGCTACTACTCCTACAAGTGGGCCGAGGTGCTCGATGCCGACGCTTTCAGCCGGTTCCGAGTGGAGGGAGTATTCAATTCGGAGGCGGGCCGGGACTTCCGGCAGCAGATTCTAGCCAAGGGCGACAGCGAAGATCCGGCGCAGCTCTACCGCAATTTCATGGGCCGGGATCCCGACCCGCAGGCCCTGCTGCAACGGTCCGGGCTGTTGCACTAGCGCGTGATACACTTTTTCATAGCGGGTAAGGTGTTTCCTTCTGAAAACTGCAACCTTGCTTGCTTGTCAATCGTCTAGAGTTGCAAGGGGACAGGATAAAGTAACGATGGCGACCATTCCAACTCCACCGCCGACAGACAACAATCGCGCTGTCTCTCCGTCTTTTGTTCAAGACGACCATCTGGCGCGGCTTCTTACCCCTGAGGTTTCGTGGCGCGAGCAGTTTGTCCAGAACATTAAGGACCTGTTCCAGCCGCCGCAGCTTCCCCCGCTTGAGGTGACCTCGAAGCCAGTGATGGTGAAGGACATCTGGGGCGCGACTTCGGGCAATGAAAAGAAGTCCGGTCTTTATTCGATGCTCGTGCATGGCGTGATCA
>LNFE01000269.1 GCA_001464575.1 Acidobacteria bacterium Ga0077553 | reverse complement strand
TCTTCGATCTCCCGCTGCTGCTTCTCAAGCAGCACGTTGGCCTCTTCGATGGCCACCAAACGGGCGGCGTGGCCTTCGCGCAGCTCGCCGATCTCCCGCTGCTGCTTCTCAAGCAGCACGTTGGCCTCTTCGATGGCCACCAAACGGGCGGCTTGGCCTTCGCGAAGCTCTTCGATCTCCCGCTGCTGCTTCTCAAGCAGCACGTTGGCCTCTTCGATGGCCACCAAACGAGCGGCGTGGCCTTCGCGAAGCTCTTCGATCTCCCGCTGCTGCTTCTCAAGCAGCACGTTGGCCTCTTCGATGGCCACCAAACGGGCGGCGTGGCCTTCGCGAAGCTCTTCGATCTCCCGCTGCTGCTTCTCAAGCAGCACGTTGGCCTCTTCGATGGCCACCAAACGGGCGGCGTAGCCTTCGCGAAGCTCGCCGATCTCCCGCTGCTGCTTCTCAAGCAGCGCGTTGGCCTCTTCGATCGCCACCAGCCGGGCAGCGTGGCCTTCGCGCAGCTCGCCGATCTCCCGCTGCTGCTTTTCAAGCAGCGCATTGGCCTCTTCGATGGCGACCAAACGGGCGGCATGGCCCTCACGAAGCTGCTCAATCTCCTGCTGCCGGCTCTGCAGCAGCGCATTTGCCTCTTCGATGGCGGCGAGCCGGGCGGCATATCCCGCCCGCAGCTCCTGTATCTCTGCCTCCTGCCGGCGAAGCAAGCCGTCGGCATTCTCAATCGTAGAGAGCCGTGCGGCATTCTCGCCCTGCAGCGCCGTCAGTTCCCGGGAGATCGACTCGATCAACTCCAAGCGAAGGTCCGCGGCAAGTTGCGCCTGCGCTCGGCGAGCCTCCGTCTCCCGGAAAAGACGGTCCAACTCATCAAGCGCCTGAGCGCGGTTGGTAGCTTCGGTCGTGATGAGGCTGTATTCGCGGGAAAGTTCCTCCAGCTTCGCCAGACGCTCCTCGGCCGCATCCCGCCAGATTAATGCCGATTGAGTCGCGGACCCCGCCGCGGCTGCGCCCGCGGCCATCCGGCTATCGACGTGAGCCAGCTGTGTATCGATCGACAGCAGGGTTTCCCGTCTCTCTGTCTCCTTGCGGACCAACTCGTCGGCCAGGCCCGCTATGCGCTCTTCCGCGACGGTCCTGGCATATTCCGTTTCCACCAGCGCGCGATAGCGGGCCAAGCGATCATCTTGCACCGCCCGATAGTGCCTCGCTGCCGATCCGGTAATGGTTTGCAGTTCCTGTGACGCAGTTGCCGTCGCGACCACCTCGGCCGCGCCCGTGGGATTTGCCTTGGCCTGTTCGAGCGCCCGGACGACGGAATCGACGGTTACCCCTTCGATACAGATCGGCTGGCCGAACGCGCAGTCCCATCGGCAACCAAAGCACGCCAAGGGATGGACCACGCCCACGGCGCCTGGTCCCCAGGGACGATAGTGCGGCCAAGTGCCACCGCCGAAAATCACCGCGCCGGGCGTTCCATAAGCCTGCGCAATATGGGCTGGGCCCGTGTCGTTTCCCAGAAAGAACTTCGCTTTCGCCAACAGACCTGCCAGCAGCCCAATCTCGGCGGCGGTGCCGGCGAACACGGCCACGGTCGCTCCCCGCTGGCGCAATTCCGTCGCGTGTGATTCGAGGGCCGTCCTCTCGTGAGCTTCTCCCGTCAGCAGTACCGGCCAGGAAAAATTTTCCGCGGCCAGTTCCAGGGCGGAGGCGAACGAGGTGGCCGGCCAACGCTTCACCAGCGTCGATGTCGCTCCCAGCGGAAAGCAGACCGCGTACGTACCGGCGGCCAACCCGTTATCCCGCAGGAACGCCGTGGTCTCTCGGTCCTGTTCCCGGGTCAACGCCCACCGGGGCGCCGGGCACTGCTCGATCCCCACCGCCCGGGCCAGGAGAGCATAGCGGTCTCCTTCCACCATCTCGGCGTGCCACGCCGGACCGCGAAACGCGACGGGCTCTAGAGCGGCCTCATGCAGCAGGATGGGCAGCAGCCCACGGGGCGCCTCCATGCGGGTGCAAGCCAGATTCTCCGGAGCCTGCCACCGGCTCGCCAAGTACCACGACAGCCACGTCGGCTCGAGCTCGGCGCTCAGCACAATATCCGGGCGCAGTTCGCTCAGCTGCTCATCGAGTTGCCGCAAGGCATCCTGAACGGCTGGAGCGAGTTGGGAGTAGGCATTCGGATCGAATCCGATCGGGATGACCTGATCCGGAGCCGACGGAAACAACTCCGCCAATCCCGCAAACGGAGCCCGGCAGAGAAGATGGATCGACGCCTTCGCATACTTCCGCCGAAGACCCATCAACAGGGAGGAAGCCAGGACCAGATCCCCCAGTCCACCCAGGTGGATCACCGCGACCTGTTGGATCGCGGCGCGGCGCGGCCGCTTGGCACCACCCTGCGCCAGGTACTCCCCGAAAAAGCTGAGTGCTCCTCCAGCCCGGATCCGGTGCTGCTCTCTCTTCTCGGCCAGTGCCGCCAGACGATCCTGCCGCCGCGCAGCGGATTCCCTGACGCTCTCCACAATCGGGCCGGACTCGATTGGCGCACTCAGCAGGTCGAATTCGCGCGCCAAGCCACTCAGCTTTTGGCCTCGCAGCAGGCACACTGGAATCGTCCCCGCCAGAATCGCTTGAATCGCCATGTGAAACCGCTGCGAAAGAACGGTGGAGGCCCTTCGCAACAAGCTCACCATCTCCTGCGGCGTGTAATAAGCGGCGGGGACTTCGACGGACGGTTCCTGCATCAAGGCCCGAACCGCCGCCGCGGCCGCCGCATCGAAGCTGGTTCTGCACTCGTTGTGCAAAAACGCGATCTGGTATCCGCTTTCCCGGGCCAAGCGGTCCAGCGCCTCGGCGATCACCCGCTTGGGAGCCACATTAGATGGGTCGGCATGGTGAACCACGTTCACCGCCAGCAGCGGCCGGTCCGCTTGGATCCCCAGGCGGTTCCAGAGCTCCGCCGCCCAGGCATCCGTTTCTGTGCTGGGTTCGAAGAGCCAAGCTAAGTCCGCCGCCACGCGAATTCGTTGCTCAGGAACCCCCAAATCGAGGAGCGCCTCGCGGCAGGCCTCGGTCCGGACGGTCCAGGAGCGGATGCCCGCATAGTGGCGAGCGAAAAGCTCGCGCGCCTCCGGAGTATGCAGGCGATCCACCCCTACCGAAATAGCGTCCACGGGAAACCCCCGCCGCACAATCGCACTGATCGCCGCACCCACCGTCCGGAGCGGAAACTCCAGCCCCTCAAACTCCGCCACCGGCGTACCGCCCACCAGAAGCCCTGGCGCATCGGGAAGCTGCATCGACCGGGAGCCCACAACCGGGAATCGATGCGAAGCCGGGTAGATTCCCCGGTACCGGTTAGCCTCCGGGAGTGTCTGGACATCCAAAACCACATTGGTAGGCAGAAGCTTCCAGAACTCTTGCGCCATCAGCTCATCGCCGATGTTGCCCGAGCCCACCCCAATGCATATCTGGATTAGGCGGATCCGCTTCATTTCGAGGAGGACAACGCTGTCCCTTATCAGACTCCCACAGTGCGCGGCCGGTTTTCCTTATACCAATCAATTGTCTTTTGTAAACCGGCTTCGAGGGACGTCTGCGCGCGGAAGCCAAAATACTTGTCCGCCCGGGTCGTATCGAGGCCGCGGCGCGGTTGCCCGTTCGGTTGGGTGGCGTCCCAAACCAAGCGGCCTTCGAAGCCGCAAAGCCGGGCAATCAGCTCCATCAGATCCTTAATGCTGATCTCATAGCCGCTGCCGAGGTTCACCGGCTCTTCGCCGTCGTACCGTTCCATCGCCGTAATTAAGCCTTCCGCCGCGTCTTCCACGTAGAGGAACTCGCGGGTCGGCGAGCCGTCGCCCCAGCCCACCAGCTCTTCCACCCCGGCTTCCTTCGCCTCCAACGCCTTGCGGATCAACGCCGGAATCACGTGCGAGGACTGCAAATCGAAATTGTCCCGGGGGCCATACAGGTTCACCGGCATTACGAAAATCGAATTCAATCCGTACTGCTGCCGGTAGGCCTGGCCCTGGACGAGCAGCGCCTTCTTGGCGATGCCGTACGGGGCGTTGGTCTCTTCCGGGTAGCCGTTCCACAAATCGTCTTCCTTAAACGGCACCGGGGTGAACTTCGGATATGCGCAAATGGAGCCCGCGACCAACGTTTTTTCCACTTGGTGCAGCCGGGCGGCCTCGATCAACTGAATGCCCATAATGGCGTTCTCATAGAAGAACGAGCCCGGGTTGAGCCGGTTGGCGCCAATACCACCCACCACCGCCGCAAGGTGGAAAAGTACTTCCGGCTGCGCGTCAGCGAACATCTTCTCGATGCCGTCCATCCGCGTCAGATCATAGTCCCGCTTCCGCGGCACAAAAACCGATTCGCACCCGCGAGCTTTCAGGGCGTCCACGACGAACGAGCCGAGAAAGCCCCCGCCGCCCGTCACAACAATGCGCTTTTTGGTCAGGTCCAGCATGAGCGTAGTCTCCGGGGATCAACCGTGCAGATTGTTGGTCGGGGTCACCCCGGCCTGCCGCGCCGCAATCGCTTCCATTTCCGCATCCACCATCAGCTTGACCAGCTCTTTGAAGCCGGTCTGGTGTTCCCAGCCCATCTTGTCCCGGGCCTTCGAGGGATCGGCCAGCAGGGCGTCCACTTCGGCGGGACGAAGATAACGCGGGTCGAACTCGACGTACTTCTCCCATTCCAGGTTCACGTGGCCAAAGGCCTCTTCGACGAACTCGCGAACGGTATGGGTCTCACCGGTGCCGATCACGTAGTCGTCCGGCGTTTCCTGCTGCAGCATCAGCCACATGGCTTCTACGTATTCCTTGGCGAAGCCCCAGTCGCGCTTCGAATCCAAGTTGCCGAGGTAGACCTTGTCCTGCAGATTGTTCTTGATGTGGGCAACCGCGCGGGCAATCTTCCGCGTCACGAACGTCTCGCCGCGCCGCGGGGATTCATGGTTGAACAGAATGCCGCTCACCGCGAACATGTTGTAGCT
Source organism: Acidobacteria bacterium Ga0077553 (assembly GCA_001464575.1). Lineage (GTDB taxonomy): Bacteria > Acidobacteriota > Terriglobia > Bryobacterales > Bryobacteraceae. Next base: position 18,277 of record LNFE01000269.1, on the reverse strand, counting down.
TTCGCGGTAGTTGATGGTCAGCCAATGGGCGAACAACTTGGCGCAAGCGTACGGGCTGCGGGGGTGGAACACGGTGCCTTCGTGCTGCGGCGGCTCCGCCGCGCCAAACATTTCGCTCGACGACGCCTGGTAAAACCGGCAGGTATCGCCGAGGCCGACCTGCTTGATGCCTTCAAGCAACCGCGCGGCGCCCATGCCCGTGATGTCGCCCGTGCTCTCCGGAATGTCGAAGCTCACCCGCACATGGCTCTGCGCGGCCAGGTTGTAGACCTCGTCCGGCTTCACATCATGCAGCAGCTTCCACAGGCTACTCGTGTCGGAGAGGTCGCCAAAATGCAAAAAGAAGCGATTGCCGTGCTCATGCAGGTCCGTGTAGATGCTATCCACCCGGCCGGTGTTGAAGCTGCTCGATCGGCGCTTGATGCCGTGTACCTCGTAGCCCTTGCGGAGCAGAAACTCCGCGAGGTAAGAACCATCCTGTCCAGTTACACCGGTGATGAGTGCGCGTTTCATAGAGTAAAAAAATGAGAAAAACTTTCTAAGAGTAACACAAGCCCCGCGGGGCTTGACACAACGGGGCCAATCGCCGTACCATAACACTTGAACAGTTGCTCAAGTGTTCCATGCCAAAACTGATCGACCCAGCCTGCGCTCCCCAAGACCACCTCACCCGCCAACGGGTGGCGCTCGTCCAACCGGGAGCGATTGAACGCGCCGCCGGCATCTTCCGCGCCATGGGAGATGGGCCCCGGCTGCGCTTGCTCACGCTGCTCGGCCAGGGCGAAGCGTGTGTGACAGAGATCGCGACGGCCGAAGGCGAAGACCTGTCGACCATCTCTCAACGTTTGCGGGTGTTGCGCAACGAGGGCTTGGTCTCGCGGCGCCGGAACGGCAAACACATTCTCTACGGCCTGGCCGATCAACACGTCGCCGACCTTGTTTTTAACGCCCTTGCGCACGCCAGCGAGGGCCGCGCCGACTTATCCCGGTTCTCGTCTTTAGTAACTCATAAGGAGTAAGTAATTATGTCCACCTGCAACACTCATCCGGAACACACCCATCAGCATCAGGCCGGCTGCGGTCATACCGCCGTCCAACACGACGATCATATCGATTATCTTCACGACGGACATCTCCATCACCCGCACGAGGGCCATGTCGATGAGCACATCATCGGCGTGACGGCCGCCAACCCTGGCGCCTGCACCCCCCAACACGATTGTGGCGCTCATGACAGCGGCCATATCCACGGCGCGGGCTGCGGCCACGAAGCGGTGCCCCATGGCGACCACGTCGATTATCTGGTCGATGGTCATCTGCACCACCCCCATAGCGGCCACTGCGACGATCACGGTCCTTTGGCTACACTGTAAAGCTGCATCGCATGCCCTCTCTCGACTCTCCTCCGAACCGCAATACCCGTCAGCGGCGCGCCATCCGCGAAGCCTTCGTAACGGCCGACCGGCCCCTGAACCCGAACGAGGTTCTCGAACTGGCCACCACCGGGCACGAGGGCATCGGTATTGCGACGGTGTATCGCAACATTAAAGCGCTGGTGGAGGAAGGCTGGCTGACGACGGTTGAATTGCCGGGTGAATCCGCCCGTTATGAGCTCGCCGGCAAGGCGCATCATCACCACTTTCACTGCAAACAGTGCGGAAAAGTGTACGAGCTGACCGGCTGTTTAACCGGCTTCAAGGCAATGGCGCCGCCGGGCTTTGAAGTAACCGGCCATGAAGTGCTGCTCTACGGCCAATGTAACATCTGCAATACGCGTTAAGATTTTTTGATTCTGGCTTCGCGATAGACGCATCGGGAATGGGGAAGGCGTGCGCCGCACTCCCCTCTCGTTCGTGGCGACGCTTTCGTACCCCCAAATGAATTGGAGAAACGAAAGATGAAATTCGCGATTGCCAAGCTTGCAGCCGCCGCGCTTCTCGTAGCCGGCCTTTCCTTCGGACAGGCGCCCAGTGCCCGCGTCCGCGTGATTCACGCCAGCCCGGACGCCCCCGCCGTTGATATTTACGTTGATGGCGCCGTGGCCCTCGACGGGATTCCCTTCAAGAGCGCCACCGACTATGTCCCCGTCCCCGCCGGCCAGCGGATCTTCCAGGTGTTCGTCGCCGGCACCCAGACCAAGGTTGCCGAAGTGAACGTCAGCCTCGCCGGTGGAGCAAGCTTCAGCGTCGTTGCCACCGGTTTTGCCACCCCGGACAAGGCCCCCGGCCTCCGTTTGCTGCTCCTGCAGGACATTCTGCCGATCGACATGGCCTCCGCTTACGTTCGCGTCGTGCACGGCGCCCCCAGCGCTCCCGCTGTTGACGTTTATGTCGGGGCTCCCTTCCAGACCCTTCGCAACCGCACCGCCGCCCTCTCGAACGTTCCCTTCGGAGTGAACTCCAACTATCTCGCCGTCCCCGCCAACACCGGCCTGATGGCCCGCGTCACCCCTGCCGGCACCCGGACCATTGCCATCCAGAGTGGCCGTCTCTCCCTGCCGATGGGCGCCGCGGCAACCGTAATCGCCATCGACGCCACCGGCGGCGGCACCCCGTTCGACTTCCTCATCGTCCAGGATCGCTAACGCTACTTCTTGAGCAGAGAAGTAAACTCCTTCTTTAGCTTCGTGACTTTGGGAGTGGAATTCACCACCACGTAGGGATGGTTCGGATTCCGTTTCACGAAGTCCTGGTGATAATCCTCAGCCGGGTAAAAGGCCTTCAACTGGGCAAGTTCGGTGACGATCTTTCCGTTGAAGGCCTTTGCCTGTTCCAACTGAGCAACGTACGCAGTCGCCACCCGCTTCTGCTCCTCGTCGGCGTAGAAAATGGCCGAGCGGTACTGCGGGCCATAGTCCGGGCCTTGCCGGTTCAACTGAGTCGGATCGTGGGCCACGGCGAAGAAGATCTTCAGAATCTGGCCATAGGAGATCTTTGCGGGGTCATAGGTCACCTCGATCGCCTCGGCGTGTTTCGTGCGGCCGGAGCCGACCATTTCGTAGGTCGCCGAAGCCAGATCACCACCGGAGTAGCCGGAGACGACCTTCTCCACCCCGGCAACGGCTTCAAACACCGCTTCGGTGCACCAGAAGCAGCCTCCGGCCAGGATGGCCTTCTGCTTTCCCTTCACCTTGGCCTGGTCGATATCCTGCGCCGGGTCCGGCAGAGGCATCCGCGGGGCTGCCACGCAGCCCACGGTCGCGAGCATGGAAACAATAGCGATTTGCCGTAACATAGCGGTTCTCCTACTTCTCGCTCGTCCGCGCCTCAAAGCGCAGCGAGGCCGAATTCATACAGTAACGCAGGCCGGTCGGCCGCGGGCCATCGTCAAACACATGGCCAAGATGAGCGTCGCAGCGAGCGCAGACAACCTCCGTCCGGCTCATGAAAAGCGATTTGTCGACGTGTTCGCCGACGTTCTCCTTCGCAATCGGCTGGTAAAAGCTCGGCCAGCCGGTGCCCGAGTCGAACTTGTGCCGGGAATCGAACAGGGCCGTGTCGCAACAGATGCAACGGTAAACCCCATCGCCTTTGTGGGCGTTGTATTCGCCGGTGAAGGCGCGCTCGGTCCCCTTGCGCCGGGTAACGTCGTACTGCAGGGGAGTGAGCTGTTTCTTCCACTCGGCATCGGTCTTGGTAATCATGGGAACAACCTCCGTGGTTCGCCGCTGCCCGTTGCGGCCAAAGTTGGTGATGCGAACATTCCGGCCAGCGGCGCCAAAGGCGGTCGCGGCGAAAACGGCACTGAGAAAAAAGCGGCGATTCATAATGGGCTCTCCTGTATGGGATTCGCGAGGGGCCGCGTAGGAGTTACGGATCAGTTAGGAAATCGGACGGGCCGGCCGGTCAATTTTGCGGCTTCGGCGAAAAGCGTCTCATTCAGGGCGTTTAAAAAGGCCGCGTCATCCCGGCGGACCGCCTCCCGCTGCCGGTCGAGCGCCCGGTAGTCGAACGAGTAAAGGTCGGTAAACGAGCTCGCCTGCAGGCCGTAGGCGGCGTTGAGCCGGTCGATGTTGTAGCCATACGTCTCTTTCAGAAACTCGACGTACTGCTGCTTGCCGGGGGCCTCGTCGGGCAGGCGCCGGATCAGTTCGAGGTGGGCGGCGGTAGCGCCCGTCCAGGTGTACTCCACGGTGGCTTCGTTTCGTAACGTAGCGCGCGCCGCCTTGGTCCAGGCGGCCATCGTCGTCGCGGCATGCGGGTCCGCGTCCGGCAGCGGAGGCAGAGCGATCACCAAAGCCGCGACAATCAGAAGCATATGGGCTTATCGTACTGCGCCGCCGTCCGCGGCGGAATCGACGAATGGAACCGGCACTATCACGACACCGAATATGGCTTTCCGCTGGCCACCGAGGACGAGCTCTTTGAACGCCTGATTCTTGAAATCAACCAGGCCGGCCTTTCCTGGCTTACCATCCTCAAGAAGCGCGAAGGCTTCCGCCGGGCCTACGACAACTTCGCCATCGCCCAGGTCGCCGCCTACGGCGATGCCGACCGCGCCCGGCTCCTCGCCGACCCCGGCATCATCCGCAACCGGCTCAAGGTCAACGCCGCCATCGAAAACGCCCGCCGCATTCAGCAAATGGGTTCGTTTCGTAATTTCCTCGATGCGCACCACCCCCTCGACCGCGCCGGCTGGACCAAGCTCTTCAAAAAGACTTTCGTCTTCACCGGTGGCGAAATCGTCAACGAGTTCCTGGTCAGCACCGGCTACCTGCCCGGGGCGCACGATCCGGACTGCCCCATCCACCACCAGATCATCGGTTTAACATCCGGACACCCGCAATCACGATCGCCCCGCCCAGCAAAGTAGCCCCGCTGATCGCTTCACCAAGAAACAGCGAACTCAAAACCACGCCAAACACCGGCACCAGATTGATGAAGATGGACGCCCGGCTGGGGCCGATCTGCCCGATGCCCTTGAGGTACAGCAGAAACGCCAGCGTCGTGCCGCCCAGCCCGAGGAAGGCGGAGGCCAGCCAGACGGTAGCGCTCCAGGGCGCTTCCGGAACCGGTTGCAGCGCGGCGTAGCCCACCAAGCCCAACGTGCCGATCCACGTCGAATACGCCGTCGCCGCCACCGCCGGCATCTTCCCCATCACCGTCCGGCCCAGCAGCGTATAGACCACCCACGAGACGGCACAACCGAGAATCCAAAGGTCGCCCGAGTTCAGCCCCTTCGCAAACAGCCGCCCGGGTTCGCCCTGCGAAAGCACCAGCACCGCCCCGGCCAGGCTCACCAGCAGGCCGCCAATCTTCAAGGGCGTCACCTTTTCGCCCCACACCAGCGCCGAAAACAGGAAGACGAACATCGGCTGCATGGAGGCGACCATCGACGCCCGTCCCGCCGGCACCGTCTGCAGTCCGTTAAAGAAGCAGATGTTGTAGAAGAAAACCCCGAACAAGCCCATCGCGCTCAACCGCCAAAAGAGCGGAGCGGTCAGGGCCGGCCAAGGCCGATGGAACAGCAACACGACCAGCAAGCCCAGCGACCCGAAGCCGAACCGGCCCAGGGACCCATAGACCGCGGGAACGCCTTCGCCGGAGATGAGCCTGCCGCAAATCCAGGAGGTGCCCCACAGCAGGGCGGTTAACGTGAGTTGCCAGTAGGCTCGTGAGTTCGAGATGCCTCTATTATCGAATGATGCAGTTCCGTAGCGTTGGCATTGGGGTCGCGGCGGCGTGGATGGCGCTTTTAGTATCGACGGAGGCCGCCCGGTGGGCGGTTGTTCCCGTGGATCAGCAGTTGGCGCTGTCGCGCGCGATGCTGGTTCTGTTCGCAACCGGCATGTACTTTGCGGGGGCGGGCGACTACGGTCTGCGAGCGCCGGGCCGGTTGCCCTGGATCTGGATGGTGCCGGTGAGCGTCGCACTGGGCGTCAGCGTGGGGTGGGCGGGCGCGGTGCCGGGGCCATGGTGGCTGTGGGTGTTTATCGCGTTCGCCGACGAGGTGTTTGTCCGGGGCTGGCTGCAGGCGGCGTTAGCGCCGGTGAAGCAGAAGCTCGGCGAATGGAGCCTGCCGGTCCTGGCGAGCGGCCTGTTTGCGGGTTCGATGTATCTGACCCTGATGAAGCAGCGCGCCCCCGGCCCCACGGTACTGGCGCTGGTCGTCGGGTCGACGGCGTTGGGCCTTGCCGCCGCCAAGCTCCGGGAAGAGACCGGGAGCCTGGCGGGGCCGGTAGCGATGCATATTCTGTTCGGACTCGGGTTGGCGCTGGCCTAGCTGACGACATAGTCCCAGCCGAAGCCGGGGCGTTCGGGCGGTCGCATGTAGATCCCTTCGGGTCCGCGGGTGATGCTGTAGTTCTCCTCGAACAACTGATAGACCTCCTTCGGGCCACCGGGCGGCGGCAGAAAGAGCTCGGCCCACGGGGAGTTCACCTGCGAGAGGATGTAATGCGATGAGCCGTTCAGGCCGCCGCCGTGCGGAATCACGGGGATGTCGTAAGCCGCTGCCAAGGCTCCGATGCGCCGCATCTCGGTCAGGCCGCCGCACCAGTTCAGGTCCGGCTGCCAGATGGAGGCGCCGTTGTGTTCAAGCAGGTAGCGGAAGCCGTAGCGGCCGTACTCGTGCTCGCCGGTGGCGATCCGCGTCGATTTGATCTGGGTGTTCAAGCGGCCAAAGCCCGCGTAGTCATGCGGTTGCAGCACCTCTTCCATCCAGTAAACGCGCTGCGGCGCCATCATTTCGGCCATTTCGACGGTGTAGCGTTCGGTCCAGGCCATCCAGCAGTCGAGCATGATCTCGCCGTCGGGGCCGAGGGCTTTGCGGGCGCGCTCGACCAGCGCGAGATTGGCCTTCATGCCGGCGCGTCCGTCGGCGGGGCCGTGGGGGATGGCGAGCTTCAACTTCGTATAGCCGAACTCGATGTGCTGCTCGATATCGTTGCCGGTGCAGTAGGCCGGAATGCGGTCCTTCGCTTCGCCCCCGAGCAGCTTATAGACGGGCACGTTCAGCGCTTTGCCGACGATGTCCCACAGCGCGAGGTCCACCCCGCTGATGGCGTTCATGGTGACGCCCATCCGGCCATAGTTCATCGTCGAACGCCAGCAGATGTCCCAGTTGCGCTCAAGGTCGAACGGGTCGCGGCCCACCAGCAATTTGGCGAGATGATCGGTAACAATCGGACCGCCGCCGGGGCCGCCGTTACCGTAACCGGTAATGCCTTTGTCGGTGGTGATCTCGACGGTAAAGCTGGGCACTTTGCCCGCATTCGGGAAGAACAGCTCGCGACGCGCCTTGTATTCGGGGTAGATCGACATGGGATTGGCGATCTCGACGAACTGCGTGGACCACGCGCCTGGGGCGGGTTGGAAGGCGGGATACGGCTTGCGGGGCTTCACGTTCACGAGGCGGATGCCCGTGATCTTAAGCTTCGATTTTTCCTGAGCCCAGCCTAAGGCCGGAAGGGTGATGAGGGAGAGGAGGTCTCGGCGTCGCATAGGATTTCACTTGACGATATGACTCTACAGTATTCGCCGTCCAGATTCGACAGGGTCATCGCACCGCCCGAACGGGAAGCCAGCGGTGCGGACCGCGGCTTGCACTGAGCTATTGGTGATTACCCCGGCAATCACCAACGCCAGCCCCTGGACGCGCCGGGCAAGGGAGCTGTCTCGGGCATGAAGTTGTGAGGTGTCTGCGCGGGCCAGCAGGAGGAGTTGGGTTAGGCATTGGCTCCCGCTTCAGGGTTGTTGCGTCCGCCGTCTTTGGCCCACGAAGGGTCGTCGATGGTCCGTTGCAGGTCGATCATGAGGAGCGCCGGGGCATCACTCCATTCTCATCGCAATGTCGTCGAGCAGGGGCAGGCAGTCGGCCAGCCGCTCGGCAAGATAGTCCGGCTGGGAGCGGCGCAGGGTCTGTTCGGCTTCCAGGGTGCGCGCGGCGCGCTCGCCGAAGGAGAGGGCCTCGTACTCGGAAGCCGACAGGCCAACCTCATTCCCGCAACTCGTCAGGCCGATGGTCCACAGGCCGGCGTTCTTGCCTTCGGCGATATCGCTCGGAGTGTCGCCGATCTTCACGCAGTGGGAGAGCGGATAGACATCGAGAAGCTGGGCGTTGCGGAAGACCATCCAAGGCGCCGGGCGGCCGCCGCCGACCTCATCGGGTGTCACGCTGGCATCGGGGGCATAGCCGTCGCGGGCGGCGCGGCGCATCACCACGTCGAGCATCTCGCGCGTATAGCCGGTGGTCGACCCAATGCGGATACCCCGGCGGCGGCATTCGGCGATGAACTCCACCACCCCGTCGATGACGCCCGAGTGATGTTCGAGAATACTCAGTTGCCGGGGAATGAAGCTCTCAAACAATGCTTGGACATCCTTTTCCGCGGGCGGAGCGCCGTGGCGGGTGGCCCATGCCTCCGCGACGCGGGGTAAGGCGCAGATGGCGCGAATCTGGTCTTTCTTCAAGAGGCCCATCTGGTGGCGGGCCTCCCGGCGCTCGAGCGGGACGCCCCGCAAGGAGAAGATCTCTTGCAGGACGACGACCGGGGCCAGGCAACCATGGTCCACCGTCGTGCCGGCCCAATCGAGGATCAGCGCTTTGATCATAAGGAGAGGGTCTCCGCCGCCAGGCCGAAAGAGAGCGTCATGCCGCTGCCGCCAGGGGCCGTCACCACGTGGACGCCGGGGGCCGGTTGGAAGCGGCAGTAGGGCTGCTCTGGATGCTTGGCGTAGACGCCATGCCAGCGCTGCGTGATGGTCTGGTCCGGGAAGCGGGCGAAGGTGGCAAGGTACCGGAGAACGAGATCGTCGAGCTCCGGCTTGTCAAAAATATCGACGGCGAGGCCGTACTCGTGGGTGTCGCCGAGGGTAATCTCCCCGGCGGCGGTCTGCGAGACCAGCACATGGATGCCCCACTGGTCATACTCCGGCGTCTCGGCGGCGATGCGGGCCTTCAAGCGCGGCAGGGAGGGGCAGAGGCCGAAGGAGCTGTAGAAGCGCAGCGTCAGCCCGGCGGCCAAGGACGGGCCGAGCTGCCATTGGTTGGGTTGCACGGCGGTGCGGAGCATCTGCAATTTGCAGCGGGTAATTCCGCTGTCGGCGAAGACGGCTGGGTAGAGCGTTTGGAAGTCGTCGCCGCCGCAGACGTAGACGGTATCCACTTCCCAAATCTCGTCCCCCGCCGTGACGCGGGGCAGGTCGATGCGGGTTACCGCCGTGTTGTAGCGGAGGGTGACGTCGAACTGCTCGGAGAGGAAGCCGGGGAGCGTCCAAAGCGTGACGCGGGGGTCGACCACCACTTCGGTGGGCGACCAAAGGCCGCCGCGCAGGCCCTCTGCCACCACGGCCGGGCTGCGTTCCAGCACCTGCGCCGGGCTGAGCCACGTGACGTCGAACCCTTGGGCCGGGGCCAGTGCGGCGAACTCCTGGGCGACGGTCGCTTCGTCTTCCTGATAAACCACGTGCAGCGAACCCGTGGGATAGTGGGGCAACTTCGCGGCCGCGATGACGTCGAGCCAATGAGTCCGGCTGCTCAGGGCCATCTGGTGCATCTTGCCCGCCGGCTGCCCCATCGGCCACACCATGCCGAAGTTGCGGATGGAAGCGCCCATCGCCCGGGGCGACCGCTCAAACAGGACCACTCGCTTGCCCGCCTTAGCCGCATGATAAGCATGGGCCAGGCCCAGAATGCCGCCGCCAACTACGGCAACGTCTGCGCGGGTTTGAGACATAAATCGGGATCTTCCTCCGGAACGCGATAACTCCATTTCACCGTAAGCAGCAGCCCGCCCGCCACCGAAAGGACGAAAAAGAGGACAAACAAGGCGTCCCAGCCGAAGCGCTGCACGACCCCGGAGACGATAAACGGCGACAGAAACTGACCCGTGGACCCGGTGCCGTTCACGAAGCCCGCTGCCGTAGCCGCGGTCTCCCGGGTGGACGAATCCTGCACGGCCGCACCGCCGAGCAGCGTATCGGGACCAAGATTCAACAGGCCGATGAGAGCGATGGACGGAACGATGATCCACGTACCGGTGATCCCGGCGAGCGTCGGCAACAGGCAGGCGCAGCCGAGACCGATCATCATCAACGCGCCCACTGGGAAGCGACGGGCCTGGAAAAGTTTATCGGAAACGTAGCCGCTCAAGACCACTCCGGCAAAGCCGCCCAGCTCAAAGACGGAGGAGCTATACCCCGCTTCGGCCGGGGTGAAGGCCAACCGCTCGGTGAGATACACCGGCAGCCAGAACAGGAAGGCGTATCGCGTCAGCTTCAAGCAAAAATAGGCGCCGGCGATGACGCGGATGTTGCCGTTGCTAGCCACGCCAAGAAACTTCGACAGGCTTTGCCGGGACTCGGCCTTGGTCTCCGCCGAGCCCGGACCATTGCGGACGAAGATGGAGAACCCGACGGCGAGCAGCATCAGCAGCGCGCCCGGCATCCAGGCGCCCCGCTGCCAACTGGGGAAGAAGAGCAGGGAACTGGTGGCCGCGAACGTGGCGAAGGTGGTGGCCAGAAAAGCGCCGAGGGCGTAATTCGTACACCACCAGCCCATCACGACGCCCCGGTTGCGAGCCTCAAACCACGCCGACATAATCTTCAGCAGGCCGGACCAGCCGCAAGCCTGCGCCAAGCCGTTGATGGCCTGCAGCGCGATCACGGCCGGGGTGTCGGTGTGGAAGGCCAGCACCACGCTGCTCGCGCCGGCTACCAGCATCCCGGCGGTCACCACCCGTCGCGGGCCGAGCCGGTCCGAAAGGGTGCCCATCAGGAACTGACCGATGGAATACATCAGGCTGTAGCCGAAAATGGCCGTGGCCAGCTCGTCCTTGGTGATGCCGGTGTGCTGCTGCAGCAGCGGCATCAGAACGCTGAAGTTCTTCCGGCAGAGGTAGAAGCCGGCATAGGCAATCCAGGTGATGGCAAAGATGCGGATGCGCCAGGAGTGGATTGACCCATTTGTCATCAAACCTTGACTTTATCGCCGCCAGATTTCGAGATGATGAAAACGATGAAGAATCTGCTGCTGCTTGTGTTCTCCGCCGGGGTGGCGTTCTCGGCGCCAAAGCACGTCGTGATCATCGGTGTCGACGGCTTAAGCGTGGAAGCGTTGCGCAAGGCCGAAGTGCCGAACTTGAAGACACTGATGGCGCGGGGAGCCTGGACGTTGCGGGCGCGGGGCGTGCTGCCGACGGTTTCGAGCCCCAACTGGATGTCGATCATCGCGGGAGCGGGGCCGGAGCAGCACGGCGTCGATTCGAACGAGTGGGAGCGGTTCAACCACGCCATTGAACCCATTTGCGCGGGGCCGGAGAAGATCTTCCCCACGATTTTCAGCCAATGGAAATCGCAGCGGCCGAAGGCGCACCTGGCCGTGATTCACGATTGGCAGGGCTTCGGCCGTCTGGTTGAAAAGGAGTCGACGAATGAGACGCGGCACGTGAAGGGATCGCCCGCGGCGATGGCGGCCGCGATCGCCTATTGGAAGCAGCACAAGCCGGATTTGCTCGTTGTGCATCTTGATGACGTAGACCACGCCGGCCACGACAAGACCTGGGAATCGGCCGACTACCTGCAGGCCGTGGCGGTGGCGGACCGTTTAATTGGGGACATGCTGGCGGCGCTGCCGCTCGACGAGACCGTGGTCGCCATCGTCTCCGACCATGGCGGCACGGAGAAAAAGCACGGCAATCCTACCATGCGCGAGTTAGAAGTACCGTGGATTCTGGCCGGACCGGGCGTGGCACCGGGCCGGGAGTTGACCGGGGCCGTCTATTCGCTCGATACCGCGCCGACCGTACTTTCCTTAATGGGCTTGCGGCCTCATGCGTGCTGGACCGGGCGGGCGGTGCCGGTCAAGTGACGCACGATCATGTCGCGATAGGCCTCGATAGGGGTCACCGGCCGGCCGGGCTCCTTGGCCAGTTCGTCCCAGTTGCGCAAGCGCAGGCAATCTTTTAACTCGGCCGCCGCGCCGAAGGCTTCGGCCTCTTCGATCGACATCGGTCCGCCCTGGTGCTTCAGCGTCTCAGTGCTCGCGGGGGAGAGGCGTTTGGCGTAGTTGGCGTTGGTGGTGACCAGATACCGCTTGGCGTCCACATGGCCGCGGACCAGGGTCCGAAGCCGGGGTGAGAATCCGCGCTCGGCGAGCCATTCGGCGCCCAAGTCGTCGTGGTTGATCACCCCGACCTCCCCGTGGCGAATGGCCCGCGCGTCGCTAATGTTGTGGCCAATATCATGAAGCAGCGCGGCGAGGATCAACTCCTCGTCGGCGTTGGCGTCGCGAGCGGACTGAGCCGCCTGCAACGCATGCGCCAATTGAGAGACCGCCTCACCGTAGTAATCGGCGTTGGCGGAGGCCGCTAAAAGGGCCATGATTTCGTCCGCGATCTGTTCTGGGGCCATGGGTTAGACGAGGGGTTTGTACGCAACGCAGTCGATTTCGACGTGCATCGCCGGATTGGGCATCACGGCTTGGACGGTCGTCCGCGCCGGTTTCGCGGCGCCGAAGAACTCGCCGTACACTTCGTTCATGGCGCTGAACTCGGCCACGTCCTTGAGAAACACCGAGCACTTCACGACGTCGGCGAGGGTAGCGCCCGCGCCTTCGAGGATCTTCTGGATGTTCGTGATGACGATCCGGGTTTCGTGGCGGATATCGCCAATCTCGTACTGGCCGGTTTCGGTATTGAAGGGGCCCTGGCCGCTGACATAGATATAGTCACCGGCCCGGACGGCATGGGAGTAGGGCCCGGCGGGCTTAGGCGCGCCGGGGATATGGAAACGTTCGATCATGCGGAGCTCCGATTATTCCACCGGCTTGCGGGCGCGGGGACGCCGCACGCTGGAGGTGGCAGTTTTCTTGGCTGCGGTGGTGCTGCTGCTGGTGCGTTTGCGGGACGTGGCGGCGCCGCGGCGGCCGGTGGAGGGTTTCTCCTCTTCCGGGGCAGCGGGCGCAGCCTCGGCTGCCGGTGCAGCTTCGGTGGCCGAGGCTGCGGCGAGCGACTCGGCGAGCACTTCGGCCGCAGAGGCTCCGGCGGCCATCTCGCGAACGGGCTCCGGCTCCGGTTCCGGCGCCTGAGGAACCAGTTCCGCGCCGAGAAAAACCGTCAATCCGCGCAGTTCGTCGGGCTCCATCCGGACCATGAAATTGTCCTGGGCGAAGTTCAGGAACTCGTTGAACTCCTGGAAGCCGTACTTCTTCGTATCGAAGTCGGAGTGGATCTTGCTCATCCAGCCGGCGACGGATTCGGCGCTGGCGCCGTCTTCCATGTCGAGCTTATAGATGTCGAGCACCTGGCGCAGGAGCGGCAGGGCGTCATCCTTCTTGTGCGCGGCTCCACCGGTGGCGGCTGCGGCGCCGGAGAGCAGTTCGATCGTGTACCGGCCTTCGGTTCCGTGGAGCTGGATGTAGCCGGCGCTCTTCATGCGGTCGATGAACTCGGAGAAGGCGCTGGCGCCGTAGGAGCGCTCGTTGAAGCTGGGGTCGAGCTGCTTCATCGTGCTCTTCAAAAGGCCGAGCTGGGGCTGCACCCCGCGGCGCTGCAGGACGCTGAGAGCGCGTTCCACCAGCGGCATGGCCTGGGCGACTTCGAGCGGTTGCGGACGGCCACGGCGATAGCCGCCGCCACCGTGTTGCTGCGGCGGCGGGACCGGCGGCAGGGCGGCATCGGCGGCACGCGGTGCTTGCTCACGTTGCGGGGCCGAGACGTATTTCCGTTCGAGGATCACGCGGACGTCGTCGGTCAGCAGGCTTTCGTAGCTGATGAACTCGTGGCAGTTCTGCTGCAGGATGTTCGAAGTGAACGCCTTGCCGCCGACAATGTAAATGGTCTTGCCGTAGGCCTTCAGCTTGTTGACGAGGGGGATAAAGTCGCTGTCGCCGCTGATGATGGCGAAGGCGTTTACATTTTTATGGGTAAAGGCCATTTCGAGCGCGTCCAGAGCGAGATTGATATCCGCTCCGTTCTTGTCGCCGCGCGGCGAAGGGAGGCGCTGGACCATCTGGACAGCGTTTTCGGCCATCTGGCGGACGGCCGGCTCCTGCCGGCTCCAGTTCGCGTAAGCAAACTTGGCGACGATGTCCCCGCGCTCCTTGAGCGCATCGAGGGGGAGCGACACGTCGAATTCGCGGCGCAACGTCGACTTCACGCCGATTTCGATGTTGTCATAGTCCACGAATACGGCGATATTTTGGCGTTCTTGCATGTAGTTCTTAGTCCTTGGAGCGGTGCGGGAATCGGGATCTTGACCGAGTCCATATGCGCCGCGGATGAGTTGCTCGTTCCTGTTAGGAGGATCCGCGGGGGGCAGCGCCTCCACGTTTTCCGCCTGGTTTCTGTCCGGGGCCGGCAGAGTGATTCAGATTTCACCGCGCCTGGCTGCCACTCCGTTCTGGGGTAGACCAGCGCTGCTGCTAACTTCATCCAGCTGGGCCGCTTGTCAGCAGTATATCTCGGCGCAGGGGTGCCGCGAGGGAGGGTGTCTCCAACCATCGGTACTTACCAGCCGTTCGGACCAAGGTTCTAACGGTGTCCTGGTACCACAAGTACTCTGGCGCGAGTGTCTGGTACTTTTCCGGATTCCAAACTGGGTCATCCCAAAATCCTGTTCTGGAAGCTGCTATGCCCAACCCATTGGTCACGCTGATCGTACCTTGCTATAACGAACTCGAAGGACTTCCCCAACTCCTCTCCCGTTTGGACACGATGAGAGCCACCGGCTTGATGTCTCGTTGGGAGGTGCTCTTCATCAATGACGGTTCGCAGGATGCGACGGGCGCGGTCCTGAACCAAATGATGGACCGCTACGATTGGATCCGGGTTGTCCACCACGGCAAAAATCGCGGCCTCGGCGCCGCGATCCGGACCGGCTTCCAGCACGCCGACTCGCCCTACATCTGCACGATGGACAGCGACTGTACCTTTGCTCCGGAGACGCTGCCCGCCATGGTCGAAATGCTGCAGGCCGGCGCCGACCTGGTCACCGCCTCGCCGTGGCACCCGGATAGCGAGAAGGCAACCTGCCATCCGGTGCGGGGCTTCCTTAGCCGCTCCGCCTCCGCGCTCTACACCTTAATCCTGGGGAATACGGTCCATAGCTATACTCCCATGCACCGGGCGTATCGCCGGAGCGTTGTGAAGCGCATTCAATTCAAGTCGAATGGCTTCTCCGCAGTGGCCGAAATCATGGTGAAGAGCCTGTTGCAGGGCTTCCGCGTGAAGGAAGTGCCGATGCCGGTCGCTCAACGGCAATTCGGCGAGTCCAAGATCAAAATCATGGACTCCATCATGGGCCACCTCGCCCTGATGAAGATGGCGTCTTCGGCGGCTCTGACCGGTTGGGCCAAGCAGCGGTTCGCGTGGGGCCGGCTGGCGGTTGACGAATAAACACAAGGACTACTTTGATGACTACCCAAACTTCGCATCAGAAAGTCGCCATCCTGGGCGGCGGTATCTCCGGTCTCGTTTCCGCCTACCGGCTCCTGCAGCAGGGTGTTGGCGCGACGATTCTTGAAGCGTCGGATGCCCTGGGCGGTCTGGGTGGCACCTTCGAATACAAAGGCGCCGTGATGGAGCAGTTCTATCACGTCATGTTGAATTCCGACGCGCCGTTGCTCGCGCTTCTGGAAGAGTTGGATCTCGCGTCGTCCATCCATTGGAAGGAGACCGGCATGGGCTTCCAATACGAAGACGCCTTCTATCCCTTCAATACCCCGCTCGACCTGCTGCGGTTTGGCGCGCTGACCGTTCCGGAACGGATTCGGACGGCCGTGGGCGCCGCCTACATCACGAAGTTCGTCAAGGACGGGGCGGCCCTCGATGGCGTCACCGCCGCCGACTGGCTGACGAAAATCTTTGGGGTCTCGGTGTTCCAGAAGCTTTGGCTCCCGCTGCTGACTTCGAAGTTCGGCGACCGGTATCCGACGGTGCCGGCCTACTGGTTCTGGAGCCGCTTGACCCGGGAAAAGGGCGGCGCGAAGGAAGTGAAGGGGTACGTCGAAGGCGGTTACCGCGCCATCGCGGAGGCCTTGGCGGAGAAAATCACCGCAATGGGCGGAACGATTTTGTTGAACACGGCCGTCGAAGGGCTGCAGGAAACGGCGTCCGGGGTTCGGGTCAATGCCAACGGCGGATGGGAAGACTTCTCCGCCGCGGTCTCCACCCTGCCCATGCCGCTGCTGCAGCGGATCGCCCGCGGCACGTTGCAGACCGCGGTTCCGCAGGCGAACCTGACCTATCAGGGCGTCGTGAATGTTGTGCTCCTGCTGAAGCAGCGGCTGCAACCCTACTACTGGAATGCGATCGTGAAGGACGGTTTCCCGTTTCAGGGTTTGGTGGAGACCACGCAAGTGGTGCCGCTTGAACAGACCAACGGCCGCCATCTGGTCTACCTGATGAACTACTGCCACAAGGACAGCAACGAGTTCCATCGCGGTGACCACGATTGGGAGTTCCAGGCCAAGAAGGCGCTAAAGGCGTTGTATCCGGAGTTCGACCAGAGCCTGGTGGAAGAGATCAAGGTCTTCCGGGCCCCCTATGTCGAACCGGTCTGGCCCGTGAACTATCTGGCGGCGCGGCCGGCTTGCCGGATCGGCCAGGGTAACGTCTATCTGGCGACCACGGCGCAGGCGTATCCCCGGGTGAACGCCTGGAACACCATGGTCGAGATCGCCTCAGAGACCGTGGCGGCCATCCTCGCCGATCTGGCCCAGCGTCCGGCGGTCGCGCCGGCTGCCAGCGAACTCGTGAACGCGTAAACTGAGGGCATGGTCTCTCGCCGCCTCGTCTGTTTCGGCACGGTCGTCGCCAGCGCCGTCGCGCAGTTTCAGCCGCCCCAAACGCCGGTGACCTTCGACGGCACGTTGAAGGCCTACGACAAGAAGTTCATCATCGTCGAGACCGCGCCGGAACAGACCGTCCGTCTAGACGTTGATAAGAAGACGAAACTGCTTGATGCCAAAGGCAAGCCGTTGGCCAAGCCGCCCGAGCCGGGGAGCCAAGTGGCCGTGGACGGCATGAAGCGGCTGAACGGCATCCTTGTCGCCCTGACGATCAAAGTTCTCTGAACCCTTGCGGCTTCCGCCAGAGTCTGCTACTTTGAACGCTGTTCAACTATGATCCCGCAACGCCGCGCCGCGTATCGCGAATCTCTCCGCCGGGACATCCTCGACGCTGCCCGGCCGCTCTTCGTCCAGGAGGGATACGAGGCGACATCCATCCGCGCCATCGCGTCCAAGGCCGGTTGCTCGCCCGGGATCCTGTATCACTACTTCGAAGACAAGCAGTCGATTCTCGCCGAGCTGGTGGCGGAGACGTTTGCCATCCTGGGCGCCCGGCTCAGCGCCATCCGGCGGGATGACTCTCCCGTGATGGACCGGCTGCGGCGGTCCCTCCGCACCTACATCGCCTTCGGATTGGAACATCCACATCATTACACTCTTTTGTTCATGAAGCCGCAGAGTTGGGAAGGCAACGAGAAGGTGCTGGAAGTGTTCATGGGGCAGGGACTGGAGACCTTCGGTTGCCTGCGGGCCTTGAGTACGGAGGCGATGGAAGCGGGTGAACTGCGGCCGGCGATTCGTGACGGCAATGAGCTCGCGCAGTCGTTGTGGGTGGCCGTGCACGGGTTGGTGGCGGCGCAAATCATGGTTTGTACGTTCCCGTGGGTGGAACAAACCCGGCTCGTCGATCGTTTGGTAGATGTCCTCATCGCGGGAGTCGAGCGGAGGGGATAATTTTTTTTGCATCTCAATTGAACGTCGTTCAATCTCAGGAATACGGTTCACATGAAATACATCGCTTGGCAAATGTTGACGGGGGATCGCGCGAAATATCTGGGGCTCATCTTCGCAATCGCCTTCTCCACGTTTCTGATGTCGCACCAGGTTTCGATCTTCTGTGGCCTGATGAATCGCACCGCCTCCCAGATCAATGACGTCCACGACGCCAACATCTGGGTGATGGACTCGAAGACGCAGTATCTCGACGAAGTGAAGGCGCTCACCGATCAGGATCTCTACCGGATCCGCGGTGTGGACGGGGTTCAATGGGCGGTACCGCTATTTAAGGGCACTTCGCGGGCCAAGGCGCAGGACGGCAAGTTTCGCGGGGTGATCCTGATGGGGCTTGATGACGCTTCGCTCGTCGGCATGCCGCGCAGTGTACGGCTGGGAGACCCGCAGCAACTGCGCTACCCGGAAACGATCGCCATCGACGAGACCGGCTACCGGTTCTTCTTTCCGGGTGAGCCCTATGCGCTAGGCCGGACGCTCGACCTGAACGATCACACGCTGAAGATTGTCGCCATCATCGACTCGTCGGCTCCCTTTG
>LNFE01000268.1 GCA_001464575.1 Acidobacteria bacterium Ga0077553 | reverse complement strand
CGCCGCACAACATTCGCGAGATCATCGACGCGACCATTCTGCTCGTCAACAACCCCAGCGCCGGCCTTGCCGAAGTGCTCGCCATCGTGCCGGGTCCGGACTTCCCCACCGGCGGCTTCATCTTAGGCCGCGCGGGTATCCTCGACGCTTACACCCGCGGCCGCGGCTCCATCAAGATGCGCGCCAAAGCCGAGATTGAAAAGTCGGGCAAGGACCGCGAAGCCATCGTCGTCACCGAGCTCCCTTACCAAGTCAACAAAGCCCGCATGATCGAGGCCACCGCCGGCCTCGTCAACGAAAAGAAGATCGAAGGCATTTCGGAAATCCGCGACGAGTCCGACCGCGACGGCATGCGCATCGTCTTCGAACTGAAACGGGGCGAGCAGGCCGACATCGTGCTGAACAATCTGTACAAGCACACGCAGATGCAGATGAACTTCGGTGTCATCATGCTCTCGATCGTCAACGGCCAGCCGCGCGAACTCGGCATCGTCGACATGATCAAGCGGTTCATCGATCATCGCGTCGAAGTCGTCCGCCGGCGTACCAACTATTTGCTCCGCAAGGCCCGCGAGCGCGAGCACATCTTGCTCGGCTTCCGTCGCGCGCTGCAGAATCTCGATCAGGTCATCGCCATCATCCGCGCTTCGCGCAACCCGCGCGAAGCGCGCGACGGCCTGATGGCCTTCATCACCCCCGAAGAGGCCGCCGGCTTCGCGGCCCTTGTAGACGCAACGGGCCCCCAGTTCAGCGAACGTCAGGCGCAAGCCATCATCGAACTCCAGCTCCAGCGCCTCACCGGCATGGAGCAGGACAAGATCCTGGCCGAACTCGAAGAGATCCAGAAGATGATCGCCGAGTATCTCGAAATTCTCGGCTCCGAGAAGCGGTTGAAGGAAGTCATCACCGACGAACTCAAGGAGATGCGGAAGGACTTCGGCGACGAGCGCCGAACGCAGATCATTGAAGACACCGGCGAGATCATGCTCGAAGATCTCATTCAGGAAGAAGACGTCGCCATCACAGTCACTCGCGGCGGCTACCTGAAGCGAACCGCCGTCGATACCTACCGCCGGCAGACTCGCGGCGGCAAGGGCCGCATCGGCATGACGACGCGGCAGGAAGACGTTGTCGAGCACCTCATCATCGCCTCGACCCACAACTACCTGCTGATCTTCACGACCAAGGGTCGCCTGTACTGGCTGAAGAACTACGTGATCCCGGATTCCGGCACCGCCTCGAAGGGCAAGCACATCTCCGGGCTCATCAACCTCCAGCCGGACGAAGGCGTCAAGGCCTTCCTGCCCGTGAAGGAGTTCACGGCCGGCAAGTACATCATCATGGTCACCCGCAACGGCGTGATCAAGAAGTGCGAACTCACCGAGTTCGATAACCCGATGGCCCGCGGCATCATTGCGATTGGAATTGATGACGGCGATGAGTTGATCCAGGCGATGATCTCGGAGGGCAATAACTATGTCTTCTGCGGCACCCGCCAGGGCATGGCCATCCGCTTCCTCGAAAGCGAGGTCCGGCCCATGGGCCGTCCGGCGCGCGGCGTGAAGGCGATGGAGCTCGAAGCCGGCGACTACATTGTCGGTGCCGAGGTCACTGAAGCCGAAGGCCTCATCCTGGCCATCTCCGAGAACGGCTACGGCAAACGCACCCCCATCGAAGACTACCGCCTCACCCATCGCGGAGGCCGCGGCGTCATCAACATGAAGACCACCAACAAAGTGGGCCATGTGATGGCCGTCATGAAAGTCACCGACAACACCGACCTCATGATCATCACCGCCGACGGCAAAATCATCCGGATCGAATCAGGCGAAATCCGCCAGGCCGGCCGCTCGACCCAGGGCGTCCGGTTGGTGCGGATGGATGACGGCGACCGGGTGGCCGCGGCCTGCAAGGTGCCGGATTCCGGTCCTGAAGATGAGGCCGAGCCCGAGGTTCAGTAGAGAATTCCAGTAAGATAGCCTCATGGCAACTTTGGTACAACTCGGGCCCAAAGCAATCGATACCGCGGAGTTGGCGCAGAAGGAGCAGACGCTTCTCGCCAACCTCCGCGGCCTCGGCAGAGTGATCATCGCCTACTCGGGCGGCACCGATTCGGCCTATCTCGCTTGGGCGGCTGTTCAAGCTCTCGGCGAAAACGCCGTCGCGATCACGGCGGATTCGGCCTCGATCCCCGCCTCCCACAAGCGCGATGCCGAAGCCTTCGCGCGCGATTTTGGCATCCGCCACGAATACATCGAGACGTTCGAGTTCGATAATCCGGACTACGTCAAGAATGACAAGAATCGCTGTTTCCACTGCAAGGACGAACTGTTTACGCGTCTCGATGCCGTATGCATCGAGCGCGGCATCGCCAACGTGATCTATGGCGTCAACGTGGACGACCTCGGCGACTGGCGCCCCGGTCAAGGCGCCGCCAAGGCCCATAATGTCAAGGCCCCGCTCGTTGAAGCCGGCCTCACCAAAGCCGAGATTCGCGAACTCTCCCGCCGCGCCGGCCTCCCCACGTGGGACCGCCCGGCGAGCGCCTGCCTCAGCTCCCGCATCCCGTACGGCACCGCCGTGACGAAGGAAGTCATCAAGACGGTTGAAGATGGCGAAGAGGCCATCAAAGCCCTTGGCTTCCGCCAATACCGGGTTCGCTTCCACGGCGACCTCGTCCGCCTGGAATTCGCAACCGACGAACTCGCCGCGGCCTTCACGCCAGAGATGGCCCGCCGCTTCAAGGACATCTTCAAGCCGCTCGGGTTCCACTACGTCACCATCGACTGCGAAGGCTACCGCCAAGGCGCGATGAACGAAGCGATAGGATTAGCGCATGCTTCGTCGCACGCTCCTTCTTAGCCCCCTCGCCCTCGCTGCCCAGCAAGCGAAAGAACTTCGCATCACGGGCCTCAAAACCGAACTGAAGATCAACCCGCCGCGGGAACCGAACTACGACGCCATCCACAAGCTGGGTGTCGACGCCGGGTCGGTCACCCTGCGCCTCGAAACCAACGCCGGCATTACCGGCTTCGCCACCTCCACCTTTGGCATGGTGAAGGGCGGCCCCCAGGTCGTCCAAACCATTCTCGAACAGGAGCTCCGCCCGCTCCTGATCGGCGAAGACCCCGCCTTCCCCAAGCGCATCCGCGCCAAGCTTTGGCGCGAACTCGAATACCACGGCGTCGGCGGCGTCGTTCATTTCGCCATCGCCGCGGCCGACATCGCCATCTGGGACATCCTCGGCAAGCACGCCGGCATGCCCGTCTGGAAAATGCTCGGCGCCTATCGCGACCGCATGCCGTGCTACTCCATGTGCGGCTGGTATTACGACAACGATAGCGACCTCTCGAAGTACAAGCGGTCTATCGAAGAAGCCCTCCGCCACGGCTACAAGGCCATCAAGATGAAGACCGGCCGCTACAGCATGGCCGACGATGAACGCCGCATCAAGATTGCGCTCGATCTCTGCCAGCGTGTGATGATCGACGCCAACCAGGTCTTCAATCGCAACGAAGCCCTCCGCCGCGGCCGCCTCTATCAGCAGATGGGTGCCTTCTGGTACGAAGAGCCGCTGCCGCCGCACGACATGGAAGGCTACACCGAACTCGCCCGCGAGCTTGATATCCGCATCGCCACCGGCGAGAACCTCTATACGAAATACGCCTTCGCCGATCTGATCGCCCGCAAAGGCGCCGACGTCGTCCAGCCCGACAACCGCCGCGCCGGCGGGGTCACCGAGTGGCTCGAGATTGCCGCTCTTGCCGACGCTGCCGGCCTCGAACTCGCGAGCCACGGCGGCGGCTCCGCCAACATGAATATGCTGCTCACCATGCCCAACGCCATCTATATGGAAACCGGCGGGGCCCAGAAGAACATGGTCAACGGCGAGATCCTCGCGCCCCAGGCCCCCGGCATGAGCACCGAACCCGCATGACCCGACGTCAACTCGTCCTCCTGGCCCTTCCGGCCAAATCGACCTATCTCTGTCTTAACGAAGACAACAGCCACTACTTCTCCACCCGCGCCGGCCAGTCGCTCGACCGCACCATGGTCGCCAGTTGGGTCGACCAGTACGCCGGCACCCAAGTCCGCGAACTGATCCTCTCGGCCAACTCACAACGCACCAGCTTCGCGAGCAAGGTCTGGGACCCCATCTGGAAGGGCTACGACCCCACCGGTCCCGACAATCAGCCGCTGCTGCACTCGACGCCCGCTGAAGCCCGCGCCGGTGCCCGCAAATGGATCCACACCGCGTGGGACCTGGCCAATCGCAACCTCGACCCTTACGCCATCTGGATCGAACGCGCCCGCCAGAAAGGCCTCCAGCCCTGGATCTCGATGCGCATGAATGACCTGCATAACGTCGATGACCCCGACAGCTACATGCACTCCTCTTTCTGGCGCGAGCACCCCGAGTATCGCCGCGTCCCCTGGCGCGCCGTCGACTGGCGCGACCGCGCCTTCGACTTCGCCCATCAGGCCGTCCGCGAATATCACTTCGCGCTGATTGAGGAGTACTGCGCCCGCTACGACTTCGCCGGCCTCGAACTCGACTGGATGCGCTTCGGCTTCCACTTCCGTCCCGGTCACGAGGCCGCCGGCGCCGAGATCCTCACGGATTTTGTTCGTCGTACCCGCCGCCTGCTCAACACCTGGGAGCAGAAGCGCGGCCACAAGATCGCCCTCGGCGCCCGCGTCCCCTCCCGGCCCGATACAGCGATCAAAATGGGCATGGACGGCGCCCGCTGGGCCCGGGAAGGGCTCGTCCAGATGCTCGTGGTTACGCCCTTCTGGGCGAGCATCGAGACCGATATCCCGATCGAACTCTGGCGCCGCCTGGCGGGCGATCAGGTGATTCTGGCCGCAGGCCTCGAACTCCTCGTGCGGCCCTATCACGCTTACCGGCCGCTCCAATTCAACAACCTCGAAATGGTTCGCGGCGCGGCGGCTTCGTTCCTCTCGCGTGGTGCCGACCGGGTCTACTTATTCAACTACATGGATTCGCAGACGGCGATGCCGGATCTCGAGAACTATCCGAAGTTACTCCGGGAGTGCGGCAGCCTGACGACGCTGGCGCACAAGCCGCGCCGGCATATCGTCACTTACTCGGATACTTATGCGCCGGGGGAGGCCCAGGGATCCCAGTTACCGAAGTCCCTCCGCCCCGGCGACTGGGCCAGTTTTCGGGTGCACGTCGGCCCGGGGCTCGAAACCGCCAAGCCCGTCTTCCAGATTGAGGGCGAATTGGCCGAAATCCGCTACAACGGAGAGCGGGAACTCCGCCCCGGGGTAAGTGGCTACGTCGTAATCGATGTCCAAGCCCGTGTCGAAACTACTGTCCACTGGGTCGAGATTCAGGGCGCTTGATCGGATGGCACACTAGCAACATGACGATTGAACTGACCCCTGACGACGCAGCTCTGGCTCAAAAGCTGATCGACTCCGGCGAATTCGAGTCAGTCGAAGACCTGCTCCACTCCGCACTCTTGATTCTCCACCGGGAGGCGATTCATTCCCATATCGAAGAAGGAATCGCGTAAATCGAGCGAGGTGAGACCCTGACGATGGACGAGGTGCGCGCGTCCCTAGCTGTCGAAAGGACGGCTTGGCTACAGGCAAACCCCGCCCGGTGAGCGTCTTCGTTTTTACGCCACGAACGTCGGCGAGGCCCCCGCTGATCGCATTTAGCATGAGCTTCTCGGACGGTATGAAGGCTTGGCGACAATGCCCGGCAAAGGTCGACTTCGCCCCGATATGAGTATCGTGTCGCGCCGCCCTTGCTAGCCCCGCTATATGATGGTTCCACCATGTGGCGCCTCCGGCTTCTCCCTCTGTTGTGTCTCCCCCTGCAAGCGGAAGTCAGCTTCAATCGCGATATCCGCCCCATCCTCTCGGACACCTGTTTCCGCTGCCACGGCCCCGACCAAAGCTCCCGCA
>LNFE01000267.1 GCA_001464575.1 Acidobacteria bacterium Ga0077553 | reverse complement strand
ATTGCGATTCTGCTAAACCTAAATCTTACTGTCCAGCGCTTTTTGGGCCGGACAGGCAGCTGTGTCTAGACTCGTGTCTCATCGCAGGGGACAACCCCATGTCGTTTGTCCGCTATCGACCTCTTCAACTCGCCGCGACTGCTCCATGCGTCCGAACGCTCGGCCTCAAGAAGAAGCGTTCCGATCTACCAGCCGCACTCACAGAATCATGACATTGTGGTTAATCACGAACCGGACCGCCCAACAGGTCGTCCTGTTATGATCTGTATGCGGACCAGTAGCGAATCTGCATCGGAGTGTTAGGCGATAACTGGCCGTTTACGGAAGACTCGGACCCGTGGTAGCATTGCGGCTTAGTTCACTCCCATGAGCGCAGGCCCGGATACTCTCGCCTCTGTTTCCAAGCCACTCCATACGGCGAACTGGGAATCTTACCTGATCCCGCTGTATGGTGATCTGCGACGGCTGGCGGCCAGGCTGCTTCGGAACGAATCGAAGAACAACTCGGTCGTCCCAACCGGGCTGGTGCATGACGCGGTGCTGCGGCTACTCGGCGTCCACTCGATAACCGTCGAAACCAGGGAACAGTTCCTGGGAATCGCCGCCGCCCAAATGCGCCGGATTCTGGTGGAGCATGCGCGGAGGAGACTGGCCCAAAAACGCACCCGTCCGTACGATCCCGCCGGGCAGACCGAACAGAACATCGGACTCGAAGAGATCCTGGCGGTAGAGGATTTGATGGAACAATTGCGGGAGGCGGACCAGCGGGCGTACTCGGTAACGCACCTGCACTTTTATCTGGGCCTCTCGTTTGCCGAAGCGGGAAAGAGCTTGGGGATCTCCGAAAAAACGGCCCAACGAGATTGGGAGTACGCCAGAACCTGGCTCTTTGATTTAGCCTCCAAAAGGAGACGCGATGTCTGATCTCGAGTCCCGGGCCAAACGATTCTTCTTGGCTTGGCTCGATGGCGATTGGTCTGAGGTGGAACAGGAGTGGATAGCGGAAAATGAGGCTGTCCGTCTCCGGGTGGTGGAGCTATTGAAAGCGCGCGGGCAACTAGGGGAATTTCTCCAGCATCCCGCTTACGGAGTGCCGCAGTCCATTGACATCGAGGTCGGCGCCTTGATCGCAGGCCGCTACCACACAGTGGAACTCGTCGGCACCGGAGCCTTCGCCGCGGTCTATCGGGCGCACGATGAAGAGATGGGGGCTAAAGAGGTCGCCATCAAGGTCTTTCACGCCGGGCTAATTACTTACGCAATGTTGGAGTGGGAGGTACAAACGCTTGCTAAGCTAGACCACCCCTCAATCGCCGGAGCCATGAACGTCGGCCGAACCGCCGGGGGTCGCCCATTCCTCGTTCGCCGCTTTGTCGAAGGACACACGCTTCGACAGGTTTTGAAATCGCGTAAGGTTGGCCGGGCGGAAGCGCTCGCCATCCTGCAGGCGATCGTCGAGGCCCTGCGCTATGCGCATAGCTTCGGAATGATACATTGCGATCTGAAGCCAGAGAACGTCATTATCGGCGATACCGCTGGCAAGGCCACTCTCATTGATTTCGGTCTGCAACTGCTCCTTGATTCGGGCAAGCGCCATACCCTGTCCTCACGCGGTCCCTACGCGGCGCCAGAACTCAATCGGGGGGAGCCGGCCACGGCCGCGGCCGACATCTATTCACTCGGCGTCATGGCGGCTGAACTGTTAGGAAAGCCCGGTGGCCAACTTGGCCGGTTGATTGATCGGATGCGCAGGGAATCCCTTGCCGAACGCCCGAACCTCGAAGAGGTCCAACGGCAGTTGGCGCCAAAACAGAAATGGAACTGGATCGCGGCCGCCGCCCTACTTCTGTTGCCTCTCTCTGCCGCTATGATCCTGGCGCCAACCCGTCAGGACGCCGAAGTGGACTTGCCGGTTCCCTGGACTTCGTTCCCGGGCCGTGAGCATTCGCCCGCATTAACGCCAGACGGCGAGACGCTTGTTTTCGCCTGGGCCATTCCCGGCGAAGGCGAGCCGAATCTGTTTCGACTCGACCCGGGCGCTACCGCGCCGGTCCGGCTGACCACCAGCGCCCTGCGCGATGGCTATGCGGCGGTTTCACCGGACGGCCAGACCGTAGGCTTCTTTCGGGAGTTGCCGAACGGGCAGAACGAGTTCAGGACGTTGCGGCTCAATGGCGGAGCCGAGCAACTGATCCTGAGTGGCTATTTGCAAAGCTTTAGTTGGATGCCCGACGGGAAATCCGTGATCCTCTCGCGAAGCGAAAGACTCGAGGGTCCGTGGCGGTTGGAGCACCTGAGCCTGACTGCCGGGGCCCCAGGCCGTGTGCTGCTGCCCCTTGATGAAGCGAACCGCATCGCCCCGTCGGTGTCGGCGGATGGGCAGAAGGTGGTTTACGTGCGATGGGCCAAGCGGGGCAACAACTCCGTGGCCGTGGCGGAATGGAACTCCCGGGAAGCCACTTGGCGGGAACGGGAGGTTGGTCCCGTCTATCCTGATGTCCGGACTCCGCATTGGTCCCCGGACGGCGCGGATGTCCTCTATGTCGCCGGCCGGGCCAACAATCGGATGGTTCATTTTGCTCCATTCGATGATCTGAAACGCGCCCACGTGCTCCCCGCCTTTGGGCAGCGCCTGGACGGCTTGGCGGTGGCGCGCCGGAATCCTGTAGCGGTAGTAACCCAAGCGCAGAGCGATCAGAAGGTTTGGGAGATTCAGTTGGGCGGGCCGGGAAAGCCTGCGGTGGCCCAGCGAAGCCTCTTTGCTTCGACCTGGGACGATGAGAACCCCTACCTTTCATCGATCCTTCCGGGTGTGCTCGCCGTTTCAGACCAGTCGGGAACAGAGCAGGTTTGGTTCGTGGCGGATGATCAGAGGAGGGCCAGCCGGCTGACCAGCTACCTGGATGGCCATGGCTTGGACGTCTTTGTCTCGCCACCCCGTCGGGCAGCGGTAGTTACGGGAACTTTCTCCGGTGAGCCTGGATTCGAGGAGTTGCCATTGACCGAGAGTTTGCTCCGCGACGGTGGTTGGAGGGGTGGGAGCTTTCGGCCCGGTTTGGTGGTCGGGGTAGCGCGGGACGGACATTCTGTCTATGTGTCCCGGAGGGGCAAGGCCGGGCCTGAGGTGTGGCGCGTTGCGCTACAGGGAGAACAGCAGGAACTGGTCTTCCGGGAGGCGGCGACGCGCGTCGAGGAGTCGGTCGATGGCAAGTGGATCTTCTACTGTGAGCGTTCCAAGCGGCCATTGTGGCG
>LNFE01000266.1 GCA_001464575.1 Acidobacteria bacterium Ga0077553 | reverse complement strand
TCGAAAACCTCAAGCAGTTCGGAGCGCTGAAGGCGATTGGCGTCAGCGACTGGCGCATTGTGGGGATGATTCTGATGCAGGCCGTGATCGTGGGCGCCGTGGGTTACGGGCTGGGCATCGCGATGACGGCGGGCTTCTTCGCCGCCACGGCGGATAATCTCGACCTGCGCGGCTTCCGGATGCTGCCGGAGATCATGATGGGCACCGCCGCCGCGGTTTTCCTGATCGTGTTTTTGGCGAGCGCCGTCAGCGTTCGCCGCGTCATCGTGCTCGAACCCGCGGTTGTATTCCGAGGCTAATCCCATGACCGAAACAGCTGTGCAGTGCCGCGATTTACACAAGACCTTTGGAACCGGCGACGATGCGGTGAAGGTGTTGCGGGGGGTCAATTTTGAAGTGCCGCGAGGGGAGATGACGTTTCTGGTTGGCCCTTCCGGGTGCGGCAAAACGACGCTGTTGAGCGTCATCGCCGGCCTGCTGAACCCGACGCAGGGTGAGCTCGAAGTACTCGGCACGCCGCTGGCGCAGTTGAAGGGCTCGGCGGCGGTGGAGTTTCGGCGGAAGAACCTGGGTTTCGTGTTCCAGCAGTTCAACCTGTTGCCGGCGCTGACGGCAGCGGAAAACGCCGCAGTGCCGTTGTTGGCCGCCGGGTGGAAGCGCAGGGCCGCCGTCGAGAAGGCTGAAGCCATCCTTGCCGACCTCGGCCTGGCCGCGCGCTCCCGCGCGATGCCGAATCAGCTTTCCGGCGGCCAGCAGCAGCGGGTGGCATTTGCCCGGGCCTTGATCCATGAGCCGCAGCTCATCGTCTGCGACGAACCTACCTCGGCGCTCGACGCCGAGACCGGCCATCACGTGATGGAGCTGCTGCGGACCGTGGCCGTGCGCCCCGGGCGCGCCGTGTTGGTGGTGACCCACGACAGCCGTATTTTTCCCTTTGCCGACCGCATCGCTCACATGAACGACGGTCTGGTGGACAAGATTGAACTCAACCCAGGAGCCTTACCATGCTAGTCCGCTACGGAATGCCCGTCCTCGCCATTCTTGCGCTTGCGTTTGCCATTATCTCCACGAATCGCGCCACGCCGAAGGTGGTCTATGCGGAACCACCCGCCCCGCCGCCGGTGGCGGCCTACACCAACCAGCTCGGCGCGGTCGGCTTGGTGGAGGCGGCCAGCGAGAACATCGCTGTCAGCTTGCCGGTGCCGGGCTTGGTCACCCAAGTGGCCGTCAAAGCCGGGGACGACGTGAAGGCGGGGCAACTGCTCTTCTCGCTCGATGACCGCGATCTGCGCGCGGAATTGACGCTGCGGGAATCGGCCGTTGCCCTGGCGCAGTCGCGCCTCGCCAAGCTCGAGGCCTCGCCGCGGCCGGAGGAGATTCCGCCGGCGCAGTCGCGCATCGATGAAGCGAAGGCGCAGCTCGAAGACGCTGCCTTGCAGCTGCGGCTGATGGAGTCTGTGAAGGATCCCCGGGCGATCAAGCAGGAAGATCTGCTGCGGCGGCGCCGGGCGGTGGAGAGCGCGGCGGCGCGGGTACGACAGGCGGAATCGAACATGAAGCTGCTGCTCGCCGGCACGTGGAAGCCGGACCTGGAAGTGGCGCGCGCCGAACTCCGGCAGGCGCAGGCACAGGTGGCGCGGGTTCAGGCGGACCTCGATCGGCTGAAGGTGAGGGCCCCGATCAGCGGGAAGATTCTGCAGTGCAAAGTGCGGCCCGGCGAGTACGCGGCCAGCGGCACCCTGGCGCAGCCCTTGATTCTGATGGGCCGTGTCGACCAACTGCATCTGCGGGCCGACATTGACGAAAAAGAAGCCTGGCGGTTCGCCCCGGACACCGAGGCCAGCGCTTCGGTGAGGGGGAATGCGCAGTTGAAGTACGAGTTGACCTTCGTTCGCCTGGAGCCCTATGTGGTGCCCAAGAAGAATCTGACGGGCGACGCCACCGAACGTGTAGACACGCGGGTTCTCCAGGCGATTTACGCCCTGCCCAAGGGGGCGCCGCTCTACCCCGGTCAGCAGATGGACCTTTCGATTAAGGCTCAAGAGGAGGCCCACTAGGATGCTGTTCTCGCTCCTTCTCTGCGCCCTCGCCGTCGATCCGGCGAGTTGGTGGAAGGTATACCAGGATCCCGAACTCGACCGGTTGATCGAGACCGTCGCGGCGCGCAATCTGGACCTGTTAACGGCGGCCGAGCGCATCGCCGAGGCGCGGGCCGCGACGGGGCAGTCCCGCAGTAAGCTGGGCCCGGAGATCAACTTAACCGGCGGCGGCCAGCGGCTGCGCGGCGGCTTCACCCAAGGCGTGGCGCGAATCCCCACGCCGTCCGGCCAGCAGCCCACGGGCTCGTTTGTCGCGCCTTTCGAGACGGGCATCCTGCAGGCCGGCCTCGATATGCGGTGGGAGATGGATCTGTTCGGCTCGAACCGGGCCGCGCTGGCGGCGGCTCGCGCGGACGTGCTCGCTTCGCAGGAGCGGCGCGAGGATCTGCTGATCACGGTTACCGCCGAAGCGGCCCGCTACTATCTCGAGCTGCGCGGTATTGAAGAGCGTTTGGCGATCACCCGGCGCAACATCGCCGCCCAGAAGGACCTGTTGAGCCTGACCGAGGAACGAACCCGCGCGGGACTAGCCTCGCAATTGGACATTGAGCGGCAACGCACGCTGCTGGCAACCACCGAGGCGGCCGTCCCGCCGCTTGAAAGCGAGCTCGCCGCTCACCGCCACCGGCTTGCGCTGTTGACCGAGGACGCCGCGTATCAAGTCGCTTCGGCGTCTGCGGCGGCGATGCCAAACGTGACCGGGACCTATTCAAGCGAACTCTTGAAGCGCCGCCCCGACGTGCGGGCGGCCGAGGCCCGGCTGAACGCCGCGATGTCCCGCCTGAAGCAAGCTCGCACGGACCTCTACCCCAAAATCACGCTGAACGGCCTGGTGGGCCGGCAGGGCACCGCCCTCAGCAACATCTCGTTCGGCGGGGGCAACTTCTTCAGTCTCGGGCCGCAACTGCAGTTGCCGATCTTCAACTCGGGCCGGATCAAGGCGAACATCGCCACGCAGGAATCCCGCGTGGAGCAGGAGCGTATAGCTTACCGTCAGCAGATCGTGGCGGCGATCGAGGAGGCCGCGAACGCCTTGGCCGCCGTCCAGCGGCAGCAGGAGCGGGAAGCGAAACTCGCCAACGCTGTCGATGCCGCACGGCGCTCGCTCGATCTCGCGGCTGACTTGCAACGGGCCGGACTCACCGACTTCCTGGCCGTCCTTGATGCGGAGCGGGCAGCGCTCGACGCCGAGTTTCAGCGGTCGACGGCGCGGACACAGGCGTTTGTCGAATCGGTAGCGCTCTTTAAGGCGTTGGCGGGCGGTTGGCCGCAGCCGTGAGGCGGGCTATCTCTGCGGGGTCAGCCCCTCGTCCGGGCCCAGGCCCTTGCTTAACCAGCCGGGGTACCAGCGGAAGACGTTGCCGGTGAGGCTGCCGATGAAGATCACGTTGTCGGGCGTGACGCAGATCCAATGGCCGGGAGACTCCATCGCGCCGAGGATCTTGCCCGACTTCCGGTCCACCCGCATGATGCGGCCGGCCAGGGTGTCATAGGTCAAATTCTCAATGTTGTCGCGATGGGTTACGACCCAAACCTCGTCCTTCGGGGTAATGAAGATGCCCTGCGTGGCGCCAAGGTGTTTCCACATGCGGCGAAACTTGCCATCGGCGGAGAAGATCTGAATCCGATTGTTCTCGCGGTCGCTGACATAGACGTCGCCGGCGCTGTCGACGGCCAGGTTATGCACCGTGTTGAATTGCCCCGGCCCCTTTCCGGGCGCGCCCCAGGTGAGTTCGTACTTGCCGTCATAGGAAAAACGCACGACGCGGGCGTTGCCATACCCATCGCTCACGTACACGTGGCGGCCGTCCGGCGAGAAGGCGACATCGGTAGGGCGATTGAACGTCGCGGGAGTCGTCCCCGGCTGCTTTTTGATTCCCAGGGTCAGCTCGAGTTGACCGTCCCGGGAAAAGCGCATCACTTGGTGGTCGCCATTGTCGGTCACCCAGATCTTCCCTAGCGGATCCACCCGCAGGCCATGGGGATTGCCGAACAGCCCTTTGCCCCAGGAGCGGAGATACTTGCCCTTGGCATCGAACACCACAATGGGATCGGCCTTCTTTCCGCGCTGATAGACGTAGACCTCGCCGGCCGCGTCGACGGCGACCGCGGAAACGCGCCCAAACTTCCAACCCTCCGGCATGGTGTCCGGCTCCTCGCCAAAGCGGATGCCCACCCGATATTCCAGGCGGCCGCCTTCGTGTGGATACCAGCCGGAGGGCTCCTGGGCGCTCGCGGACCAGGCGAGCAAAGGGAGCAGGGCGCAGGACAGTTTCATGGGCCGTATCATACACCCGGCGGACGGGCACCCGGCAGACGGGCGGAGCAATCGGATTAGCCTTGAGACTTGCGGAATTCGTCCGTGAGCATTCCGGCAAAGCCCCAATCTTCCTCGGCGATCTCCTGGATCACGATATGGGTGTGCTCCGGCCGCTTGTTCAGGACGCGCACCAGCGTATCAGTGAACTCGGCAACGATACGGGCCTTCTGTTCGCGCGTGGCGCCGCGGGTGATCTGTAGATTGATATAGGGCATCTGCCGATCATCGCAGAGCGGCCGCGCTCGAGCAGGGTTGCAGCGCCCGCAGCAGGTTCAGCAGATCTTCGGCGCGGAAAGGCTTGGCGAGGAAATGATCCATCCCGGCTTCGCCGCAACGGTCCCGGTCCTCCGCCAGAGCCCCGGCTGTCAGCGCCACGATGGGGACGCTGCCGGCTGCGCCCTCCAGGCACCGGATGCGCCGGGCAGCTGTGAAACCGTCCATCACCGGCATGTGGCAATCCATCAAAACCACGTCGAACTGATTCCGTTGCATCGCTTCCACCGCTAGGGCGCCGTTCTCCACCACCGCCAACGTACAACCGGTTCGTTGCAAAATTCCGGTCACCACTTTCTGATTGACGCGGTTATCTTCCGCCAACAGGACGCGCAGGCCTTCGAGACTGATGGGGATGGACACGAAACCGCGCTGCTCGCGCAACGCCCCCGGGCCGAGAATCGCCGTCGCGGCCGTGGTCAGTCGCATGGCCGCCAGCGTTTCCAGCAGCTCCCGCTGCCGGAGCGGCTGCCGGAGCCAACCTTGGAATCCGAGACGCTCGGCCACCTCGGCCACCGAAGGACTCGGGTCCCGGCTCAACAGCAGCCTGCGGGCGCTGCGGAGCCCTGGCGCCGGGATTACGGGCAAGTCGGAGATCCACAGTTCTGGCGCCACTTCCGTCGCAACGGCTCCGTGCGCGGCGAGCCAACGGCCGATGACCGGACCCAGGCGAGGGGACTCGATATCCCACCAGACGCGCACCCCAGGCAGCCGGGGAACAAACTCCGTTTTCGCCGCGCGGTCTACGCCTAACCGGATGATGACCCAGAACACAGACCCCGCGCCCGGAGAACTCCGGACTCCAATCTCCCCACCCATCGCATCGACAATCTTCTTCGTTAGCGCCAACCCCAAACCAGTCCCGCCAAACCGCCGTTGGGTGCCGGGCTCGGCCTGCTCGAACGGCTGGAACAAACGAGCCGCTTGCGCGTTCGTCATGCCGATGCCGGAGTCCTCCACTTCAATCAGAAACTCGCAGAACAAATCGTTCGGCATGCCGGTAACGCGAATTTCGATAAATCCCTGTTCGGTAAACTTCAGCGCGTTGCCCACCAGATTCAGGACAACCTGCCGGAGACGTCCCGCGTCGCCAAGGTAGCGAGAGGGCAGGCGTGATGGGAAATCGAAGAGGAACTCGCGATCCTTGGTCCGGGCAATTGGCGCCAGGAGGTCCATCACCTCTTCAAACACCGCGGGCAGGTCAAAGCTCTCCTGCACCAGTTCCAACTTACCAGCCTCGATCCGGCTCAGGTCCAGGATATCGTTCAGGATTCCCAACAGCGCTTCGGCGGAATGTTGAATGGTCGATGCCTGGTCGCGCTGCTCGAGATTCAACGGCGTGTCCAGCAAAAGTCGAGTCATGCCGAGAATTCCATTCATCGGTGTTCGAATCTCGTGGCTCATATTGGCGAGAAAGATACTCTTCGCCAAGGCATTGGACTCCGCAGCCAGCCGGGCCCGCTCCAACTCCTGTTGCAGCCGGACTCGCTGCGTAATGTCGCGGCCAATCGCCAGCAACCCAGTCTCGAAGCCATGGTCCGTCTGCATCCGGCAGTTCAGTTCGAGGGTGAGCCGGTCGCCCTCCGGGCCGACCAGTTCCCGTTCCACGCGGACGGCCCCGGATTGCCGGACCTGGTCCAGAATGTCGAAGTACCATCCGGGATCGTCTGTGGCGAATAGCTCTTCAATGAAGTGCGTCATCAGGCTCGCCCCGCCCTGGGCCAAAAGTTCGTGGGCGGCGCGATTCGCGGCGACCACACGGCCGTCCAGGTTCATGTGCAGAATCGCATCACTGGCGTTGGCGAAAAGCTCGCCGTAGCGTTCGCGGGCGTGGCGCTGGGCGGCGAGAGCGTCTTCGAGCAGCTTCGTCTGGCTGAGCAGGTGTTGGCGCAGCCGCGAGCATCTCATCCCGCCGAAGAGCAGGAGGAGAGCGGCCCCAATGACAATCGACACATCCGGCGAAGAACCCATCACTTAAATCGGGTATCGACCAAGAGGGCGCTCCCAATAGGAAAACCGGCGGTTAGGGCTCGTTAACTTTGCTGACTTCGCCCGAAAGCCGCGACGCCAAGGGGCTGGTCTGACCCGAATACTTGTTCCCCGGCTTGGCCCGGTAAGGCACCGAAACGGGCGTCGTCAGTTGTTCAAAGGTGAACGAGCAGATGCGCATCCCGGGATAGAGCGCCACCGGCACCCGGCCCAGATTCGACAGTTCCAGCGTCGCCTTGCCGGTCCAGCCGGGATCGAACAACCCCGCTGTGCCGTGTACAATGATGCCGATGCGGCCCAGGCTCGACCGCCCCTCGAGGCGTCCCAAAACGTCGTCGGCCAAGTCGAGCCGCTCTTCCGTAATCGCCAGACAGAAATCGCGCGGCTGCAGGATAAACGGTTCACCCGGCGGAACAATAATGGTCCGCATCATATCCTGAATCGCTCCCCGATCCCGCGGATCGATGAAGGCGAACCGAGAGTGTTCGAAAACGCTGAATTCGTTGCCGAGACGAAAATCCACCGAACAGGATCCGTACTGTTCCGCTGGCAGTTCCGGTTCAATCCGGATCTTGCCCTCCGCCATGTAACGCTTGATATCGATGTCCGAAAGGACCATGTCAAATGCCGGAGTGTTTGGTGGACGACATGGGACTCGAACCCACGACCCCCACGATGCGAACGTGGTGCTCTCCCAACTGAGCTAGTCGCCCACGCGACTTTTACCAGTATACAAAACAGAAGCCCGCCGTGGGCACGGTACAATAAACTTTTCCGATGGCTGACAACATCCTCTCGAAAATGCGGGCCGAATGGGACGCCCGCGCCCGCGAAAACGCCCGCTACTACGTCAACACCGCCAATGAGAATTGGACCGACGATGAGTTTTTCCAGTCCGGCGAGCGGACAGTGGCCGAAGAAATCCTGACCGACATGACGAACATCTGTCAGGGAAAGGACCCGAAAGCGATGCGGGTGCTCGAAATCGGATGCGGTGCCGCCCGGGTCACCCGTGCGCTCGCCGGTCTGTTCGGCGAGGTGCACGCCGTCGATATCAGCCCGGAAATGGTGGCCCAAGCCACCAAGGCGTTGGCGAACTTCCCGCACGCCCACGTCTACCAGAACAATGGAACCGACCTCGCCGTGGTCCCGGTGGCCGAGTTCGATTTTGCCTTCTCGACCATCGTCTTTCAGCACATCCCCAGCCGGGAAGTGATTGAAAACTATGTGCGCGAGGTCTCCCGTCTGCTCCGGCCAGGCGCCTTGTTCAAGTTTCAGGTTCAGGGTGACGTTACCGTCGATACGACGCCCGAGGACACCTGGCTCGGCGTTCCGTTTTCCGATGAACAAGCGGTCGCCATGGCGGAGCGCTGCGGCTTTGAACCTCGCTACCGGCACGGCGCCGGGCAGCAGTATTTCTGGCTCTGGTTCTTTAAGCGCTAACGGCTACCCTTCGGCCGGCCCTCGCCGGCTCTCCCAGTATTTCCGCATCCGCTCGGAAACCTGCTTGCGCTCCTCTTCGTTCATCGATTTCCGGCCCCGGCGGCGGGGCGCAGGAACCGAAGCAATCCCTTGGCTTTCGAGCGCCGCGATGGCTTGGTCGAGGCGGCGCTTCTCCTCGTACAGCTCTTGGATTGCTTGATATAGGTCCATCAGGGTGCACCGCGGCGTAGGCGATTCCCTTGCAGGATAACCCGGCTTAAACAAATTTACATGGCCGGAAAGTACTTATTCTTTAACGAGTTAGTACTAAACGGAGGGGGTAATTCAGCGCAATAGGAACGGCCACGTGGGGACTAGTTTATAGCCATAACGCGTCACGGCGACAAACATAAGTCCCGCGACAACCGCCGCCAAAGAAGCCACAATCACGAGCACCGAAGCCCACGGGAAGCTCTCATCGTTGCGGCGCAGTTCGAGCAGATAGCTCGCGAACACCCCAACGAAGTAGAGGAAAACCATCGGCACGGAGAAGATCATCAGGTTGAAGATGTCCGGCGTCGGCGTAACCACCGCAGCCAGAATCACGATGATCAGAATGGCGTAACGCGAATTCGCCAGCAGGAATTTCGCGGTCGTAATCCGGAGGAACGTGAGGAAGAACACGGCCACCGGCATTTCAAAGACAAGCCCAATTCCCAGGGATACGTTCACGAACAGATCGAAGTAATCGACCAGGTTGATGGCCGGTTCCACGTTAATGTCCTTGCCCATGCCCAGCAGAAACTCCAAGCCGAACCGGAAGGCCACGAAGTAAGCAAACAAACCGCCCATCACGAACAGCCCGGCGGTACAGATGATAAACGGAGCGGCGAACCGTCGCTCTTTCTTGTACAGGCCCGGCGAGATGAATGACCAAACCTGAAAGAGGATCCAAGGGGAGGATAGGAACGTCGCCGTCAAAAGCGGAACCTTCATCCAAATAACGGTAAAGGCGTCGGTCGGGCTCAACTGCTTCAGCGTGGGGGGATAGCCCAGCCGCGCCAGCGCCTCGGCGGCCGGGTCGGAGATCGCCTTCCAGATTTCGTTGGCAAAGATCATCGACAGCAAAAACGCGACGGCAACGCCACCAAGCGCCTTGATCAACCGGCTCCGCAACTCCTCGAGGTGTTCAAGGAAGCTCATCCGGAGCATGCCGTCGTCTTCCTCGTCCTCCTCATCGGGGGTCGAAGCGGGAGGCGGAGTCGTGCCGCCGCCCGAGGAGGCGGGCACCAGCGGGGCAGTTACGGCCGTAGTCGTGGCGGGAACGTTGTCCACCTGCGAATACGGATCGTCGTAGGTGTACCCATCGTAATAATGGGAATCGTGGTCAGCGTCGGTCGTTTGCTCGTGCGAGACGTGCGTCGTCTCGGACGCAGAGGGGTCCTCGTCGGTCTTCACGACCGGGGTGCTTTCCGGTTCTACCGGCACAAGTTCACTGGCGGGGACGGGCCCCTTCTGCTCTTCCGATGACATAAGGTACGGTTTGGATTAACTAGCCACTGAGTTTTGCGACACGGTACCTTCGGCCGCTTTCACCACAAGCGGGGCTTCCGCGGCGGGTGTGGCGGCAATGTCGGCCGGTGTCTCAACTAAGGTGGTCTGTTCAGCGCCCTGAGGTGCGGATGCGCTTACCGTGGATGAAGAGGTTGCGGTTGAATCTGTCAACTGCGGGGTCGATTCCCCGTAGTCGTAATAAGACGAGTCGTCGTAGTTCGTGATCTCGTTCTGGAACTCACGCGTTACATCCCGGAGCTCGTTCAGCTCCTTCATCGATCCGTTATCCCGCTCCAAGGAGTTCATTTCGCGCTCAAACGTAGACCGCAACTCCGACGACGCCCGCCGGAATTCGCCCATCGCCTTCGCCACTGTCCTGCCCAATTCCGGTAACTTTTTAGGACCGAAAACCAGCAGGGCCAGGATGAAAATCAGGATCATCTCCTGAGTGCCGAGCGAGCCCATGGATTGGTGTTACCTCCTTTGAGGAATGAGAATTCTGCTTCAGTCTATCACAGGGTATCCTGGAGCCGATGCTTTACGCGGCTGTCGACCTGGGCGGGACCAAGATCGCGGGAGCCCTCGGATGGGCCAATGGCTCCCTCAGCGCCGAGCAAACCATTCCCACCGAGGCCGACGGCGGCCCGGAACACGTCATCGCCCGCATCGCGGAGCTGGTGCGCAGTTTCGGCGGGTTACCGGCCGCGCTCGGCATCGGTGTGCCGGGCCTGGTCGACCGCGCCTCCGGCGATGTGCTCTTCCTGCCCAACCTGGCAACGCAGTGGCGAGGCGTCCCGCTCGCCCGGCGTCTCGAAGCCGAACTCGGCATTCCCGTCCGCGTCCTCAACGACGCCCGCGCCGCCACCCTCGGCGAGTTCCGCTTCGGCCACTCCGCGCCCAATATGCTCCTCTATACGCTCGGCACCGGGGTCGGTGGCGGGGTGATTGTCGAGGGCCGCCTCCGCCTCGGTGCCTTCGGCGCCGCCGGCGAACTCGGCCACCAGACGATGGAGGCGAACGGCGAACTCTGCAACTGTGGCAGCCGGGGGTGTCTGGAAACCATCGTCAGCGGCCCGGCCCTGGCCCGCGCCGGCGCTGCGTTGCTCGGCCGGCCGGTCACCGTGGCGGAAATGGCCACGCTGCCGGAGTGCCGGCCGATCTTCATCCGCGCCGGGGAGTCGCTTGGCATCGCCGTCGCGAACATGATCAGCGCGCTCCACCCGGAGCTGGTTGTCTTCGGCGGAGGCCTCTCCGCCCTGGGCGAACTCCTGCTGGGTCCCGTCCGCCCCACTGTGGCCGCCCGCGTCCGCATGTTCCCGGCCGACGGCGTGCGTCTGGAGCGCTCGGCGCTCGGCGACCAGGCGGGCCTGCTGGGCGCGCTCGCCCTCGCTTCGCTAGACTTTACCTAAGCGCATATGTCTACGTTTACCTACCTTGATGTCGCCAAGATGATCGATCATTCGCTCCTGAATCCGACGCTCACGGCGGTGGATCTCGAGCAAGGCATTCAACTCGCCAAGGATTATGACGCTGCCAGCGTGTGCATCCTCCCCTACGCCCTCAAGCGCTGCGCCGGGTTGCTCCAAGGCACCACCGTGAAGGCCAGCACCACCATCGGCTTCCCCCACGGCGGCCACACGACGGCCATCAAGCTCGCCGAAACGAAGCAGGCGCTGGCCGACGGCGGCGAAGAGCTCGACATGGTCGTCAACATCAGCCAAGTGCTCTCCGGCAATTGGGACTACGTCGCGCAGGATATCCGCGCGGTGGTGGAAGAAACCCACGCGGCTGGGCAAAAGGTAAAGGTGATCTTTGAGAACGCCTACCTCAACGACGATCAAAAGATCCGCTTGTGCGAAATCTGCAGCGAGATCGGCGCCGATTGGGTGAAGACCTCCACCGGCTACGCCCCCACGGGCGCCACCCACGCCGACCTCATCCTGATGCGCAAACACGCCGCGCCACATATTCAAGTGAAGGCCGCCGGCGGCGTCCGCGATCTCGACGCCCTGCTCGCCGTCCGCGCCCTCGGCGTCACTCGCTGCGGCGCCACCCGCACGGCTACGATGCTCGACGACGCCCGTCTCCGGCTGGGCCTGCCGCCCATCGTATCGACCAAGGCCGAGGTCGCCGGCTACTAATGCGCGTCGAATCGGTGCAGATCGGGCAAGTGCAGGATCTCGGCGATTGGACCACGGCGACTTACAAGTTTCCAGTCGCCGGACCTGTGTTTGTGCATGCGCTCGGCCTGACGGGCGACGCGTCCGCCGACCGGAAGAATCATGGCGGCGTCGATAAGGCCGTCCTGGCGGCCGCCGCTTCGCAGGTGCCGCTCTGGCGGCAGGAGACCGGCAAGCCCGATTGGGCCGCCGGGGCGCTCGGCGAGAACCTGTCTCTTGCCGGCCTCGACGAATCCACCGTCTGCGTCGGAGACACTTGGCAGGTGGGCGAAACGCTTACGCTGCAAATTAGCCAGCCCCGCCAGCCGTGCTGGAAACAGGCCAAGCGCTGGGAGATCAAGGACCTTGTCGTGCGCATTCTCGAAA
The DNA here is from genome assembly GCA_001464575.1 of Acidobacteria bacterium Ga0077553. GTDB lineage: Bacteria > Acidobacteriota > Terriglobia > Bryobacterales > Bryobacteraceae. Next base: position 48,503 of record LNFE01000266.1, on the reverse strand, counting down.
CCGGCCGTACCGGCTGGTACTTCCGCGTACTTGCCGAAGGGCCCGTCGCCCCCGGCGACGCCCTTGGTCTGCTCGCCCGTCCGCATCCGGAATGGACAGTCGCCCGCGCCAATCAAGTGATGCACTTTGACAAGACCAACGGGGCCTTGGCTCAAGCGCTGGCCGCCCTCCCTGAACTCTCTGCCAGTTGGAAGCACGAACTCGGCCGTCGCTTCTAATAGCCGCTTCCGCTCCACAACCCGGTACGGTACCCTAGATCGGACGTAACGATTGTCGAGTTACCCGCACCACCCTAGGAGACCGCGAACTTGGGATACGGCGACAAAAAAACCGACGGTGGCCACACCGCTTCCATGCCCGGCGCGAGCGTGTTGCCCGTTCACGTGGCGCCCTCCACCGGCAAGGAAAAGAACACCATCCGTGAGGAGCTCATCCCCGTCGGCTGCTGGAAGCTCGAAGACCTGCGCTTCGCTTTCGATTCGTCGATGGTGCTGCCGGAAGCGCAGCCCGAGTTTCAGGAACTCGCCACCCTGAAATCGGCCCTGCCCGGCTCGCCGCTCACCATGTTCGGTCACGCCGATCCGGTTGGCGACGAAGTCTATAACAAGGTGCTCTCCGGTCGCCGCGTCCGCGCCGTCTACGCCGTCACCACGCGGGACACCGGCATCTGGGAAGCGCTCTATAACAACTCCGAAGGCACCGGCGACGACTGGAAGCTCAATCAGCTCAAAGTGATGCTCAAGGCGGTCGGCTTTGACCCGGGCAACACCTCCGGCTCCGCCACCACGCAATCCACCAACGCCATTAAAGAATTTCAGCGGAAGAACGGCCTCACCGACGACGGCGTCGCCGGACCCCTCACTCGCGAAAAACTCTTCCGCGCCTACATGGATTTCCTCTGCCCGGTCGTCCTCGCCAAGACCGATTTTCTCGGCCGCGGCCAGGACCCCGGCGGCAAGGCCGACTACCAGGGTTGTTCCGAATTCAACCCGCAAATGATGTTCTCCGCCGAAGAGAACACCCGCTTCACCAACTCCGCCGATAAGACCGAACGCAACGCCGAAAACTCGGTCAACCGCCGCGTCATGGCGCTGCTCTTCCGCGCGGGCGCCAAGATCAATAATGATCGCTGGCCCTGCCCGCGGGCCTCGGAGGGTACGGCCGGCTGCCTCAAACGCTTCTGGGCCGACTCCGCCACCCGCCGCCAGTTCCAAGCCAAGCGCCGCACCAACGTCGCCGACCGCGACACCTTCGCCTGCCGCTTCTATGACCGCATGGTCGGCTCCTCGCCGTGCGAAGGGCCGGTGGTACCGATCGACGACCGCAAGCTCCGCGTCTTCCTGAAGCTCGTCTACCTCGACCCCGAAGGCAAGTGCCAGCCCTTCCCGAAGGACGTCCCCGTCACGGTCGTCAACCCGGCCGGCGACCAGGAAGAGAAGACCATCGCCGATGGCCTGCTGATCTTCGATTTTGATCGCGCCAAGGGATTCTTCACCCTCGCCTTCAAACACCCGGACCATTACATCGGCGTCGCCACCGCCGCCACCAAGAACGCGGACAAAAATCGTTGGATCCCCGCCGCCGATGTCGACGCCGCGGCCAAAGATTTCTACCACCTCTTCAAGCTGCCGAAAGAATGGTCGCTCACCACCTCGGACTGGAACAAGGTCGAAGACCCGCTCTATAACAAAACCGAGTTCCGCTTTGAAAACCTGACGCCTACCTCCGCCACTCTCGGTGCCGACGGCGCCCCGGTGGAGATGCAGCTCGATCCCCACTGGCAGTTCGTTCGCCTGGAATTCTTCGACCGCGCTTTCGGCCACGCCGCGCACAACGGCAAACGTATCAGCGCCCCGCCCATTCTGCTGGAAGGCTTCCGCGACGGCTCCACCGCCCGCGGCGTGGTGCCGAATCCCGACACTCGTTCCAACTGGACCATCAAAACGGCGGACCCCGCCAACCAGACCCAGGCGCTCCCGTGGATTGTCCAACGCAAGGCCGACAAATCCGCCGACGCCCGCCCGCTCGCCAAGGTGCTGCTGCAGTTTACGCAGCCGGCCGAGACGTTCATCTCCTCCACCGACGGCGCCACCCGCGTCATCGAGACCATCACCGATGTGGGCCGGCAACAGCCCAGCCCCAGCCGCATCAAGCTCTACGATCTGCCGGTGCTCTGGAAGTCGAACAAGTACTTCACCCGCGGCGCCGCCACCAACAAGTTCTACGATGCGCTCACCGACGCCGACGTCCTCACCTCCATGGACGCCGCCAAGCCGCTCACCTTCTCGCTCGACGATCTCATCCTCGTCGATGTCACTGGCGCCCCGCATCCGGTCGGCGGCGACGATCTCGCCCTCATCTTCTTCCATCAGTTCAAAAAGCCCACGGGCGGCAATGCGGATATCAAGGATCAGGGCGTCTGGAAGCTCGGCACGGACGTGACGAAAGCCTTCTTCCCGTACTCCGAAGTCAAGATGCCAGTGAAGCATTACGTCCACGACTACGCCGATTGGACCCGCCTCGTCGTCGTCAACGGCAACCTCTACGAAGCCTTCTCGGAGCGCACCCCGGACACCGGAACTCACGAAGTCATCGGCGCCCGCGCCGCCCGGATCTGGATCGACGCCGTTGCCACCGGCCAGCCTCCCCCGAACCAGATCAATCCCCGTCCCACTTCCAATACCCAACGCTTCTTCTCCATCCAGCCCTACTGCTTCCAGGACATCCATCGCGTCCGCACCGCCTGCCTCCCCGCCGGACGCACGAACGAGAACACCAACCCGGTGCCCTCCCATCCCGGCTTCTTCGTTGGACGTTACGACACCGCCCTGCTCCGCTGTTGCGACCTCGAGGGCACCGACGAACTCGCCATCAACCTCAACTACTTCCGGTTCCACTTCGACTTCACCACCCCGCCGCCCACCAATCCCGACGGCACCCCGTTCAACAACGGGAACTATAAGAAGGCGATGCTCGAAAATGTGCCGAAGCGGTGGAACGGTCCGGAGACCATCACCCTTCCCGACGGGTCCGCCGTCGTCACCAACCCGGGGGACTTCCTCTACAAGCCCCAAACCGGCGCCATGCCGTTCCGCTGCCGGCCCTTCCTCTACTGTCAGGACGTGCCCCAGCCCCGCTCTCACTTCCGGCTCAACGTCATTGTGCAGCCCCGCGCCGACATGCTCGGCGCCACCGGCATCGGCAACTTCAGCTCCGGCAACGAGGCCGCCGATCCCACCGGCTTCTTCGTAGCAGCCCACGAAGTCGGCCACGGCTACGCCCTACCCGACGAATACAACGAGCGTTGGAGCAACCGCGCCTGCTCCTATGAGTTCGCCGGCTTCGGTAGCCAGGTGCCCGGCGATCCCTTCTCCGTCGTCTCCGGGGCTCTCATGATGGAAGGCATCCTCACCATCGAGAACCGCTACTTCTGGCACTCCGCCGAATGGGTCCGCGGCATCCTCAGCACCCCGTTGCAGATCGAGTCCGGCGCCTTTCAATACAAGCTGCCGCCCCATCCCACGGCCCCCAATAACAGCCGCTGCTTCGAGTACTTCCCGCTCATCATCGACTCCCGCCGCACCGGCGGCACCCGCGGCAACTTCGATACTTATCTCTACATGCTCGGCAAGGACTCCTACGCCAACCGCCTCAAGCCGGGCGTGGAGTACGACGGCATCCAGTGCGTGCTCGTTAAGATCGCCTGGCAGTTCCCGAACGCCACGGCCCACACCGACATCACCACCCCCATCCAGAGCTTCCTCATCAGCGTCGACACCAACATGAATCGCCTGTTCGTTTTCAACGGTGCCATCGCCCCCGCCAACTTCACGAACTGCCTGGTCCAATTCATGCCGCGCACGCTGGTGGAGAAGTTCATCAACGATGGCACGGCCGCCAACACCAGTTACCTCGCCAACGTTGGAAACCCCGCCAACCAGGCCGCCTACACCACCTCGGTCAACGCGGTCGACGCGAGCCACCCGCGCCACTTCACCATCCGTGTCGTCAACGCCGGGCCCACCGGTTGGCAGAACGCCACCACGCTCCACCTCACCCCCGCCCAGCTCCAGGCCGCCGACGCCTGGAAGTGGTACGCCGACATGGTCGGCATTGATTGTAGCGCCCTTCCGAACCCGGCCACCGGCCTGACGAATGCGCTGGTCCAATCGCGCGTCGTCCGTCCGGCCGTGCCCGGAGCCACGGTCGTGGCCAGTGCATAGGCGGCAGTTTCACTCCGTCTCTCTCGCCGCCGCGCTCGGCTCGAACGGCGCCTCCTGTCAGACCCCCAAACCCCCGAAGGCCAAAGCCATGACCTCGCTCACCGAACAATCCGCCGCTAAACTCGTCCCGCCCCGCCCCGGCGCGTTGCCCCCGCTTGCTCCCGCCGCGCCCGGCGCCCCCACCGGTTACCTCCGGCCCTACGCTAACGAACGCCTCAACTCCCGCCTTACCCGCCCGCTTCCCCCCGGCCCGTTCACCGCGTCGTGGAACGCTCCCATCGATCCCGGCATCAAGCCCGCCGGCCTGCTCGCCTCCGGCGCCTCTGTCTTCGCCCTCGGCCTGGCCGGCTACCATCTCTTCGTTGCGCAGAAGCCGGTCACCCAGGGAGTCACCACCGGCCGGGACGCGGAGCTCCTGCCCGGCAACAACGCCTTCTTCGTCCCGGACCGCTATGGCCGCATCGCGTCCTTCAATCTCACGACGGCCGCGGCCGGCCTCGTCCTCAGCGCCGCCGGCGGCATCGGCACCAAGCGGACGTACTTCCATCGCCGCCCCAGCGGCGTCACCCTCGTCGCCAGCACCGCCGAATCGTCGAGCCCGCATAATCCGGCTCCCACGCGCGTGATGTACCTGCAGGTCTTCGACGCCGCCGGCAACGCCACGGCCTCCCGCGACGGTCTCAACGTCCCGCTGCACGTTGCCATGCATGAGGACTTTCCCGTCCTCGCCCGGCCCGGCGTCCTCGAGTTCCTCGATCTCTCGCTCAACTCCCAACGCCGCCTCGTCATCGACATGGCGCCCCACGGCTTGAGCCTCGATGAAACCGGACGCTCCTACCTGCTCTGCGCCGTTAACCACCGCCAGCAGCTTTGGATCGTTGCTCCCACCGGCGAGTACGTCGCTAGCCGCCTGCCCGAAGGGTTGACCGTCTTCCAGCGCCCGCCCATCGTCGGCTACGACCATCGGGTCTACCTGCTCTCTCAGCAGCGCGTGCTCTGCTATTCAGCCGCCGGCGAACTCGCCTGGCAGTACGAAGCCCCCGCCCGTGTCGCCGGCGCCACGGTCTCTGCCGACGGCCAACTCCTTACCGCCGTTGGCGACGCTGTCGTCGCGCTCAACGCCAAAGGCGAAGCCCGGCCGCTCTGCCGCATGCCCGGCGAAGAGCAGGTGGCCAGCCCCATTCTCGGCTCGGCCGGCGAGCTCTACGCGCTCACCGGCCGCCGCCTGCACTGCTTTGCTATTGGTTAACGCCGCTCGCCAGGAAGCCACCGTCCACCGCGATGCACTGCCCGGTGATGTAGCTCGCTGCGTCTGAGGCGAGCAGCAGCGCCGCGCCGAGCAGCTCCTGCCGCTGGCCGAACCGCTTCATCGGCGTCCGCATCAGGAACTCTTTGCCGCGCTCGGTGCCGTCCAGCAGCGCTGCGTTCAGCTCGGTGCGGAACACGCCCGGCGCGATCGCGTTGACGTTGATGCCTTCCTTGGCCCACTCGACGGCCAACTGCCGGGTCAACTGCAGCACGGCGGCTTTCGAGGTGGCGTAAGCGGTTACTTCGAGCAAACCGACGTAGGAGCTCAGTGAGGCGATGTTGATCACGCGGCCCGCGCCGTGGGCCTTCAGCGGCTCATAGAAGCTCTGGCAGGCGCGCAGCGTGCCGGTGACGTTGACGTCCATCAGCCGGTTCCATTCGGCCTCTTCTACTTGGGCGGTTTTCTTGCGGAAGGTCATGCCGGCGACGTTCAGCAGGATGTCCACCCGGCCAAACTTCGCCACCACGGCATCGCGCAGCGCATCGATCGATTCCCGTTTTTGCACGTCGCAGATCTGCCGCAGCGTCTTGCCGCCCAGCGCTTCAATCTGGTCGCAAACCGTGTTCAGTTCGGCTTCGCGGCGTCCCGTCGGCACCACGGTCGCACCGGCCTCGGCCAATCCCACGGCCAGCACGGCGCCGATGCCCGACGTCCCGCCCATCACGACCGCCACGCGGCCCGTCAAATCCATAAAATTCTTTGCCATAACTCTCCCAGCAGTATATCGCTTGACTCCCAGAGTCATCTGCCCTAGACTTCTACCCTAGAGCACTAGGGTAATGCCACCACTCGAACTCCTGATTCTAAAAACCCTCGCCCGAGCCGCCAACCATGGCTTCGGCATCACGCTGCATATCCAGCAAGCCTCCTCCGGTCTCCTTTCGGTTGAGGAAGGGTCCCTTTATCCCGCCCTCCATCGCCTGGAGCGAGAGGGGTTGCTTTCGAGCGAATGGGGCGTCACCCCCAACGCCCGTAAGGCCAAGTTCTACAAGCTCACTCCCGCCGGCCGCAAGCGTCTCATCCAAGCCGAGGAGTCCTGGCTCCAAACCGCCAAAGGCGTCTCGAAACTTCTGAGGTTCGCCCAATGAGCAAGCACGACGACGATTGGAAGCAAGAACTCGAGTCTCACCTCGCCCTCCGCGCCGACCACGGCGCAACGCCCGACGAAGCCCGTCGCCGCTTCGGCAACCGCCTGCAAATCTCGGAAGCCGTCCGCGCCGTCCACGTCCCGGTCTACCTCGATCACCTCCAGCAGGACCTCCGCTACGCCCTCCGCGGCCTCCGCCATAGCCCCCTGTTCACTGCCGCCGCTTTGCTCACCTTGGCGCTCGGCCTTGGCGCCTCCACCGCGGTCTTCTCCGTCGTTGACCGCATCCTCTTCCGGCCCCTCCCTTACGCCGAACCGGACCGCCTCGTCTGGCTCGGCATGGCCGCGCCCATCGAAACCAACGAGTTCCTCCTCAGTCCCGACTACCTCACCTGGCGCAAATCGCAAACGGTACTCACCCAGCTGACCGCCACGCGCGGCAACACCGATTGCGACCTCACGAGTGGCGATCCCGTCCGCTACCGTTGCGCCCAAGTGGACGACAACTTTCTCTCCACACTCGGCGTCCGTCCGCTGCTTGGTCGCGACCTGCAGGAGTCCGACGGCGCCGAAACCGCCCTGATTTCGCACCACCTCTGGCTCTCCCGCTACGCCGCCAACCCCGGCCTGCTTAACCAGACGATCGAGATCAACCGCCAACCGGTCCGCATCGTCGGCGTCCTGCCCCCCGGCTTTGAACTCCCCACCTTGCAACCCTTCGATCTCCTCCAGCGGATGACGATCCGCCAGACTTCGCAGAGCCGGGCGATGTTCTTCCTCACCGCCTTTGGCCGCCTCCGCCCCGGCCAGACCGCCTCCCAAACGCGCGACCAGCTCCAACCCCTCTTTGCCGAGGCGCTGAAATCCGTTCCACCCCAGTTCCGCAACGAGGTCTCCCTCAAAGTCCACTCGCTCCGCGACCGCCAAACCCGGGACTCCCGTCGCTCTGCCCTCCTCCTCCTCGGCGCCGTCGGGTTGATGCTGCTCATCGCCTGCGCCAATGTCGCCAACCTGCTGCTGGCGCGCGCCCATGCCCGCCAACGCGAATGGTCCATCCGCCAAGCCATCGGCGCCAGCCACGGCCGACTTCTGCGTCAGTCGATCACCGAAAGCCTGCTTCTGGCGGGCCTCGGCACCGCCGCCGGTCTGGTCGTCGCGCGCGCACTGCTGGCCCTGTTCGCCCACTTTGCCCCCAACGGCATCCCGCGCCTAGCCGAAGCAACCATTGACCTTCGGGTGCTCCTCGCCGCCAGCGCCATCACCATCGCCTGCAGTCTCCTGTTCGGCCTCGCCCCTCTCCTTCTCCAACGCGGCCAGTGGTTCCGCTCCGGCCTCGTGGTCGCGCAAATCGCCGTGACGGTGGTCCTGCTGGCCTCGGCCGTCAACCTGCTCCAGTCGCTCATCACCCAACTGCAGATCCCGTTGGGCCTCCGCCCGGAAGGCCTGCTGGTGGCGGAAGTGGGCCTCCATCGGGATCGCTACCCGCAACGCGAGCAACAGCTTCAGTTCTTCGAAGCCCTCGAAGAGCGCCTGGCAGCCATCCCCGGCGTGCAAGCCGTCGCGCTTGCCGATGCCCTGCCGCCGCACGGCCGGCTCATGACCACCATATTCTCCACACTCCAAGTGGAAGGCCGCCCCGCGAACACCGGCGCCCCCACCGGGGGCATGGTCGTCCACCGTCAGATCACGCCGCACTACTTCTCCATCCTTGGCATCCCCGTGGTCCGCGGCCGCGCCTTCACCGAAGAAGACCGGCGCGGCCCGGAGGATCTGGTCATCATCAGCGAATCCCTCGCCCGCCGCCTCTTTCCCCAGCGAAACCCTATCGGCCAACGGATGCGCGCTTTCGAAGGGCCCTTCCGCCCCATCGTCGGGGTCGTCGCCGATGTGCGCAACGCGGGGCTCACCGGAAAGGACGACCCGGAATACTACGAACTCCGGCGCCACCACCCCTCCGCCGGCCGCGGCCATTCGCAGATCCTGCTGCAATCCACCGCCGACCCCGCCAAACTCAATGCCGCCGTCCGCCACGAGCTCCGGCAGCTCGATCCTCATCTTCCGGCCGAAATCTACCCGCTCACCCGTAAGATTGACGCCCTCACCGCCCAGCCTCGCTTCCAGTCGGCCCTGCTGAGCGGCTTCGCCCTCGCCGGTCTGCTCCTCGCCGCCATCGGGCTCTACGGCGTCCTTGCCTTTCTTGTGGCCCGGCGCGCCCGGGAAATCGCCGTCCGCCTGGCCCTCGGCGCCACGCCGTCGCAGGTTCGCGGCCTCGTCCTCCGCCAGGCCCTGCTCTGGACGGCCCTCGGCCTCGGCCTGGGCTCTGCGGCCGCCGTCGCGCTTCAACTCCAGCAAAGCCTGGCCCTCACGGCTGCCGTGCTCGCATTAACTGCTCTGCTCGCCGCTTGGTGGCCCAGTGCTCGCGCCGCCCGCGTGGACCCGGCGACGGCCCTTCGTTGGGAATGACGCAACTCTCTGGGTGCCGGTATATTCTAATGGGTATGGAACAGAACCCTCGCCGTGACTTCCTGAAGTCCGGAGCCCTCATCCTCGGCGCCCCCGCCGTCCTCTCCGCCCTCCAGGGCTCCAAGTCCATCAAAGTCGGCCTCGTCGGCTGCGGCGGACGCGGCACCGGTGCCGCCTCCCAAGCCCTCAAAGCCGATGACTTCGCCAACCTCACCGTCATGGCCGACGTGTTCCAGGAACGCATCGACGAGTCCGTCGACCGCCTGAAGAAGATCCACGGCGACAAAGTCAAAGTCGAAAAGGCCAATATGTTCGTCGGCCTCGATGCCTACGAAAAGCTCATCAACTCCGACGTCGACGTCGTCCTCCTCGCCACCCCTCCCGGCTTCCGCCCCGCCCAGCTCCGCTACGCCATCGAAAAGGGCAAGCACGTCTTCTGCGAAAAGCCCATGGCCGTTGACGTCCCCGGCATCCGCCACGTCATGGAAACCTCGAAGATGGCCAAGGAGAAGAACCTCTCCCTCGTGGCCGGCTTCTGTTGGCGCTACTCGAACTACATCGTCGAAACGTTCAACAAGATCAAGGGCGGTTCCATCGGCGACATCGTCTCCTACTACGGCACCTACTACACCAACCCGGTGAAGCCCATGCCCCCGGCCGACACCCGGCCCGCCGGCATGTCCGACGTCGAATGGCAGATCCGCAACTGGTACAACTTCCAGTGGCTCTGCGGCGATTCGCTAGTCGAACAGGCCATCCACACCGTCGACAAGGTCGCCTGGGCCTTCAACGACCAGCCCCCCGTCTCCTGCGTCGCCACCGGCGGCCGCCAGATTCCCGCCGAAGGCGGCAACATCTACGACCACTTCTCGGTCAACTACCTCTATCCCAATAACGTCCGCGCCTTCGTCTCCAACCGCCAAATGGAAGGCTGCTACAACGAAAACGCCGACTACATCATGGGCACCAAAGGCCAGGCCATCATCGGCCGCGGGCCCAACCCCCGCATCGTCGGCGAAAACCCCTGGACCTTCTCCGGCCAGAAGTACGACATGTACCAGAAGGAGCACGACGACCTGTTCGCCGGCATCCGCAAAGGCGCCCCGCTCAACGACGGCGAACGCATGTGCACGTCGACCCTCCTAGGCATCATGGGCCGCATGGCCGCCTACACCGGCCAGCAGATCACCTGGGATCAGCTCATGGCCTCCCAGCACCGCATCTTCCCCGACAAAGTCGAATGGTCTGGCACCGTCCAGAACGAACCGATGCCGCTCCCCGGCCGCACCAAGTTCCTCTAATGCGACTGAGTCTCTTCTTCCTCCCGCTCCTCGCCTTGGCACAGACGCCCGAGTTCGGCCAGGTCCTGGAGCAGCAGTGCCTCTCCTGTCACGGAGCCGAACGGGGCCTCTCCGGCCTTCGGCTCCACACCCGCGCCGCCGCCCTTAAAGGCGGCACGCGCGGTCCGGCGCTCGTCCCCGGCGACCCCGCCAAGTCCCTGCTGTACACGACGACGGAACTCGCGCCCGGCACCTCGCTCGCCATGCCGCCCGGCGGCCAACAGATCCCCGCGGCCCAGCGCGCCATCCTCAAAGCCTGGATCGCCGCCGGCGCCCCGTGGCCGGAAACCCTCACCCTCAAGCTTCCGGTCCCCAAAGTCAAGGACGACCAAGCCCTCGTCGCCCGTATCCATCCGAAGATGGAGCAGGCCACCGAACTGAAGCCCTACAAGCGCACCATCCCCAACTCCACCGTCGAGTTTGAAATGCTGCCCGTCCCCGGCGATGCCAAGGTCGGTCCCTTCTGGATGGCCGCCCGCGAAGTCACCTGGGACGAGTACCGCCTCTTCATGTTCCAGAATCTCGCCAACGAAGTCCGCGGCGAAAATCCCGTGGTGGAAGCCATCTCCCGCCCCACCAAGCCGTACGTCGAAATGTCGTTCGGCATGGGCATCAACGGCTACCCGGCCATCTCGATGACCCAGCATGCGGCGAACAAGTACGCCCAGTGGCTCTCGGCCAAAACCGGCCAGTTCTACCGCCTGCCCACCGAGGCCGAATGGGAGCACGCCTGCCGCCTCGGCGACACCGAAGCAACGCCCATCAACGAGCGCTCCTGGTACACCGACAACGCGCCCGAGAAGTACGAGCAGGTCGGCAAGAAGAAGCCGAACAAGCTCGGCATCTACGACATGCTCGGCAACGTCGCCGAATGGACGCTCGACCAGTACGACGAGAAGGCCTACGGCAAGCCGTTGCCACCGGAAGGCTACATCGTCTCGACCAAACCCTATCCCCACGTAGCGAAGGGTGGCGCCTGGTCCGATCCGGCCGAAAAACTCGGCTGCGGCCAGCGCATCTGGTCCGACCCGCAGTGGAAGATGCAGGATCCGCAGTTGCCCAAGTCCATCTGGTATCTCACCGATGCGCAGTTCCTCGGCTTCCGCCTCGTCCGTCCGCTGAAGGTTCCCAGTGCTGCGCAGATGTTTCGTTATTGGAATAACGGCGTCGAGCGCGAGTAGCGCCGCCCCGGCGCTCGAACGGTTCGAAGCGGTGGAGCCGCATCTTGGCACCCTCGTCGGCATCACGGCCTATGCCCGCAATGTCGACGAGGCCCGCGCGGCCTTCCGCCGCGCCTATGCCCGCATCGCGGCCCTGAACCAGATCCTCTCGGACTACCTTCCCCACTCTGAACTCAATCAGATCTCGACCACGCCCCGCCCCGTCTCCCCCGAACTCTCCCGTGTTCTCCACACCGCCCAGCAGGTAGCGCAACGAACCCAAGGCGCCTTCGACATCACCGCCGGAGCGCTGATCCGCCATTGGCGGCAGACCAAGACCTTCCCGCCCGCTAACCTGCCCTCTGGCTACCAGCATCTTCACCTCAAAGGCAACACCGCCTGGCTCGACGACCCCGGCATCCGCCTCGACGCCGGCGGCCTCGGCAAAGGCTACATCGCCGACGAAGCGCTAAAGGCGCTCGGCCTCCCCCGCGCCCTCATCGCCATCAGCGGCGACATCGTCTGCGGTCACGTTCAAGCACGCCGCAGTCTCCACTGCCGGCGACGCCGAGCAGTACACCGTCATTGACGGCCAGCGCTACTCCCACATCCTCGACCCCCGCACCCGCCGGCCTCTCTCGACGCCCCGCCAGGTCACCGCCATCGCCCCCACGGGCCTCATCGCCGACGCCCTAGATACCGCCATCTGCGTCACCGGCGACCCCAGCCTCACCCGCCACTATCGCCATACCCGCGCCTATATCATTTTCCCCTGACGGAATTCTCCATCGAATCTCACCCTATCCCGGTGAGCCCAGCGGGATCCCGAATTACCGCCCCGGTTCCACAGGAGAATCATCATGAACACCACTGCAAAAACCGGCCGCCCTTCGCGGGAATCCGGCTTCACCCTCATCGAACTGCTCGTCGTCATCTCGACGGCCGCCATCCTGATCGGCTTGCTTCTTCCCGCCGTCCAGAAGGTCCGCGAAGCTGCAGCAAAAATAAACTGCGCCAACAACCTCAAGCAAATGGGCTTGGCGCTGCACAACTACCACAACCAGTCCCGTGCTTACCCCACCACCCTTGCCGCCGCTCTACAAGCCGCGGGCCTTCCCGCCAACGGCGATGTTGACGGCTTCAAAGCCTCGTCCTACCAAGGCGACAGCCGCAGCTGGACCATCGCCATGAACCCGCTCCCCGGCGTCACCGGCGCCGAGATCGCCCGGGCCACCGGCACCCCGGATGGCAAGCTAACCGTATCCTGGTCCCCCGCGCCCGGCGCCGACCAAGCCCGCGCCGACATGTTCGTCAAGATTAACGCCAGCGGCGTCTCTGCCATCGCGCGGTTGATCGGCCTTCTCGCCACCAATGACGAGCGAGCCGAACTCACTGGCGCCATCCGTCCCGCGCTCAGCCGCCCGAATGCGATCGGCGAAGCCTTTCAAGCTATGAGAGGCCCCGACGGCCGCGTCTCGCTTGGCTCAGCTGGCCAAAGCATGGGTAAGGTCTCTTGGAACGACCCCACCCTCGCCGCCATCGTCAATGGCTTCTGGACCTCCCTCCAGGCCGACCTCCAACTCGGCGCCTACGGCGAAAAGTGGGAGACTCGCCCCGGTATCACTCTCGTGTCCCTCGGACCAAATCCACCCTCCGCTACGGCGCTGTTTGACTACCCCAGTCTCATCGGCCTCACGTCGCACTTCATCGCTGATGCCCCGACCGCGCACTTCAACGGCCGATTCCTCACCGCCGCTGATTTGGCCCGTGAGCAGCAGAACCGGCCGGCGGAGGAAGCTGCCCTGACGGCCTACCTCCAAAGCATTGCCTCGCTTCCGGCGTCATTGCTCAGCCCTGTGGGCGCGGAAACACTCCGCCTTGGCGCTCAAGTTCAGTTTCCGTATCAGGTGTCTCTGCGGACCCACCATTAGGCAGAACATTGGGACGGCCGGCCTCCGGCCGTCCCGCTTTAAACTGTAATCCTGGCTATGCGTATCGCTCTGGCGACCCTCCCCTTCGCCGCCTCTCCCGCTGAATCGGTCGCCCTCGCCGAGCAAGCCATCGCGCAGGCTGCGCAAGCCCAAGCCCACGTCCTCTGTTTCCCCGAGTGCTACCTCCCCGGTTACCGCGACCCTTCCCGCGCCGTTCCTCCTCCCGCCCCCCAGTTCCTCGAATCCACCTGGACCACGCTCGCCGCCGCAGCGGCCCGCGCAAAGATTACTGTCATCCTCGGAACCGAACGCCTCGAAGGCGACGCCCTCTTTGCCACCGCGCTCGTGCTGAACTCGGACGGTACCCGCGCCGGCTTCCAGGACAAGGTGCAAATCGACCCCTCCGAAGAGGGCCTCTATACGCCCGCCGCTGGCCGTCAACTCTTCCACGCCGGACCTCTAACCTTCGGCGTCACGATCTGCCACGAAGGATGGCGCTATCCGGAGACGGTGCGCTGGGCCGCCCGCCACGGCGCGCATGTGGTCTTCCATCAGCAGTACCATGCGCCCAGCCCCACCGCGTCCTTTCACCAAAGCGCCGTTGCCTGCCGAGCGGCGGAGAACACCTGCTACTTCGCCACAGTGAACTACGCCTTCCCCGGCGCGCCGACCCACTCCGCTGTCGCCGCTCCGGACGGCACCGTGATTGCCAGCAATCCCTCTGGCGAACACAGCCTCCTACTCGCCGACCTCGACCTTGCCAAAGCCACCGGGCTCCTCGCCCGCCGCTATAGACCCATCGAATAGCATGCTCTCCCCCGCGCCAGCCAACATCTCGCTCCTGGTCGTTCTGGAGGCGCTCTTGTTCCTCAACTTCCCAGTCTGGGAACGGGTCACGGCCTACGCCAGCCCCGATGACTTCGGGCTGCAACTGGGCTTCGCTGCTATCGCGGCGACCGTCATCTGCCACGTCGGCCCCGCCACTCTCGCTGCCCATTGGCGCCCGCCCCAATGGTTGTCGTCCGGCCTGGATCTTTGGATCATCCTGGGCAATCTGCTGGTGATCGGCCTCTTGGCGTTCCGGCTCGACTACCCCGCCGGTCTCATTATCCTGGGAATTCTGGTCGCCGCCGGAATCGCACCGCTGCGCCGCGTCCTCGCCCTGCTCTTTCTCGCTTGCGGGCTGGTGCTGCTCCTTTGGGCTCTCTACGATAAGCGCGAGGGACTCGGCTACTGGACGGTTCCCAACGGTCATATGCCGCGCATGCAATGGGGCGGAGAGTTGATTCTGGAACTGCTGCTCGCGGCAGCGCCCGCGCTTCCGTTGGCCTGGATGATTGGCAGAAGGACCGCGGAAAGGAAAACGATCTGGCTCACGGGACTCTCTGGCGTTGGGCTCCCTTTGAGCTTCTCCTGCGCCACCGCAATGGCGGCACTGAACGCGGGTTGGGAGCTGCATGCTCGCTCGAAGCTGTATCTTGGCTTCACCTGGGCGCTTCTCCCGCCGGCTGGACTCGAGGAGTGGTATTTCGCTGCCATCAATCTCTCGACTGCCTGGCCCATGCTCCCCGCCGCCATCGTGATCCAGGAATTGCTCCCGCCTGGTCACCGCCTCCTTCACACCCTCTGGCCCGCCGCCCTCGCTGCCATGCTCGGCTACATTGGTGCCCACTCCCACTGGGAAGGCAACGCCGACCGCGCCTGGGCCCTCTCCCTCCTCTTCCTGGGCCTTCTCTCCCCGATCGCCTACTTCGCGTGGAGACGGAAATACCGTACATAACGCGCCACCCACGGATTCTCCACTGGAGCCTCCCGTTCAATCACCGGACCCCACTCCCCTAACCCCACCCGCCGCAATAACTTGGCATATTCCTTAAACTCGTGCGGCACATTCCCCGCTAGCAGCATCTTCACCACCCGCCGCCGGATCCGGTCCTCCTGCCCATAGTTCAGCGCCGCCCGCTTCAGCGTCCGCGCCGCGCTCGCCGAATACCCCTTGCCCGCAAACATCTTCCGGTCCTCGGGGATGAACTCGACCAGCAACTCCACACAAGCCGCGACACCGGCATCGGCCGCCGTCATCACCCGCCCCAGAACATTCCGCGTCGGTGTCCCGGCTGCTCTCTCCCGAATCATCGCCGTCGCTAGAATCCGAAACTGCCGGGCAAACTCCATATACCGGCTCCGCCTCTATTTGCCTCCGCCGCGCCATACACTGAAATCGTACCGCCGTGTAAGGAATCGCCCCCCGCCCGTTCCTAATCCTGCGAACGTGCCTACCCCGCCCCGACTCGCGACCTTCGAAGCCTGGCTCCTCCAGAACGGCGCCATCCTCCACAAAATCGCGCGGGCCTACGCAACCCCCACCGATCGCGACGACCTCCACCAGGACCTCCTCCTCGCCCTCTGGGACGCCCTCCCCTTCTACCGCGCCGAAGCCCAACCCCAAACCTTCATCTACCGCGTCGCCCTCAACCGCGCCCTCAACTGGACCCGCACCCGCCGGCCCCACGTCCCGCTACCCGACCTCCCCGCGCCCACTCGGGACACGGACCAACTCGACCAACTCTACGCCGCCATCGCCCAACTTCCTGAGCTCGATCGATCTCTGATCCTGCTCCACCTCGACGGCCTCACCTACGCCGAAATCGCGCAGGTCCTCGGCCTCACCGAAACCAACATCGGAGCCCGCCTCACGCGGCTCCGCCAACGCCTCAAGGAGATGCTCACATGAACCTCGAATCATACGAAGCCGCTTGGCGCAACCAGGCCGCCCCCACCCCGGCCGACCTCGCCCGCCGTGCCCGTCGCGCCCATCGCGGCCGCTTCCTCATCCTCGGCCTCGCCACGGTGAATACCCTGGTCGCCACCGGCGTCGCCATTGCCAACGCCTCATTCTCCCCGCTCACCCTGGCCCTCCCGCTGCTCGCCCTCGGAGTCCTGGCCATCCTCATTCGCCGCCAACTCCATCTCCGCCAAGCCTGGCGCCAATCCACCGAGGCGGTCGCCGACGCCCTCCATCTGTCCCTGCGGGAAGTCGACCAGGAACTCACCAGCCAGAAGACGCTCGGCCTCTACGCCGCCCTCACCGTCCCTCTCTTCGCCGTGCTCCTCTATCAGCTCCACGCCGCCGGCAAAATGAACCAGAACGCGGTCTTCAGTCTGAGCCTCATGCTCGCCGGCGTCTATCTCGGCAATGCCGCCCGCATCTGGTACCGGCGCGGCCAACTGCTCCCCCAACGCGATCACCTCCAACGCGTCATCGCCCAGCTTCGCTAACCCAGCGCCGCCGCGCCAATCCCAGAAAGTGGCGCAGCGGCGTCCCCTCCACCGCCTCCCTGCGCCACGCCATGGCCACCGTCCAGGCCGCCTCGGCGACGCCCACCTCCACAATCCGCAAGCCCCCGATGCCCAATGCCGCCACCGAGCTCGGCACCAGACTCACCCCAATCCCCGCCTGCACCAGCGTCAACACCGTCAGCAACTGGTTGGTCTCCTGCCCCACGCGCGGTGTCACCCCCACCGCCCGGCAGGTGGCCTGCACATGGTCGTGGAACGTTGGCGAAACGCTTCGCGCCAGCATCACGAACGGGCTCTCCCACAGCGCCCGCCGGCTCCGCGGGCCCTTCGCCGGAGCCACCAGCCGCAGCTCCTCCCGCCGCATCGCCTCCACTTCCAGGCCCGGCCCCGCCGCGTCCTGGCGCAGAAACCCTACGTCCAAATCGCCGCGCCGCAGCGCCTCCGCCTGCTCCCCGCTCGCCATGTCCCGCACCGTCAGCCGCACCTCGGGATACCGCCGGTGAAACGCGCCCAACACCTCCGGCAACCCCGCGAACAGCGTTGTCAATCCCGCCCCGATCCGCAATTCGCCGCTCGTCCCCCGCAGAACACCTCGCGTCTTCTCGACGGCGGCCTCCGCCTCCGCCAGCACCACCCGCGCCCGCTCCGCCAACACCGCCCCCGCCGCCGTCAGCCGCACCCCTCGCGGCAACCGCTCAAACAGCCGCCCGCCCATCCGCTCCTCCACCAGCCGGATCCGCTTCGTCAACGCCGGCTGCGAAACGCCCAGTCGCTCCGCCGCCCGTCCGAAATGCGATTGTTCGGCCAGCGCCGCCACCGCTCGTAAATCATCGAGATCGAGTCCCGTCATAACCAAAGGTTATCGAACGTCGTCGGACATCGCATTGGACGCTATCACGCGCTGCCCCGACAATAGAAATATGCCCCCTATCTCCCTCGGCGTCGACCTCGGCGGCACCAAGCTGCTCGTGCTCGCCGAAACACCTGCGGGCGAACGCACCTGGAAGTTCCCCACCGGCCCCGGCTTCACGCCCGATCACCTCATGGCTCACTTGGCGGAGGTCTTCGCCGAACTCGCCCCCGCCGAAGCCGTCTATGGCCTCGCCGTCCCCGGCCTCGTAGCCGCCGATGGAACCATCGGCCCTTGCGACGTCCTCCCGCTCTTCGATGGCTGGCGCCCTAGCGCTGCCGCCGTCCTGAACGACGGCCAGGCCGCCCTCACCGCCTACGCCGCCAACGCCGCGCCCGACGCGACGGTCGCCATTGTCGGCTCCGGCACCGCCATCGCCGCCGCCATTCAAGTAGCTGGCCGTCGCCTTCCCGCTACTGAACTCGGCTACGTCCCCTACGGCCCCCAAGGCACGCTCGACGATGCCGCCTCCGGCGTCGCGCTCCTCGCCCGCCTGAACCTTTCCGCCCCCGAACTCGCCGAGCGCCTCAGCCGCCACGACCCCGCCGCCGTCTCCGCCGTCCGCGCCGCCGGCGACGCCTTTGGAGCCGGTCTCGCCACTCTCATCAACCTCGTCCGTCCCGAACGCATCGGCCTCTACGGGGGCACCCTTTCTTACCGCGGCTACCTCACCGCCGCCCTTTCTGCCGTCGATCGCCGCGCCCTGCCGGCGCTTCGTTCGGCTTGCCGTGTCGAACTCGCGCCGCAACCCGAACTGATCGTGGCGCGGGGCGCACTTCTCGCGGGTCGCCACGCATGAACAGTCCGTGGCGCGTCGCCGTAATCTCGTCCGTCCTCCTCGGCCTCACCGTCGGCCTGCCCTATTACGCCATTCCGTACTTTTACGACTATTGGGAGACCGGCTACGGCTGGTCCCGCGCCGCCATCATGCTCGGCCTGCCCCTCGGCACCCTGGTCACCCTCGCCCTCGGCCCGCTCTACGTCCGCCGCCTCTCCCCGCGTCACTCCATTACCGGGGGCTCGGTTCTCGTTGCCGCCTCCCTGGCCGGTTTCGGCCTGATGCCGCCGAACATCCTCGCCTACTACGCCCTCTGGATCCTCTACATGGCCGGCTGGACTTTCGCTGGCCCGCTCGCCCACCAGATCCTGTTGACCCATCTGTTCGCCGAAAAACGTGGCTCCGCGCTCGCCGTCGCTTACTTTGGCATCAGCTTCCTGGGCGCTCTCTCTGTCGCCGCCCTCGCCCGGCCTTTGACCCAGGCATTCGGCTACCAAACCGCGCTGCTTCTGCTCGGCGCGCTCATCGCGCTCGCTGTGCCGCTCTCCCATTGGGGCCTTCCGGCCACAGAGCCGGACCACTCGCCCTCCTCCGCCCCCGCGCCCTTTCCCCGCAACCGCACGTTCTGGCTGCTGCTCGTGGGCACGACGATCTCGATCGCTGGCGTCGGCGGCATTAGCCAGCATCTGAAGCTGATCCTGCTGGAGGCCAACTATTCCTCCCAGGCCCGCCTCGACGCCGTCTTCGGCTTCACCGTTCTGCTCATGCTCCTCACCGGGTCCATCGGCCGCTTTCTCTTCGCCTGGAGCGTGGATCGCTTTCCGAAACGCCCAGTCCTCACCATCGCCTTCGGCCTCATGGCCGGGTCGATGCCACTGCTGCTGGTCCTCGACTGGTCGCCGGACAAGGTGCCCTATGTGTTCGCCCTGATTTTCGGCCTCGGCATGAGTGTCGATTCGCTCCTCCTCCCCATCCTGGCTGCCGAGCACTTCGGCAGCCGTTCGCTCCCGCGAGTCCTGGGGGTGATTGTGCCAGTGAACGTTGTGGGCCAGACGTGGTTCCCCTCGCTCCTGACCCTCCTGTGGTCCGCCACCGGCAGCTATACGGTCCCGTTGCTGGCAACCTTCGGATTTATTCTGACCGGCCGGTTCCTCCTCGCCGCCATACCCCAACCAGAAACAGTCCCGCGCCCATCAGCAGCAGAGACGCCGGTTCCGGCGTCTCGTTAACCACTCGGGCCGCCAGCGGGGTAAAGCCAAACAGGGTCTGCGAGTAGCTCGGACCCAGATCGGGCACGTAGAAGCTAACGCCGGAAGACGACTGTCCCGCACTCGCCGTCAGCATGATGTTGGCGAGCGCCAACACGCCGGAGTCGGTCGAGGGCCGCGCCTGCATCCGTCCCGCCGTGAAGCCGTCGCCGCCATCGAGGACGATCTCCCAGGCCGTAAACTGCAGCGCCGCCGCCTGCCAGCCCGTCGTGATACCGCTGCTGTAGTTCTGCAGCAACCAAGCCAAGCGTGGCCCATACGACAACGAGCCCGAGGGCACCGCCGTCACCGCCACCGCCTCGTTCCGCAGCCAGATGAATGGATCGGCGCAAAAGAGCAGAGCGGGCGAGCCATCGTCAAATCGAACGCCGATTTCTCCGGCGTAGTAAGAAGTAGAAATGCCATCCAAAGAGAGATCAATCTGCTGATGCAACGCGGGAAGCGAGCCATCCGGAGTGATCGTCAGCGCAAAACAGGGGGAAATTGCGATCGCAATCGCAAACAAAGCTTTCATGCAATGTTCGAATGCAAGCGCCGGGCCAATTCATAACCCCTTTATTTATTTAATCTTACGGCTTCTGCAGCTCCTTCAGCGCGCGGGGGTCATCCATTTTGGGTCCCGGCTTGGGATCGAGCGGCTCCCGCGCCTTGGCCGGGTCGAACAATTCGGGACGCACCGGAAGCAGTTTATACGGGGCGAAGTCCGGGTTGGCGCTCGAAAAGCAATCGGACAGGTCGGCCGCGGCCGCATCGTATAAGTTCAGCGGAGGCATGCCCAGCAAACGAAACGCGGTCTTCAATAGCCCCGGGAAGCTGGTGTTGACCTTGGAGACATAGTTCTTCTTAGCGTAGGGACTGGCGACCATCATCACCGTGCGGTGGGAATCGACGTGGTCGACTCCGCCTTGCGAGTCGTCCTCCGTGATCAGCACGGCCATCTGCTTCCACCACGGGCTCTTCGACAAGAACTCCATGATCCGGCCCAGCGCGATGTCGTTGTCGGCCACATAGGAGGCCTGATAGGGGTAGCCGTCCTCCGGCCGCGGCTTCGCCATGTGGTCGTTCGGCAGATGGATAAACAGGAACCGGGGGAACTCCTCGTGCCCTTCGATGTAGAGCCGTTCCACTTCCTTGATGAATTGCGTAGCGCGGAACTGGTCCGGGATGTTCGTGTTGTAGTTCGGGTACTCGCGCGACGTATTGCGGTAAAGCGGGTCCGGCATCGGCACATTGGTCAGGAACCGCACGCCGGTCGGCTTCAGGCCTTCGCCCTCGTCGCCCCCGGCGAGTTCGAATCCTTCGCCGAAATTCCGGAAGCGGATGTTGTGCTTTTCGAGGTGGTGCCAGATCGCCCCGGCTTCGAGCTGCTCCTCCGGATGAACCGACGAGTTGCTGCCGGTGAACAGCAGGCGTCCCGGCGCGGCCGTCGGGAACCGGAAGTTCTTTTGGCCCCCATAGGCGGCCATCAGCGTGGACTCGGTCCAGGCGTTGGGATAGGAGCCGGCGATCCAGTGGTGACCATCGACGGAGACCTCGGAATCCGCATAGAAGTTATCGGAGAACGCGTAGCGGTCGATCAGCGACCGGTGGTTCGGGGTCACAGCGATGTTCCGCAGTTCGGCCCGGCTCTGCAGCGTCCCGCGCTCGGACTGCACGACAGCGTACTGCCCCAAACGCGCCAAGTCCCAAGCCGAGTTCACCGCTCCGTTCGAGGCGGTCACCACGTCACCGAAAACTTCGTCGAACGTGCGGTTCTCCTTCACGATCACGACGACGTAACGGATCTCCTTCGGCAGCGGCGGCGCCTCCGCCTGCTGCGGAACGAACCCGTTCAGCTGCATCACCTTCGCCGAATGCTTGGCGAACTCGTTGGCCGCCGGAAAAGGATAGACGGAGATGGTGCCGCGCCGGAGTTCGGCGTTGAAGCTGCGGTCAAACGCTTTGGTCATCGACGCGTTGGGTCCGGTCCCGTGGCCCTTGGCGTTGCCCACATGCAGCACTCCTTCGCGGGCCACCACCCGCGTGGGGAACCAGCCCGCCGGCAGGTGGGCGATGTGCTTCTGCTGCTTCAGATCGATAACCCCGATGGCGTTAATCCCCGACTCCGCCACCAGCAGATAGTCTCCCTGAATAGCCATCCCCGTGGGCAGTACGCCCCGAAGCGACTCGAGGCCCGGAATCCGGATTTCAATCTCCTGCTCCACCGCAAGCGACTTCGCGTTGATTACCGTGATCGAGTCGTTGTGGCCATTGGCGACATAGACAAAGTCGCCGTGCGCGAGGACACCGCTGGGGCTCGACCCGCCGTTGATGCCCTTGCCGAACGGCTTGCCGGTGGGGATGAACTGCAGCACCTTCGGCGCGGCCGGGTCGGCAATATCGACCACGGTCAGCGAGTTCGCCTCCTTCACGTTGGGGCTGCCGAGACCGGGTACCGCCACTGGTGCGCCGCCGGCGTTCTGTCGCGTCGCCCCCTGCTCCGCCTCGGTGCTGGGGAAGCCGAAGGCGGGGAACGGCAGGCCGGTCAGCCGAGCGGCTTTCGCGTCGGCGCCCGGAACGGCGCTGTATTCGAACATGCCAATATTGGTGACGTAGGCGCGGCGGGCGTCCGGCGATAGGGTGATGGCGAACGGAAGACGCCCGGTACGAAACGAACCCACCGTTCGCCGTTTCTTCGTATCGAAGATGACGACGCGGAAGTTGGCTTGGTCGACAACGTAGAGCAGGCCGCGGGCGGAATCGAGGGCGAGGTCGCCGGAGTAGGAGTCGGCGAAGCCGTTCCCGTTCAGCTCGAAGAGCTGCTTCCGTTTACCGCTGGCGATGTCGACGAGGCGGACGCGCCCGGAGTTGCCTTCGCTGGCCCAGATCTCGTGGTTGTTTTCGAAAGCCAGGCCCATGAAGACGCTGCGGAACTCGTCGTCATCGTCCTCCGGCTTGGGCCGGGAGCCGAGGGCTTCGAGGGTGTGGATGCGATAGGTACCGGCACCCTGGTCCAGCACGGTGAGCGAGTAGCGATTCGGCCCGCCGTCGGCGGAGACCACGTGGCGGCCGTCGGGCGAAACGGCGAGACCCCAGATGCCGGGGCCGGTTTGGAACTGCCGGCCGAGGGGGGCAAGCATGCGGCCGCCGGGCAGAACGGTCTCCCCGCCAGGCCGGCGAACGGCGTAGCGCGTGCCGGCGGGGGTGCGGTAGTCCGCCGCGAAAAGGGCGAGGGGGAGAAGAAGTCCAATTGCGGCGCGCATAGAGGTAATCTCAATTATTATCGTGCTTAGCCAAACTTCGCCAAATCAGAAGACTCAGCTTTATGTGCTGGAGCAGTTCGTCCTGCATCAGGGGCCGCAGGGTCCGTCGGTGCACCAGTGGATTCAGGAGACCTGGCTGCCGGCGCATCCGGGTCCGGCCATGGTGCTCGATGCGGTCGTAGCGTCGCAGATGCCGCAGGTGGCGACCATCCGCGGATACGGTTCCGTGCAGGAGTGGCTCGACAGCCGCGTGGAGGCGCCGGCCACGGCCGATTCCTCGGTGACGCTGCTGCAGCCGACCAGCTATTCGCCGGAGCTGGAGCTCGGTGGCGGCGAAAAGGGCCGGATCTTCGAGATGCGGCTCTACCATTCGCCGTCGTGGCCGCAGTTGGAGCTGTTGCACGAGCGCTTCGCCGGGCCGGAGATCGGGATCTTTCACCGGCTGGGGATTCGGCCGGTGCTGTACAGCAGCACGCTGGCGGGGAAGCATCTACCCAATTTGGTGTATGTCACCCCGTTCGCCGATCTTGGGGAGCGGGAGCGGGCCTGGGCGGCGTTCATGGCCGATCCCGAGTGGCATCAGGTACGAGCCGAGAGCGTGGAGCGCGGCGGGCAGATCTCGCAATGGATGGAGATCACCCTTTGGCGCGCGGCGGCGTACTCGCCGGTGCGATAGGGCTGCCCGCCGAAGCGAGTCCTGAGATGGGTGCGGTACTTGTCGAACAGCCGAATGCCAAATAGGCGTCGGTGGTGGCTCCGGCAACAGGTCCTGGAAACGACAGCGCCCGAGCGAGCTATTCAGCGATCTCGCTTTCTGTGAACAGGCGAAGTTGCACCCTACGCCGGCGGCGCGGCGGGGGGCGCAGGAGGGGCGGGCGGCGTCGGAAGGATCCGCGTCGCCGGGATCCCCGCCCGCTTCAAGCTGTTTTCCACCTTATCAATCGAGAGCCGCGAAGCATCGTACTCCACCAGGATCTCCTCCAGCGAAGGCTGCAGTTTGATCTGCTCAATGCCGTAGATCGCGTGGGCATTGTTGATGCTCTTCATCAGAGCCTCATCAACCGGTTTCAAAAGCTGGTAGCGAAGTTGGACGCGGGTCATCTCTAACGATTTTAGCCCCACAACTCGTGAATCGGTTTGTACAACCCTTCGCTCGCGTACGGCACGTACTCAAATCCCCGGCCAAACGGATCGTCGTACCGCACATTCGTCCAGTTGATCCCCAACGCCGAGTAGATCGTCGCCTCGATATCCTCCATCCGGATATCCCGCTCTTCCGCCCAGCCAAACTCCGTCGTCCGCGCGCCCTGCGCGTCCGTTTCGCCAATCGCCCGGCCCCCCTTCACGCCGCCACCCGCGAACACCGCGAACTGTTGCGTGTAGTGATCCCGGCCCGCCTGGTCATTCAACCGGCCCACCGTCCGGCCGAACTCGCCCATCATCACCACCAGCGTCTCGTCGAGCAAACCGGCCGCCTTCAAATCGGCAATCAACGTCGCATAGCCGTTGTCGAGCGTGCGCCCCAAGGTAAACATGCTGTTGCCCGCCGCGGCGTAGATGCCGGAGTGCATATCCCAGCCGCCGAGCGTCACCTGGATGTACCGCGTCCCGGAGTTCGCTGTCAACACCTGCTTGGCCGTTAGCAAGGCATTCCCAAACGCCGTATTCCCATAGCGGGCGCTTTCCGCCGCGGTGTACCGGAACGCCTGGTCCACCGTCGGGTTGTACATCAGCCCCCGGGCCGATTTGTAGAAGTCGCCGTAATCCTCCATCACCTCCGCGTAGGGCGAGTTCACCCGGAGTGGCGTATCGAGGCTTTCGAGCAGATTGTATTTGGCGCTGAACCGAGTTGCCCCGTCGGGATTGGTCGTATTGGCCAAACCGTTGGCGTTGGGCGCCGTCTTGAACGGCTCATAGGTGGCCGGCAGGTAGCCGGAGCCGACCGCGTTATCAGCATTCAAAGCCAAGAACGTCGGGAACAGTTGGCCCGGGGTCCGCTCCGGACGCTTTTCGATCGCCACGATCGAGCCGATGTTCGGCGCAATGTCACCCAGCACCGCCGCCGGGCTGCGCCCGATCTGCACCCAGGTCTGGGACAGCGTATGCTGCGCGGCCCAAGCCCGGACGCTGCGGACGATCGCGATATCGTCAAGCTGGGCGGCGATCTTCGGAAACACCCCGGTGTTGAACTGCAGGCCCTTGATCGTCTCCGGCTGGAAAGCCGAGGGCGTGGTGCCTTCGAGGTATTTGAAGTCGAAGGTATCGACGTGGGATGGCGCGCCGGTCAGCAGGATGAAAATGACGTTCTTGGCGGTGTTCTTCGTCGTGACGTCGAGGCTGCGTATGAGCTCGGCTTGCGCGTTCCCGGCCAAAAACGAACCCGAGACCCCAGCGCCCAACAGGCGGAAGAACTCGCGGCGGGAAGCGAACGGGCGGCGGAAGAAGGGAATATGCGGATGGGAGGGAATCATGGCGGGGCTCCTTAGTAGTTAAAGGTGAAGTCCACTTTGTTGTAGAGGGTCCACAGGAGGTTTTCCGCCTGCTGGCCGCGGTTGCCGTTGCTCAGGGCGCTGATGGCAGCCGCGCGCTCGGTCTCGTTGGGGTAGCGGGAGAGAACGGTGAGGAAGAGGGTATCCACCATCTGCCGCTCATCCAGATTCAGAACCTGCCGGAGCAGGCTGGCGGTGGGTCCGGCGCCGGAGGCCCGCGCGCGGGTCATGACGAAGTTGTTGTTCATCAGGGCCAGCGCCTGCTGATCGGAGCCGTCGCGGCGGCGTTCGTTGTCCTCACGGTCGCCGGGGTAGAAGATGTTCAAGAAGCCGGCCGATCCGCCGCGGGCGTTGGGAGCCGGAGTCTGCATCGCCCAGTTAACGGTCCGTGTGAGCGTACGATCATTCGAGTTGATCCCAAATGTAATCGTCGCCGGGATGTTGCTGGTCTGCGCGATGGCGTCGTGCAACTCCTCGGCGGTCAAGCGGCGAACGAGGCGCCGGGCGTGGAGCGTGTCCCAGGAAGGGTTCCATTCGCCGTCATAACGGGCCGACAACTGGTAAGCCTCCGAGTTCGTGATCAGCCGCATGACGGCCTTCAAGTCGAAATTACTGTCGGCGAAGAACTGGCCGAGCTCTTTAAGCAGCCGGGCGTTGGTCGGCTGCAGCGTCCACGGGTCCGGCGGCGGATTGTCCGGATCGAGACGAGCGGGATCCAACTGATTTACCGGCTCGACGAGACCGCGAACCATCAGTTCGCGCCACAGATAGTTCACCGTGGCCTTGGCAAAGAGCGGATCGCGAACCACGCTGCGGGCCGCCGCCGCGGACCAATTGTCGCCGGCGGCGACGGGCACAGCTGCTTCCGCCGTGAACGGATACTCCGGCGCCACCGTCCGGCTCGGGCCGAACTGCGTCCGCGCCGGGCGGTTACCGGTGGTCGTGCCCAGGGCGTAGGTACCGCGCGGATTAAAGTTCACGTTCCAGGAGAAGTAGTTCACGCCGGGAACCGGGCGAACCTGCGCGAGGGCTGTTTGCGAGAAGTAAGCCGCGAAGCCGTACGCCTGGGCGCGGGAGGCGCTGCGGCCCCACAGCGAAAGCGTATCGACGTGCCCCCGGCCGTTGTGACACATGATGCAATTGAAGTGGCTCACGCCCAGGAACGTGTCCGCCGTGGTCGACGCCATCTGGTCGTACATATCCTGGGCGGGGCCGTTGGTGACCCGGTTGCCCACCTGCCAGTTGAGCTCCCCGCGCTCAAACGAGTTCTGCCCCTGAGCGCTGATCAATTCCGTGGCCATCTGGCTGTACGGGGTGTTCGAGGAGAGCGCGTAGTGGATCCAGCGGTAGAACGCCTCCCGCCCGTCGGCGAAGCGGTTGGTGTTGGTGGCCCGCACGATATCCGTGTTCCGGTAAAGATCGCCGAAGAACATGGTCCATTTGTCCGCCCACTCCGGCGCGGCCAGCAGTTCGTCGATGACCTTGGCCCGCTTGTTCGGGTCCGGGTCGGCGACGAAGGCGGTGAGCCGGGCGGTGGTGGGGACACGGCCGGTCAAATCGAGGCTCACGCGGCGGAGGAACTCATAGTCGTTGGTTCGCGCGGCGGGGGTGATGCCCTTCTCCCGCAGGACGCCGAAGATGTTGCGGTCCACCAGATTGTCGCTCGCGCCCGCGGCCGGCCGGCCCGGCGCGGCGCTCTTGCTGAGCAGGGCGGCTATCGACGCCGTCTCCTGCCCCAACCGGCCCACGCGCGCCGCATTGCTGCGATCGGCCCGCAACTTCATCCCGTGCGGGCTGAAGTAGCTGCATTCGGCGTGTTCGACCGAGAGATGATCGTCCATCGCTTGGCCGGAAAGCTCTTGCCCGGAAAGGGCCGAGGTGAAAAGAAGGGCCGTGGCCCAGTGCATTCGCTTCATACGAAAATCCCCGTCTACTACTCAGTCTAGGGGTCCGAACCCGAAATGCGTCCAGGAGTTTCTCCGCCTAAGGTGATTTTAACGGTTTGGTAAGATCGGGTCATTGCGCGCCCTCGTTCTGCTCTTTACTACTACCGTCTGTTGGGGTGAGCCTCTGTCTCTGCCCCAAGCCATCGCCGAGACGATCGAGCGGCATCCGCTGCTCGCCGCCGCGGACGGGCGCATTTCGACGGCGCAGGGGCTGCTGGAGCAGGCCGCGCTGCGGCCCAACCCCAAGTTAGCGTTTCAAGTCGAGAACTTACGCGGCAGTTGGCAGGGGCCGTTCAATTACGCCCGGGACACGGATAACTTCGTCTGGGTGCAGCAAACCATTGAAACGGCGAAGAAACGTCAGCACCGCACAGAGCTGGCGAGCGTGAACCGGCAAGTGGCCGAAAGCGCCCGCCTATTGCTGCGCCAGCAGTTGGTGGCGCGGGTGAAGCAGGCGTGGTGGTCCGCGATTGGCGCGGAGCGGGCGCGGCGCGTCTACGGCGAAACGCGCCGGACGTTTGCGCAAATTGTGGAGTATCACCAGATCCGCGTCCGCGAAGGCGCCATGGCGGAAGCCGACCTGATCCGGGTGCGCCTCGAAGCCGAGCGGTTTGCCTTGGCGGCGAACAACGCCGAACTGACGGCGGAAAAGGCCAAAATATCGCTGCTCCGGGAGATGGGGCGGAGCGAATTCGGCCCGGTCGAGCTGGTGGACGAACTGGAAGCGATGGCCTCGTCCCCTTTGGCCGACGCGGAAAAGGCGCTGAACGACCGCGGCGAGTTGGCCGTGGCCCGGCGGGTGATCGCGGCGGCGCGGGCGAATCAACAGGTGCAAGTGGCGCAGGCGCGGCCGAACTACGACGTTTTGGGTGGCTATAAACACACGATGGGGCAGGAGACGGCGCTGGTGGGCCTGCAGATCGATCTCCCGTTTAACAATCGGAATCAGGGCAACGTGGCCGCGGCCGTAGCCGAGATCCGCGTGGCCGAAAACGATCTGAAGGCCGGCGAAGCGCTGGTGAAGGCCGAACTGAAGACGGCGGAAATTGAAGTCCGCATGCGCCGGAAGCAGGTGGACGAGACCTTGGGGCCGCTGCGCCAGCAGGCTGCCGAAACGGCGCGGATTGCCGAGGCGGCCTACCGCGAGGGTGGGACGGACCTGCTCCGCCTCCTGGACGCCCAACGGCTCCAGCTCGAAACCCAACTGGTCTTTGTGCAGGCGCTGGTGGAGTATAGGCTAGCGGTGGTGAACCTGGAAACGGCAATGGGGGCGAACCAATGAAGTATCTGTGGCTGGCGGCGGCGCTGAGCCTGGCGGGCTGCACGAAGGAGGCGCCGAAGCCACCCGAGCCTGCCAAGGCCGAAGAGAAGCGGGCGCCGGGCGAAGTACACCTGGATGCGGCCATGGTGAAAAGCGGCAACATCGTCTCGGTGGCCGTAGAGACGCGGAGCCAACCGGCGGTGGTGAGGGCGAACGGGCGGCTGACCGTCAACGAGGAGCGCACCTGGCACGTCGACTCCTTCGTCGACGGGCGCGTCCTGAAGCTGATGGTCAACGTCGGCGATCGCGTTAGCGCTGGCCAGACCGTCGCCCAAATGCACTCCCACGAAGTCCACGAGGCCCGGAGCGAATATCAACGGGCGAAGACAGACCTGGCCAAGGCGCAGTCCCAGCGCAGCTTTGCCGAACGGACGCGAGACCGTCTGAAGCGCTTGTATGACTTGAAAGCGGCATCGCTCGAACAGACCGAGCAAGCCGAGTCGCAACTGCGGGACGCGCTGTCTGCCGTCAAGAACGCGGAAATCGAGCTCGAACGAACGCGCGTGCACCTGGTGGAATTCCTGGACGTGTCCGCCGACGATCATCCGGATCACAAGCCGGGCGAGTTCATTCACGAGGAAGACCTGGTGCCGGTGAAGTCGCGCAACGGCGGCGTGGTAACGAAACGGGAGACTTCGGTCGGCGCCGTCGTGAAGGCCGCCGATATGGTGCTGGAGGTGAGTGACCTTGCGACCGTCTGGATGATCGCGGCGCTGCCCGAGGACATGCTCGGCAAAGTGAAAGTCGGGATGACGGCGACGGTCCGGGTGCAGGCTTACCCGGACGAAGTCTTCACGGGGAAGATCGCGCGCCTTGGTGACCAGCTGGACGCCGAGACGCGGACGGTTCCCGTGCGCATCGTGCTGGCCAACCCGGGGCAGAAGCTGCGGCCGGAGATGTACGGCGTGGCCGAGATCGCCGCGGGCGGAGCGGAGGACGCGCTCTTCATGCCGCAATCGGCGCTGCAGGATCTGAACGGGCAGGCCGTGGTGTTCCTGGATAAAGGCGAAGGGAAATATGCCGTGCGCCCGGTGCGGACGGGACGGATTCAAGGTGGCAATGTAGAGGTCCTCGAAGGCCTCGCAGCCGGGGAGCGGGTCGTCAGCCGCGGTGGGTTCGTTTTGAAATCGCAGATGTTCAAGTCGTCGCTGGCGGAGGAATAAGCGTGGCGGCACTCATCGACTTTGCCCTGCGGAACCGCCTGCTGGTGCTGGGGTTCCTGTTGGCCATCACGGGCTATGGCCTCTACTGCCTCACCGAAATTCCGATTGAAGCCTTCCCCGACCTGACGAACAATCAGGTGAGCGTCATCACTGAGTGCCCGGCCATGGCCGCGGCCGAAGTGGAGCAGATGGTGAGCTACCCGATTGAAACCACGCTGCTGGGCATTCCGCGGAACAACGGGGTGCGCAGCGTCTCGAAGTTTGGCCTCTCGATTGTCACCGTGATGTTCGAAGACGACGTGAACACCCTGGTGGCCCGGCAGTTCATCAACGAGCGCCTCCAGGAGGTGCGGACGCGGCTGCCGAAGGGCTTGGAGCCCGGGCTGGGCCCGATGGCCACCGTGTTCGGCGAGGTCTATCAGTACACGGTGGAGACCGACAAGCTATCGCCGCTCGCGCGCAAGACGCTGCAGGAGTGGCAGATCAAGCCGCAGTTGCGCAGCGTCCGCGGCATCAACGAGGTCGACTCCTGGGGCGGGAAGACCGAGCAGGTGCAAGTAGAGGTGGACCCGCGCGCGCTTGAACAGTACGGGCTCACCGTGAAGGAAGTCTTCGACCGCATCACCGAGAACAACGAAAACTTCGGCGGCGGCTACATTGAACACGCCTCCGAGCAGTACACGATCATTGGCTTGGGCCGCGTGCAACAGCGCGAGAACCTGAGCAAGATTGTGCTGAAGACGATGGCCGGAACGCCGGTCCTGCTCGGCAGCGTGGCGCAAATCAAGACCAGCGGCATGCAGCGGCAGGGCGCGATCACGCGGGACGGCAAAGGCGAAACGGTGGGCGGCGTGGCCGTGATGCTGAAAGGTGAGAACGGCCGCAACGTGATTGAGCGGGTGAAGCAGCGGCTGGCGCAGATCCGGGTGCCGGAGAGCGTTAAGCTGGTGCCGTTCTACGACCAAAGCGAAGTGATCAACCGGACCATCTCCACCGTGCGGCGGAACCTGACCGAAGCCGGCGTGCTGGTGATTCTGGTGTTGCTCGTGTTTCTAGGCAACGTGCGGGCGGCGCTTCTGGTGGCCCTGGTGATTCCGATTTCGATGTTGATCGGTTTCATCGGCATGCGCTACTTTGGCATCTCGGCCAACCTGATGAGCCTGGGCGCGGTGGACTTCGGCATGATTGTCGATGGCGCCGTCGTGATGATGGAGAGCGCGGTGGCGCGATTGGCGTTGCGGGAGCACGAGTCGGTGATCGATACCTTGCGCCACGCGGCGCAGGACGTAGCGCGGCCGATCGTGTTCGCCGTGGGCATCATTATCGCGGTGTATCTGCCGCTCTTTTTCCTCGAAGGGTTGGAAGGGCGCTTGTTTCGGCCGATGGCGGTGACGGTCTGTTCCGCGCTGCTCGGCAGCCTGTTGTTGGCGCTGGTGGCGATGCCGGTGCTCGCGAGTTTTGTGCTCGCCGGCGGGGTGAAGCCGCATTCGGAAGAGGGCTGGTTTGAAAAAGCCCGCCGGCTCTACTCGCGCATTCTAGACGTCGTGCTGCACCACCGGTATCTCACGGTGGCCTTTGGCGCGCTGCTGGCGATCACGGCGATTGGGTCCCTGGCCTTCATCGGCACCGAGTTCATGCCGAAGCTCGAAGAAGGCTCGATTCTGATTCAGTCGAAGAAGCTGCCCGGGATCTCGCTGAGCGAGTCCGTGGCGTTGAGCACGCAGGTGGAGAAGGTCGTGATGACGTTCCCGGAGGTGACGGGCGTGGTGACCAAGCTGGGCCGCAGCGACCTGGCGCTGGACGCGATGAGCATCAGCGAAGGGGACGTTTACATTCTGCTGAAGCCGGTGGAGCAGTGGACCACGGCCAAGACCAAAGAGGGACTCATCGCCAAGCTCGATGAACGGCTGCAGGCCGTGCCGGGCGTCGCCTACAACTTCACGCAGCCGATGGCGATGCGCCTCGACGAGACCATCTCCGGCATCAAAGCCGACGTGGCCGTGAAGATCTTTGGCGAGAACCCGGCGGTGCTGGAGCAATTGGCGCAGAAAGCGCTGCGGGCGCTGGAGCAGACGCCCGGCGCGGCGGATACGCAGATGGAAGTGATCTCGGGCACGGCGGAGCTCCGCGTGGAGCCGGACGTGGTGGCGCTCGCGCGTTATGGGATGAACGTTTCCGACGTACGGGCGGTCGTCGAGTCCGCTGTCAGCGGGCAGCATGTTTCCGAGTTGATTGAAGGGCAGCGGCGCTTTCCGATTGTGATCAAGCTGCCGGAAGAGTATCGCCGGACCCCGGACGCGCTGAACCACATTCGGATGCGCGCCCCGGGCGGCGAGCGGGTGACGCTGGGGCAAGTGGCCAAAGTGAGCGTGGCGCGAGGACCGGAGATGATCAACCGGGAGAACGGGCAACGCCGCATCGTTGTCCAATCGAACGTGCGCGGCCGGGACCTCGGCAGCTTTGTCGCCGAAGCCAAGCAGAAAGTGGAAGCCGCGATGCCGGTGCCCGCCGGGTACTTTGTCGATTGGGGCGGACAGTTCGAGAATCAGGAGCGTGCCACCAAACGGCTGGCCCTGGTGCTGCCGGCTTCGCTCGCCTTGATCTTCGGGTTGCTCTACCTGACGTTCAATTCGTTCCGGCAGGCGATGCTCATTCTCGCCAACGTACCGTTTGCCCTGGTGGGCGGCGTGGCAGCGTTGTGGCTGCGTGAGATGAACCTGAACCTGTCTGCGTCGATTGGCTTCATCGCGCTATTCGGGGTGGCGGTGCTGAACGGGATTGTGATGGTGAGCCAGATTAACCGGCTGCTGGAGGAGAGCGGGGGGGATGTGGAACACGCGATCCGGGCGGGGGCGGCGGCGAGATTGCGACCGGTGCTGATGACGGCGCTGGTGGCGGCGCTGGGGTTTCTGCCGATGGCTCTTTCGACGTCAGCGGGCTCTGAGGTGCAGCGCCCGCTGGCGACGGTGGTGATTGGTGGGTTGGCTTCGTCGACGGTGTTGACGTTGTTCCTGCTGCCGGCGATGTACGGTTGGTTCCGGAAGCGGGCTTAGCCGTTTGGTCGTCGACCTCGGGGCAGAGCGGCGGCCAGATCGCGGCCGCTGCCGATGGCTCTTTCGACGGCAGCGGGCCCTGCGGTGCAGCGCCCGCTGACGATTGTGGACGTCGTTTCAACTGCCGGCAATGGACGGCTGGTTCCGGAAGCGGGCATCGCCGTTGAAGCGAAGACCTCCGGGCAGAGCGGCGGCCCAGGTAGCAGCCGTTGCCGATAGGTCTTTCGACGTCGTTTCAACTGCCAGCCATGGACGGCAGGTTCCAGAAGCGGGCGTAACTACTTAGCGGACGACCACTTCTTATAGTTGTCGGCGAGCTTGGCGGAGTCGGCGTCGCCGGGGTGGATGACTACGCGATAGCGGAAGCGCAGCTTCTCGCCGGCGGCCAACTGCAGGTCGCCGTTCTTGGTTTTATCGTTCTCGAAATCATGCACGCCAAAGGGGTTCGCGGCGAACAAGCCGTAGGCGCGGGAGTGCCAGTAGGTGGGGTGGCGCGGGTTGGTGGGGTGATCGAAGATGGCCACTCCGAGCGCCTCGCCGCTGACGGTGCCGGCGTAATCGACCCAGGGCGACCGCTTGCCCCAGACGGCCTTTTCGCCAATCTTGCCATCGGCGGTGCGCATCTTGCCGGTGTGCTTTTCTTCCAGATCGGTGGTGAGCCGGATCGCAAAAGTACCTTCCTTGGTATCGCCAAACGTGACGGGCGCCGCGGCGGTGAGCGTGATGTCGAAGTCGATCCAGCGTTCCGTGGGGTGCGAGTAGAAGGTCATCGTGCGGGTCTCTTCGAGGAGCGTGGTGCCCTTCAAATCCTGCCAGGAGAATGCGGAGCCGATGGTGCCGCTCTTCTTGCCGCTCTTCACGTCGGTGATGCGGCGGGTGATGACCACGCCCCGGCCGTTGGTCCCCGCGCCTTTCTGGTTCTTTTCGTTGGCCCAGAAGTCGTACTGATTCAAGAGACCATGGGTGAACCAGAGGCCCCGGTGATGCGGGTGGTCCTTGGCCTCGCCTTCTACGACATCCATGGGAAAAGAACGCGTGACGACCTTGCCGCTGACGGCGCGGAGCGGGTGGAGATAAGGCTTCGGAACGTCCGAACCGACAAAAAACTCGGTGAAGGGCTTGCCATCGATCTCGACGGAGATTCGATCCGAAGCTTGCTTCAACTTGACCTGCGAGAAGGCGGCCGTGACGAGGGCGAGAGAGAGGAGTCCAATCCGGAAGTGCATCAACGTCATTGGATCACAGGTGAGGAAGGAATGGAGAAGCGATATGATCGTGGCATGACCCGGCGAACACTCCTCAGCGCATCCGCAGCCCTGGCTGCGACCCCTCTGGCGGCGGCCAATCGGCTGCCCATCAAGAAGGGGGTGCTGATCAATATGCTTCCTTCGAAGCTGACTTATGATGAACGGTTCCAGATGGCGAAGGACGTGGGCTTTGAT
This sequence comes from Acidobacteria bacterium Ga0077553, assembly GCA_001464575.1. Lineage (GTDB taxonomy): Bacteria > Acidobacteriota > Terriglobia > Bryobacterales > Bryobacteraceae. The sequence continues at coordinate 14,078 of LNFE01000266.1, read as the reverse complement.
GCCGTGGAAGGACGCACGACGGAGGATCCGGCCGAAGTGGACGCTATCCGGAAGGCGTCCGAGAAGACCGGCGTGAAGATTCACTCCGTGATGAACATGGCCCACTGGAACTATCCGCTCTCGTCGCCGGACCCGGCCGCGGTCGATACCAGCATGAAGGGTATGGAAACCAGCCTGCGCAACGCCGCCGCCTGGGGCGCAGATACTGTGCTGCTCGTGCCGGCCGTCGTGAACGAGAACGTGCGGTACAGCGATGCCTATGCGCGGAGCGTGGTGCAGGTGAAGAAGTTGATCCCCTTGGCCGAAAAACTGAAGGTGAAGATCTGTATCGAGAACGTGTGGAACAAGTTCCTGCTTTCGCCGATGGAGTTCGCGCAGTACGTGGACCAGTTCAAGAGCCCCTACGTGGCGGCCTACTTCGACGTCGGGAATATTCTGCTTTATGGCTACCCACAGGACTGGATCCGGACGCTGGGCAAGCGGATTGCGAAGGTGCATTTCAAGGACTTCAAAAACCAGAACAATGCCTTGATCCGGAAACGGGTGCCGGAGTTCGTCGATCTGCGCGAGGGCGACCTCGATTGGAAGGAAGTCCACAAGGCGCTGGGCGAAATTGGGTTCTCCAGCTATGCGACAGTGGAATTACCGGGCGGCGACGCGAAGTATTTGCGCGAAGTGAGTAACCGGGTGGATCTGATCCTGAACGGCGAGTAATTCATGAAGAAATTTCTGATCGGGTTAGTGGTTGGCCTGGCGCTGGCGGGCATGTTTGTTTTGATTGCGGTGCTGGCGATGGCAAAACTGGGCGATCAGAAGCCAACGGTGGCGAAGGATGCGACGCTCGTGCTGCGCCTGGAAGGGGAGATCCCCGAAAAGGCGCCGCTCGACATGGGGATTCCGTTCCTGCAGGATGCCCCGCCGGCGACGGTGATCGACATCTGGCAGAGTTTGCAGCGGGCGGCCGTCGATCCGAAGATCAAGGCCGTCGTGCTGATGCCGCGGGATATGGCCGTGGGGTGGGCGAAGCTGCAGGAGCTGCGGGGCGACTTACTCGAGTTTAAGAAGTCAGGTAAACCGCTGCTCGTGTTTCTGCGGGCGCCGCGGACGCCGGAGTATTATCTGGCGACGGCGGCGGACAAGATCTACCTGGTGCCGGAAGACATGCTCGACATGAAGGGCGTGCGGGCGGAAGTGACTTACTTTAAGGGGGCGCTCGATAAGATCGGCGCCAAGATGGAGGCCGAGCACGCCGGCAAGTATAAGGATGCGCTCGATACCTACACGCGGACGGGGATGACCCCGGAGACCCGCGAGGTGTTGAACTCGGTGCTCGATGGGCTCTATGGCCATCTGGTCGAAACGATCAGCGGAGCCCGGAAGATGAGCGTGGAGGAGGCCAAGGCCGCCATCGACCAGGGGCCTTTCCTGGCCGAACAGGCCGTGAAGCTGAAACTGGCCGACGCGGTGCTGTACGAGGACCAGTTCTTTGACGAAGTGAAGAAGGCGATCGGCGGGGCGGAAGTGAAGAAGGTGGCCCTGCGGGACTATCTCCGGTCCGGCGGCAGCGAAGGCAAGAGCAAGGTCGCCATCATCGTCACCGACGGCACCATTATCCGGGGGAGCTCCAGCGGGAACGCCTTCGGCGAGGACGAGTCGATCACGGTAGCTAACTCCGTGAAGGTGTTGCGCGAGGTGGGCGAGAACGAGTCGATTAAGGGCGTGATCCTACGGGTGGATTCTCCCGGCGGCGATGCGGTGGCCTCCGACGAAATTCTGCGGGAAGTGAAGCTGCTCAGCAAGAAGAAGCCGATGGTGATCTCGATGTCCGACGTCGCGGCCTCCGGCGGGTACTACATTTCGATGACCGGCGACCCCGTACTGGCGTATTCCAATACGATAACTGGTTCCATTGGCGTTATTTACGGAAAGGTGAACCTCAAGGGCCTGTATGACAAGCTCGGCCTGACCAAGGACCTGATTCAGCGTGGCGAGAACGCCGCGATCGACTCCGAGTACTACGAACTGACGCCCGGCGGCCGGAAAAAGCTCCGCGAGGGGGTCGACGAGGTCTACAAGTCCTTCGTCGGCATCGTGGCCGAGAGCCGGAAGAAGAAGTTCGAAGAGATTCACGAACTGGCGCAGGGACGGGTCTGGCTCGGGAGCCAGGCGAAGGACCGGGCGCTGGTGGATGAACTCGGCGGGCTGGACAAGGCCGTCGCCATGGTGAAGGACCGCGCGAAGATCGCCAAAGATGAAAAGGTTCGCGTGGTGGTTTATCCGCAGAAGCGGACGTTGCTGGAGCAGCTGCTGAGCCAGAATAGCCCGTCGGTGGAACTGCGGATGACGCGGGCGGCCATTCGAGAACTGACCGGCGGCCTGCCGCTCGAACTGCTGCAACAGGGCGGCATGATGAAGCTGATGCCGTACCGGATTACTGTCCGGTAGGTAGGCCTTAGAACGCGCGGCTCGAGCGGATTCCGGCTTCCTGCAGGACGTTCGCCATCTTCTCGAGCGCCGTCTTGTGGATCTGCGAGACGCGGCTTTCGTTGATTCCGAGCATGCCGCCGATCTCTTTCATCGTCATTTCGTTCGAGTAGTAGAGGAAGACGACCTTCTGGTAGCGCTCCGGCAGAGTCTTCATGGCCGTGGAGAGCACGCCACGCAGCTCTTCGTGGGCACAGATGCGATCGGGCTGGCTCTCGGGCTTGGCCGGGAAGTCAGGGGCCGGCATGTCCTCCTGCTCAACCGGGCGGGTGGAGGCGGAGATAAGGCCGACGTTGCGCAGGTCGAGAACCATTTGGCGCCACCGGTCCACTTCCACTCCCATGCGGTTGGCGAGTTCGGCTTCCGAAGGAGAGCGCTGCAGTTCGCCGGTCAGTTCGCGCGTAACGCTCTCAATCTGCTTGTGACGGCGACGGAGATCGCGGCTCGCCCAGTCCAACTGGCGCAGGCTGTCGAGGATCGCGCCCTTAATGCGGTGCTTGGCGTAGCTCGAAAACGAGACCATCTTCTGGTCGTCAAATTTGGTGGCGGCGTCGAACAGGCCCAGGATGCCCGCGTGGACCAGATCGTCAAGATCCACGTGAACCGGAAGGTTCTCGTGGACGCGGACGGCAATAGCCTTCACGAGCGGAAGATGCTCCAGGATGATGGCATCCCGTTTGGCGTTCTTATTGGGCTTTACCGTCGAGCGGGACTTGGCGGGAGCAGCGGCAGTGGTCATCGATCGTTCCTCAGGCGGTGTTTCGGGTTTAGGTTCTCGCTGTGTTGGCAGCGGGATGCTTGGACTAATGCATCCGTCGAACCATTCCGAAGTAGCGCGAGGAGAGGACGGTAAGGTGCTCATAGGAATCGAAGCCAAACAAATGACAATGTTGGGGTTATGGGCGCGGATCGCCGCCCGGAAGCCAACGCGCGGATCGGGCGCGAGTGCTGTGCGTGTTCCGATTTGAAACGGGTTTCCGCTGAGCCGTTGCCAGTTCGGTACCCGGAAGTTTCAGAGCGGAACAGCCTAGTACTTCTAGAGCCGATATTTCGTTGACTAAGGCGATCGTAACAGCTAAGGCGGGTTTAACCTGCGAGTAAGAGTGCTGCCTTAGAGGGGGAATTTCACCTTAGAAAAACTGGCGCCAGGAGGGGTGCCGGAGTACGCAAATGGGGGTATTTCCTGTACTTCCGGACTATTCTTGTTCCCCGGTCAGCCTTTCCCGCTCGGCTTGCCGATGTTGCATCTCCGCAATCCAAGTCTTCACAGCTAAGGCCGCCAGCAGCACCAACACCGCCGCGCGAATCCGCGATTCGTCTAAGGTGAATGCCGCGATACCGGCCAGCACCGCATACGCCGCCTGCGCGATCAAAAACTTCTTCCGCATCAAATTTCAGGATACTGCCGCAACTGTTTCCCCGAGAGAGAGTTTAGACCGACAGCTATGAAACCTCTACTTTTGGCAGTTACCTTCGCGCTGGCCCTCGGAAGCACCGGGAGCCTGGCGCAGCGCATTGAGAACCGCAAGGACCGGCAGGCAGCCCGCACCAACCAGGGCATCCGCTCCGGCGAATTGACCGATAAAGAGGCTGCCCGTTTGAAGGCGCGGCAGGCGAATCTGAACCGGAAAATCCGGCAGGATCGGCAGGACGGCCCCGGTCTGACTCCCGCCGAGCGCGCCCGCATTGAGCAGCGCCAGGACCAGATCAGCCGCGACCTCGCGCGCCAGAAGCACGACGGCCAGAAGAAATAACCTTAGCGAATCCCGCTATTCTGCTGGTTATACGTGAAAGTGAACTGTAGCCGGATCTGTTCGCCCTTAAACTCGGCGGGCAGCGGGGGAAAGGGGTTCGAGGCGCTGATGCCCGCAACCGCTGCGCGATCAAGCGGCGGTGCTCCGGAGGGCGCGGCAATCACCAACTTGGGCACCTTTCCATCCCGATCGACGGCGAACTGAACCACCACCCGACCGCGCTGGCCCATGCGGGCGCTTTCGGGAATCACCGCCTGCCAGTTCCGCCGCACGGCCGCCAGAATGCGAATCAGGTACGGCCGGAAGTCAACGCCCATAGGATCGCTCAGCAGCTCAAGGTTGCTGCCGGTGCGGCCGGGTGACGGGGGAAGGTTCAAGCCCGGGCCCACGCCCCCAACCCCTTCCCCCGCGCTATCGCCCACCACGACTCCGCCGCCGGTCCGGTTGGAGTTCCGGGCGACCTCCGTGATGGACCGGGAGGGTGGTAACGGAACGGTTCCCGCGCCAGAGCCGGGGCTGACCCCGGAGGAGTTCATCGATCCGACGGACTCAAACTGAATCTTCGGTTTCTCCGGCGGCGGTGGGGCCGCGGGCAGGCCCACCGCACCGGGGGCGATCACCTTGGTCTGCTGCGCCTCGGCCTCGATCTTGGGCGGCTCCGGCAGGCGGGCCGGTTCCGGTTGGCCGGTCACTGGCGCGGGGATGCGTGCGGCGGCCCGGGTGGTGGAGGGCTGCCCCTGCGGTATCTGAATGTTCGGCCGCGGCTTCAGGCTGTTCTCATCAAACGTCCGGTTGATCTTGTTCTTATTGGGATCGGTCTGCGTGGGTTCGAGATTCGGCAGGTACAGCGGCGTCACGGTGCGGGCGACCTGGGTCTCGTAAACCCGGGCGCTGCGGGCCGCAAAGATGGGCACATCCCGCATCAGAAACGCCAAGGCCAAGTGCAGCCCCACCGAAGCGCCGATGATCTTGCCCCAAGGCCGCGGCTCCAGGCGCGAATCGACCCCATAGAGCGTGGGTAACTCGTTTTGGAGCGGCCTCGAATCGGATGGAACAATCACGGTTGAATCTGGTGTGCGGCGAGCGTTTCCTGGATTGTGCGGGCGTGAACGTCGATATGGTGCAGGATGTCGATGGAAACGGCGAGCGCTTTGCGGGCCTCTGCACCATCGACGCGGGGAGTGCTCCGGTCGGTTACACAATCGACAAAATGGGCCAGCTCCAGTGCGAGCGGCTCGGCCTTGGTGATGCGGAACGGGTCGTAGCCGATCTGCCGGTCGCCGGAGACGGAGAACGCGACGGCCTCCTGCTTGTGGTAGTCGAGCGAAATGTATTGATGCGGCTGGAAGAGACGCATCTTGCGGACGCGCTCGGTATAGACCCGGCTGGCGGTGACATTCGCCACGCAGCCGCCCGGGAAAGCCAGCCGGACATTGGCGATATCCACCTTCTCCGACAGAATCGAGATGCCGGCCGCCCGTACCTCTTCCGGCATTTTGCCGGTGAGCGCGAGCAGGATGTCGATGTCGTGGATCATCAGGTCGAGCACCACATCCACGTCCAACGCCCGCGGCGTGAACATGCTCAACCGGTGGATCTCGAAAAACAGCGGCACGCTGATGCGTTCCGACAGCGCCATAATCGCCGGATTAAAGCGTTCGAGGTGCCCCACCTGCAGAATGCGCCCATTCCGCGCGGCGGCGTCAATCAGGGCGTCGGCTTCGGCCAGCGTCGGGGCGATCGGCTTTTCCACCAGGACATCGATCCCAGCTTCAAGCAGCCGGCAACCCACTTCCGCATGGACGGACGTCGGCACGGCGACGATAGCCGCGTCCACGGCCCCGGCCAGTTCAGCCAGCGGCAGCGCGCGGGTTTCGAACTCGGCCGCCGCGGCGCTGGCTCGTTCGAGGTCGGCATCGCAGACGGCGGCGAGTTCCGCGTTCGGCAGGGAACGGATCACCCGCATGTGATTGCGGCCGAAGGCGCCCGCGCCGACGACGGCAATTCGTAGTTTACTCATCTGTTTTGTAGCCTACTATGCAGATGCCCGCAGCGTTGGCCTGGGCGATCATTTCGCCCTTATCCAGCAGCAATGTGCGGTCGGCGTCGCAGGCGAGGATGGTGGCGTTGGCTTCCCGCATCGTCGCGATGGTGCCGAGGCCGGCCACGGGCACGTCAAAAAGCATGTGTTGACGGCGGCGCGAACTCTTGATGAGCCGTAGCGGATGACCATTCGAAAGCGATGCGGCCCGGCGGAGCATGGCGTCCGTACCCTCCATTGCCTCCAGCGCGACACAGGCGCGGTTGCTGATCACTACCGCTTGGCCGACGTCGAACTCCGCCAGCGCGGCGGCGATGCGGCGCCCGTAGCGCACCTCCTTCTCTTCGTCCGCATTCGGCTTCCGTTTGGTCAGCACCCCTTCGCCGGCCAGCAGCGGCTTCAGCAGCAGCGTCGAATCCACCAGCCGAATCCCCTCGGCGGCCAACACCCCGGCCACCCCGCCGATCAGCGCCTCCGTATTCTTTTCCTTAAGCGTAAACAGCAGCTTCGCCAGCCGCCAGTCCGGCGCAATCGAAGAAAAGATCGACGCGTGCTTCACCTGTCCGGCCATCATCAGCTCGGTGATGCCTTCGGCCTTGCAGATGTCGATCAGCTTGCCGAGCGCGCCCAGCGATATCCAATACGTCTTCGTCGCCAAGGCTTCAATTTCCGGCGCGGCCTCTTCCTTGATCCCAATCGCTACTACCGCCACGCCCAGCTCCCGCGCGGTTTCGAGCGCCAAAATGGGGAAGCGGCCATTGCCGGCAATGAGGCCGTAGGGCATGACTTTATTTGATAACGCCGCGCTCGGACGAGCGGATAAAGGCGAGCAGATCGGCGATCTCCTCGGTGGCCGGGATCTCCGCTTCAATGCGGGCGATCGCCTGGGAGGTGTTGAGATTGGCCCGCGTCAAAATGCGCAAGGCGTTCTGCAGGTGCTCGATCGCCACCGGATCGAAGCCGCGGCGTTCGAGGCCCGTGGCATTGGCGCCGAACACGGAGTTCTCCCGTTTGCTCACCGTTGTCGCGAACGGCATCACATCCTGCGTAATGACGCTGTAGCCCCCCACCATCGAATGCTTGCCGATGCGGCAGAACTGATGCACCCCGGTGAAGGCGCCGATCACCGCCCAATCGCCAATCATCACGTGACCCGCCAGCGTCACCCCATTGGCGAGAACGCAATGCGAACCTACTCGCACATCGTGGGCAATGTGCGAATAGGCCATCAGCAGATTATCGTTGCCGATGCTCGTCAGCAGGCCACCGCCGGTGGTGCCGCGGTGGATCGTCACGAACTCGCGGATCTTGTTCCGGTTGCCGATGTGGGTCTCGGCCCGCTCCCCGTGATACTTCAAGTCCTGCGGTGCCACGCCGACGGTGGAGTATGGGTAAAAAATGTTCTCCTCGCCGATGGTCGTCGGCCCTTCGACAAAAACGTGCGCCTTCAGCCCCGTATGGGCGCCGATGGTCACGTCGGAGCCGATCACGCAGAACGGGCCGATGACAGCCGTCTCGTCGATCTGCGCGGAGGGGTCGACAATGGCGGTCGGATGGATGGGCATGCTACACCGCCGGCTTATCGCGGAGGACGCACATCAGCGTCGCTTCGGCCACCACGACGCCGTCCACGGTCGCCGTGCCGGTCATCTTGCAGATGGTGGATTTGCGGCTGACCATCGTCATTTCAATGCGTAACTGGTCGCCCGGACGCACCGGGCGGCGAAACTTCGCTCCGTCCACTGACGCCAGCAGCACCAGCTTCGAATGGCGATCCGGAATGCTCTTCAGCACCAGCACGCCGGCCACCTGGGCCATGCTCTCAGTGATCAGCACCCCGGGCATCACCGGAAATTCGGGAAAATGCCCAACGAAAAAGGGTTCATTCGCGGTTACGTTCTTGATGCCGACGATCCGTTCCTCTTCCAGTTCGATAATGCGATCGACCAGGAGAAACGGGTACCGGTGCGGAAGAATATCGCGAATCGCATCAATATCAAGAATTGCCATGAGAATTAGTTAGTCTAACAAACGATGGACTCTTTTCTTTCCTGGGCGCGCGCCAACGAGCGCCGCATCGTAGCAACGATTCGCGAAATGGTGGAGTGCGAGTCGCCAAGTGACGACCCGGCGGCGATCAACCGCCAAGTGGAGCAGATCGCCGACCGCTGGGGCAAAGTCGCTAAAGTCACCCGCAAGAAAGCCAAAGGTTACGGCGACCATCTCCTGCTGGAGTTCGCCCTACCCGGCAAGAAAAAGTCCGGCCAGCTGCTCGCCCTCGGCCATACCGATACCGTGTGGCCGATGGGGACGCTGAAGCGGATGCCGTGGCGTGAAGACGCCGGCCGCCTTTGGGGTCCCGGGGTTTATGACATGAAGGGGGGCATCGCGTTCTTCCTGTACGCCATGGAGGCGCTGCGCGAACTGGAGGTCCCGGTGACGCGGAAGGTGGTCCTGCTGCTCGGCTCGGACGAAGAGATCGGCAGCCCAGCCTCGCGGCCGCTCATCGAAGCGCAAGCCGGGAAGAGCGCCGGCGTATTGGTGCTGGAGCCCGGCACGGGGTTCACCGGCAAGCTAAAGACTGCGCGGAAAGGGGTGGGCGGTTATGAAGTCAAGGTCCTCGGCCGGGCCGCGCATGCGGGCGTCGATTTCACGAACGGCGCCAACGCGATCGTCGAACTGGCCCGGCAAATTGAAAAGATCGCCGGCTTCACGGATCTTTCGATCGGCCTGACAGTGAACCCCGGGGTGATCGAAGGCGGCACCCGGAGCAACGTCGTGCCCGATCAAGCCACGGTCGCTGTCGACATCCGCATCGCCCGGCTGAAGGACGCCGGGCCACTTGAAAAGAAGTTCCGGGCCCTGAAGCCGGTGGACCCCCGCTGCGCCGTGACCGTCTCCGGGGGTCTGAACCGGCCGCCCATGGAACGGACGAAGGCGATTGGCGCCTGGTTCGCCGAGGCGCGGAAACTGGCCGCGCAGATGGGCGTCGACCTCGAGGAGTCGTCGACCGGAGGCGGCTCGGATGGCAACTTCACGGCGGCGCTCGGGGTGCCGACGCTCGACGGTTTGGGGGCAGTGGGCGAAGGGGCTCATGCGGTCAACGAATCGCTCTTCATCGACCGCATCGCCGATCGTACGGCGCTACTGGCAGGGCTGGTAGCGAATGTAGTTTAGCCGGACGCCGTCCGGCTTCTGATAGGTCCCGCCGCCGGAGTAGGTCTCCGTATAGGAGAACGATTGCTGGCGGCAGTACTTTTCGTTGGGCATCTTGTAGAGGAGGAAGCCGTCGCGGTTCCGGTCGAGCGGCACGCCGAGGGCGTTCTTCCGGATAGAGAACGCCGCGGTCTGCATCACTGAAGCCTTCACCACCGAGCCGGGGTAGACCTTCGCCACGGCGCGACGGCCATAGCCCTCAATCGCGGCATCGCGCGGATTTCCCGCCGGGAACTTCCAGCGCGGCGCCAACCGGTCGACCTCCGCCATCAGGCTATCGATTGACGGTTGCAAGGCGCCGAGAACGCCGGATGTATCCTTCACCCCGGCCGCGTCCAACAACGCCTGATGACGGCTAGCCGCTTCCTGTACCAAGGCTTCCCGGTCGAAGAGCGCTCGGCGAACCGGGGTAACGTCCGTGGTCAGAAAGCCTTCGTTCGATTCGAGTTGGTCCTTCAGCTTGGCGATTTCGTTGCCCCAGATACGCGCAGGCCCGGCGGCGGTATTCATGGCCATCACGCGGCCGAGTTCGTCGCGGCGGGCTGCCGTGGCGCACCAGGTGGCCGCCGCCTGCTCGCTGCCGGGGCCGTGGGGCTCGGTGGCCTGCGCAATCGCTTTGTGCGAACCCTTGCACGCGGCGTCCACATTGGCAAGCACGGCGATGGCGGCGCGGAACTCGTTGATGTCCGTTGGCGCCGTGGCGGCCGGGTTGATCTTCAGGTGCAGTTGCCGAAAGCTGATGGTCTGCGCGTCCGGTAAGCCGCCGGTGAATTTGGAATAGAAATCGTATAGCAGCGCCTTGTTTTGTTCGGCGGAGGCGCCCGCGGAACTGAGGGCGGCCTGCAGTTGCTCCTGGCTGGCAGCCACGCCGTCACAGCGCCGGCGCGCGGCCGCCACCTCCGGTTCGCGGCTATCGCGAATAAGCAGGCGAAGCTGCATGTTGCAGTCGTTGTAGGCAGAGCGGAGCCGGTTCACGGTCGCTCGCGCGTCGGCCTCCCGGCCGGAAACGTTCCCGGCCGCGAAGGCGGGATCAATCTGCAACTGGTCGAGCATGGCGTTCACGCGTTGCACGGTGCGAGCGCCATCGGGAGAAATGGCCGCGGAGAGAGTAACCAATGTGACGGGTACAAGAAGTAGGAATAACCGCATACCTTCACTCTCGGCATCCCATCCCGAGCCGTATCATTTACCGGGCAACGGGTACCGGGCAGCGGGGCGCAGGGCGCGTTTGGCCTCGGGTTCTGCGAAAAGGCCGGGAGAGGAAAAGAGAGCGGCGCACATCCCACCGTATTCCTTTGAACCTTAACGTTCTTAACAGAGGTTTTACTGCCGCTGGCCGGGAAGTGCGGTTACCGTTAAGAGGGACGATGCAGAACAGCAGACAGCGCTGGCGGGGGTGGCTCGAAATTGGGGCGATGGTCGCGCTGTGCGGTGTCCTCGGCGCTCTGCAATACCGCTGGATTGGAGAAGTCAGCGTCGCCGAGCGGGAACGCTTGCAAGCCAGTCTGCAGTCCGGCTTGAACCGCCTGAGCCAGGATTTCAATGAAGAGATCTCGCTGCTCTGCCGGGCGGTGATGCGGGGCGACGATTCGGCCTATCTCACCCGGTTGAAACTCTGGCAGGAAGGCGGCCGGCACGTCGGCATGTTGCGCGGGGCCTTCGTTGCCCGGCCGGGGAATGGCGATATGCAACTGCTCCGGCTGCAGGCGGATACCGAAAGTGAAGACCTGGTCCCTTGGCCGCCGGAGTGGGAAGGGATGCGACGGCAGATGCTCGCCCGGGTGGCCGGGGAACGCACGCGCGGCGGCGTCGGCGCCCGGGGCGACTTGACCCTGATCGATCTGCCGCGGTTCGGCCGCGGACCCGGCCCAGGCGGCCCGCCCGGCCGCGAACTGGAGTGGGTGCTGCTCGATATGGACGCCCAGTACCTCTCGACCGTGCTAGTTCCCGAACTCCTCGCCCGGCACCTCGGGGAACCCGCCGCCGCCGAATACCTGTACGGCGTCTTCGCCCGCAACGACGCCTCGCGCCTCATCGCCGGCGATGCCGTCGGCGTGCCAGACGCCCAGGTCGCGCTGTTTCAACCTCAGTTTGAGACGATCTTCCGGCGCGGCGGCGGGCCCCCAGGGCGTCGCGGCCCGCCGCCCAACGCTGCCGAAGGCCGTTGGACGCTAGCGGTGCGGAATGAAGCCGGCTCGCTCGAAGGCGTCGTCGCCCGGACGCGCTGGCGGAACCTCGGGGTCATGGGCGGCATCCTGGGCCTGCTCCTGGCCGCGGTGGGCATCGTCCTCCGCACCACCCGCGAATCCCAGCGCCTGGCCGAAATGCAGATCGACTTCGTCGCCGGCGTCTCCCACGAACTCCGCACGCCGCTGACGGTCATCCGGACCGCGGCCTACAACCTGCGCGGCAAAATCGCGGCCAACCCGGCGCAGGTGGAACGCTACGGCGGCCTGATTCAGCAGGAGAGCGAGAAGCTGACGGCCCTGGTGGAGCAGGTGATGCAGTACGCCAGCGCGCGCGCCGGAAAAACCATTCAGGCGGCCAAAGAGCCGGTGGCGATCGAGTCTCTCGTCGAGGCCTGCGGCGCGGCCAATGAAGCCACGATTCGCGAGGCCGGCTGCGAGTTCGAAGTCCAGATCGCCCCCGGCCTGCCGCTGGTGCTCGGCGATGCCTTGGCGCTTGAACGCGCCGTCAATAACCTGCTGGCGAACGCCGCCAAGTACGGCGCGGACGGCAAATGGGTGGGCCTCTATGCCGCCAAGGACCCCGGCGGCGGGGTGGAGATCCGCGTCGCCGACCGCGGCGCCGGCATTCCCGCCGCCGAGCAGGCGCACATTTTCGACGCCTTCTTTCGCGGCCGCCGGGCAGTGGAAGATCAGGTGCACGGCACGGGCCTGGGCCTCAACCTCGTCAAAGGCATCGTGGAAGCCCATGGCGGAACAGTTACAGTGAAGAGCGCGCCGGGCCAAGGGACCGAGTTTCGGATCCTGCTTCCCGCCGCTCCGGATGGATATCAGGATGAGTTCACGGATTCTACTAGTTGAAGATGAGCCCGGGCTGGTGCTGACGGTTACCGACCTGCTGACTGCCGAAGGCTTCGAGGTCCAGTCGGCCACCGATGGCCCCTCTGGACTCGCGCGGGCGCTGGCCGAGAAGTTTGACCTGATCGTGCTCGACGTCATGCTGCCCGGCAAAAATGGCTTCGAAGTCTGCCGCGAACTCCGGCAGCAGGGCCGCGACGTCGCCGTGCTCATGCTCACCGCGAAAACCCAAGTGGTGGACCGCGTTGTCGGCCTGAAGCTGGGCGCCGACGACTACCTGACCAAACCGTTTCACCCCGCCGAACTCGTCGCCCGCGTCGAAGCGCTGCTCCGCCGCGTGAAGCACGACAATCTGGCGCCCGTACGTGGCTTTTCCTTCGGAAACGTCGAAGTGGACTTCGAGAAAGGGGACGTTAAGAAGAATGGCACGCCTCTCAACCTGGCCGGCAAGGAGCTGCAACTGCTGCAGTATCTCATCGAGCGGCGGGGCAAAGTCGTCTCCCGCGAAGAGCTGCTTGAGAACGTCTGGGAGTATCAATCGGCCGTATCTTCGCGAACCATTGACGTCCATGTCGCCTGGCTCCGGCAGAAGCTCGAAGACAACCCCCAGAACCCCCGCCATATATTCACCGTCCGGGGGGTGGGCTACCGCTTCTCCGTTTAGCGGCCGGACGGGTGTACACTGAAATTGTCGACGAACGACGAGCAGTGGGCGAAAGCCCACTTTTTTATTGGTCGAGATGAAACAGCCGCTGGTTGATAAAATTTACGAAATTGCCGATCGCCTGGCCCGTGCAGCCGGCCTCGATATTGTCGAGGTGGAGTTGCTCGGCGGCGGCGCGGCCCGCCTGTTACGCGTCTATATTGACAAGGAAGGCGGGGTGTCGCACGCCGATTGCGAGCTCATCTCGCGCGAGTTAGGCGCCGAACTCGACGCCGGCGACATCATTCCCGGAGAAGCGGGCTATCACCTGGAAGTGAGCTCCCCTGGCGTTGAGCGCAAGCTCAGCCGCCCGCGTGATTTTGAGCGGTTCGCCGGGCAGAAGGTGAAGATCAGCCTGCGGGAGCCGGTCGACGGGGCGAAACGATATGAGGGTGTGCTGACATCCTTTGTTGACGGCATCGTAATGCTGGAAACACCGGACAAGCCGGTGGCGATTCCGTTTGATCTGATTAGCAAAGCCAATTTGAAGTTCGAGTGGTAGGAAGGAAAACACCTTGGGTACGATTTATCAATCCATCGAGATGCTCAGCAAGGAAAAGGGCATCGATCCGCAGGTCATCATTGATGCCGTCAAGGACGCCATGCTGGTTGCCGCGCGCAAACAGTTCAAGACCAACGATGAACTGGTTGCCGAAATGGACGAGAAGACCGGCATGATCCTGATCTTCGGGGTCAAAAAGATCGTCGAGGAAGTAACCGACAAGGTGCGGGAGATCAGCCTGAACGACGCGCTGCTGCAGGACCCGCGCGCCGCCGTGGGCGGGGAAGTGCGCACGAAATTGAAGACCGAAGCCCTGGGCCGCATCTCGGCGCAG
>LNFE01000265.1 GCA_001464575.1 Acidobacteria bacterium Ga0077553 | reverse complement strand
GATACGATCTTCAGCGAATTCCACAATCGTGTGGGCGAACTGGCCACTTGTACCGTCAAGCGCATCGAAGGCCAGGACCTGATCTGCGACCTCGGCAAAACTGAAGCCCGGATGCCGAAGAAAGAGCAGTCGCGCCTCGAATCCTTCAACGTCAGCGATCGCGTGCGCTGCGTCATCAAGAGCGTCGAGCGCAGCGGCAAGAACTCCGGCGTTATTCTCTCCCGCGCCGATTGCGAATTCGTCAAGCGGCTGTTCGAGCAGGAAGTCCCTGAGATTTACGACAACACGGTGGTCATTAAAGCCTGCGCCCGGGAAGCCGGCGAGCGCACGAAGATTGCCGTTGCCTCGCGGGACCGCGACGTAGACTCCGTTGGCGCCTGTGTCGGCATGAAGGGCATGCGGGTGCAGTCGATTATCCGCGAACTCCGCGGCGAGAAGATCGACATCATTGAGCACTCCGAGGACCCGGTCTCCTTTGCCACCCACGCCCTGAGCCCGGCCAAGATCAGCCGCGTGGCAATCCTCGACATGGGCACGAAGCACATGGAGGTCATCGTCGATGACAGCCAGCTTTCGCTCGCTATCGGGAAGAAGGGGCAGAACGTGCGGTTGGCGGCCAAGCTAATCGGCTGGAAGATCGACATCAAGAGCGAGGAGGAGAAGCGGCAGGAGGTGGAGATGCAGATGGCATCGTTGACCAACTCCGGCGCGCCGGTCTCCGTGCTGATTGATTATGGTCTGCCGGAAGCCGTGGCGGAGCAGCTGCTGGCCGGAGGCGTGTCCACTGTGGAAAAACTCGGCTCCATGACGCCGGAACAAATCATCGCGGTGCCGGGCGTCGGCATCGAGAACATGGAAAAGATCGGCGAAGCGGTGAACGCGTATTACGGTACGCCATACGAAGCGGCGCCGGAGGAAACGGCGGAAGCCGCCCCCGCGCCAGAGGCTGTGGCCGAGGCGGAAGCTCCCGCTGAAACCGCTGCTTCCGAAGAGCCGGCGGCCGGTTAAAAACGGAGATCCCCCGGTTGCCGTTATTTCAGAATAGGATACGTAGGGAACTCGTAGCCGAATCTGTTATTATGGCAACTGGGGCAAATCTCGCTATGCTTTCAGGAGAAGTGTCGGTATGTAGCTGAAAAACGACACGGTTCCCCATTTATTGATTCTCTATGAGTAAGATTCGTATCAACGAGCTGGCCCGCGAGCTTGAGGTAAAACCAAACGTTATCCTCGACATGCTTGCGGAGTATGGCGTAGAAGAAAAGAAAACGCATTCCAGCTCTGTTGACGAGGACGTGGCAGTGGCGCTCCGGAGACGCCTCGCCAAACTCGGCCCCTCCGCGAAGGAACAAGATTTTCTGCCTGTTGCTGAATTGCCTCTTGCCCCGCCCGTCGAGGTGACGGCGCCTCCTGCCGTCAAGGTGGTTCCGCCGCCTGAGCCGCCGCCGATGCCGGTGCCTCCCGTGGTCGCGGCGCCGCCTCCTCCGGAGCCGCCCGCGCCCCGCGTCATGACGGCGCCCGCCGCGCCGCCCCCCGTGGCCCGGACCGCGCCTCCGCCTTCGGCTCCCGAAGCGCCTGCGCCGCCCGCTCCGCCGGCTGGCCGGCCGATGTTCCCGCTCCGTCCGCCCCTGGCGACGGGTGGCGGACCGGTCATTCCGCCTATCGCCAGCACGGCCCCTGCGGCTCCCGCCCCTGCCGCTCCCGTTGCTCCTGCTACGGTGGCGTCCGCTCCGGTGCCGTCAGCCCCGGTGGCCAGCGCTCCGGCGCCGCCCCGTCCGCCGGTGATGGCTCCGCCCATCGCTCCCGCCCGGCCCAATCTGCCGATCGCGCCGCCTACCCGGCCTGGCCCGGCGATGTCCGGCCCCCGGCAGGCGATGCCCGGCCAGAGTGCTCCCGCCCCGGCCCCGCCGTCCGCTGCCATGCCGGCGTCCCCGGCTCCGGGCGCGCCACGTCCCCCGGCTCCGCCACGGCAGCAGCCCCCGGCCGCTGTCATCCTCGGTTCTCCGGCCCCCCGGCCCAACGTTCCGTCCACGCCTCGTCCCCCGGCCCCGTCCGCTCCGCAGGCGCGCCCCGGCGCTCCGGCCATGCCGACCCCGCCGCCGCAGCGTCCCGCTCCGGGCGCCAGCCGGCCGATGGCCCAGATTTCGAATCCGCAGCGTCCCCTCGTTGGCCAGCCGACCGCGCGTCCTATTGTCCCGCCCCGGCCGGACATGGTGGATCGCCTGAATCAGCTCCGGCAGGGCCCGCCCGCTCCTGGCGCGCCGCGCCCCGCTCCTCCTCCGCCCGTTCGTCCGGGCGCTCCAGCCCCGGGCCGTCCGTTGTACCAGGGCCCTGGCCGTCCTGGCATGCAGTCACAGCAGCGGCCTGCCGGTCCCGGCATGCCCACCGGTGGAGGCCGCCCCGGCGGTCCGCCGATGATGGGCCGTGGCCGTCCGATGCACCCGACCACCCCTGGCCGGATTGAACCCGCCGTTCCGCCTCCCACCACGGAAGCGGGCCGTCGCCAAGTCGGCAATCGGGCTCGCGAGAAGCGTGAGATCGAGCCGCAGGAAGGACTCCTCAAAACCCGGTACTCCCGGAAGTCGGAAACCCCGCTCCCGGCCATAAACAAAGACATCACGATTTCCGAAGGTCTCACCGTTAAGGAACTGGCCGACAAGCTCGGTATCAAGACCAACCTGGTGATCAAAAAGCTGGTGGAGAAGAAGATCTTCGCTACGATCAACCAGACCCTCGATCTGAAGCTCGCCGAAACCGTGGCGCGCGAATTCGGCGCCAGCACCAGCCACGTCTCCTACGAAGAAGAAAATAGTTTCGAAGTCGAGTTGGCCGAAAACCCGGCCGACCTCATCACCCGCGCGCCGGTTGTGACCATTATGGGCCACGTCGACCACGGCAAAACTTCGCTGCTCGACGCCATCCGCTCCGCCCGCGTGGCGGACCGCGAAGCCGGCGGCATCACTCAGCATATCGGCGCTTATCAGGTGGAGATCCACGGTAAGAAGATCGTCTTCATCGATACCCCTGGCCACGAAGCGTTTACCCGCATGCGGTCCCGCGGCGCGAAGGTGACGGACGTCGTCATCCTTGTCGTCGCCGCCGACGACGGCGTGATGCCCCAGACGATTGAAGCCATCGACCATGCGAAAGCGGCCGGGGTGCCCATCATCGTCGCCATGAACAAGATCGATAAGCCGGACGCCAACCCGGAAACGATCAAACGGCAGTTGATGGAACACGGCCTGCAAGCGGAAGAGTGGGGCGGCGATACCATCGTCGTGCCGGTTTCAGCCAAGCAGAAAACCAACCTCGACCTGCTGCTCGAAAACGTTCTCCTCGTTGCCGAAATCAAGAATCTCAAGGCCAACCTCACCCGTCCGGCCGTCGGCAACGTGCTCGAAGCGAAACTCGACCGCGGCCGTGGTCCGGTGGCCACTGTCCTCGTGCAGAACGGCGTGCTCAAAGTCGGCGACTTCTTCCTCTGCGGAGCGGTTTTCGGCAAGGTCCGCGCCATGTTCGACGATCAGGGCGCGCCCATCCGCGAAGCTCAGCCGTCCACCCCGGTGGAAGTTATCGGTCTCGATAGCCTGCCCGAAGTCGGCGACGCCTTCCAGGTCGTCATCGATACCGCCAAGGCCAAGCAGATCGTGGTGTACCGCGAAGCGAAAGCCCGCGACGCCGCCATGGCCAAGGCCAAACAGCGCATCTCCCTAGAAGCGCTTAACATGCAGATGCAGTCGGGCTCCGACGCCAAAGACCTCAACATCATCATCAAGACCGATGTGGGTGGTACGGCGGAAGTGTTGGCCGAAACCCTGCAGAAGCTCTCGACCGACAAAGTGCGGGTCCGCATCCTGCGGCAGGGCGTGGGCGCCATCTCGGAAGCCGACGTTCTGTTGGCCTCCGCGTCCAACGCCATCATCATCGGCTTCAACGTGAAGCCGGACCGGACAGCCGCGTCGGTGGCCGAACGGGAACGCATCGACGTTCGTTTCCACTCGATCATCTATGAGGTGACCGACGAGATCAAGAAGGCGATGCTCGGGCTGTTGGCGCCGGTCTACAAAGAGATCTACAAGGGCAAGGCGGAGGTCCGCGAGATCTTCCGGATCACCAAGGTGGGCAATGTCGCCGGCTGCTACGTCACCGACGGCACCATCACCCGCAACTCGGAAGCTCGCATTGTCCGGGATGGCGAAACCGTCCATACCGGCAAGATCAGCCAGCTCAAACGCTTCAAGGATGACGCCAAGGAAGTCAGCAACGGCTACGAGTGCGGTATCTCTATCTCGGGCACCAACGATATCAAGGTGGGCGACGTCATCGAAGCCTTCCTGATGGAACGGGTGATTCAAGATTCGCTGAACTAGCATGGCGGCGGTCGGGGTGCTCCACTTGGAACTGCACCTCGACTACGCCACCTCCATCAAAGACAAGCGCAACGTCATTCGGAGTCTAAAAGCCCGACTGCGCGACCACTTCAACGTGGCGGTAGCCGAAATCGGGCATCACGATTCGTTGACCCACGGGCTGGTGGGCGTCGTGACCATTGCCAACGACCGGGTCTACGCCGAAGGGCTTTTGCAGAAGGCCGAAGACGAAGCCGCCGCGCTGCTCGGCGCCACGTTGGTCAGTAGCGGAGTAGAGTGGATTGAGTAGAAGATTATGGAACCGCTGATTCGGGCCCAACGGGTGTCAGAAGCCCTTCGCATTGAACTCACCGAAATGATCGGTTTCGAACTCGCGGATCCGCGCGTCGAAGGCGTCATGGTCAACGAAGTCCACGTCTCGCCCGACTTGAAGAAGGCGCGGGTCATGGTCTCGGTACCCGTGGGAACCGAGACGGCCACGGTGCTCGAAGCGTTGAACGGAGCGCGGTCGTTCCTGCGCATGCAGGTCGCCGAGCGGCTACAGTTGCGGCGCACGCCGGATCTGCAGTTTGAATCGGGAGCCGATGTCGACCCCGCGAAAGTGAAAAGTCTGATGCGAAGAATTCAGCGGGGCAGGCCGCGGGATCTCGAATAGACCCCGCAGCCGACTCCGGTTTAGAGCTTTAGAGCAGCGCGGTCGGACGCCGCTTCCAGGTGGCGATGCCCTCAAGCGCCGCGATATGCGCGCCGGCTTGGGTCAGAATATGGTGCAGGTCGTTGCCGACGCTGAAGAAGCTGAAGCCTTTCTCGAGGAACTCGCCCACGCGGCTGGTGCCGAAGAGGAAGATCCCCAGAATCACATTGTTCTTCTTGGCGTGCTCGATCAGCTTGTTGGTCGCTTCGAGCAGCTCCGGCGAAGTGTACATGTGGGGAAACTCGTACTTCACGTAGAGGCCCATCGACATGCAAAGGTCGTTCTGGCCGAGGAACAGCATGTCCACTCCCGGCAGCGCGGCAATGGCTTCAATGTTCTCGATGCAGGCCGCGGTCTCCACCTGCAGCGCCACGATGACATTGTCATTCGCGCTGCCGGCGTAGCCCAGCAGGCCCGCCTTGTTCATGCTCCGCTGCGGGAAGTAGACCGACCGCGTGCCGGCCATCGGATACTTCGCGCAGCTGATGGCGAGGGCGGCTTCCTCCGCCGTGTTGATATAGGGAACCAGGATGCCATCGGCGCCCAGGTCGAGCGCCTGCTGGATGCCGGCGCGGTCGTGGGCTCCGGCGACGCGGACCATCGACTTGGCTCCGCCGCTCGCGATGGCGCAGAGCATGGCGGAAAGCTTCTCAAAGCCCATCGGGCCGTGCTGGGAATCGACCAGCAGCCAGTCATAGCCGGTGTGGGCGAGTTGTTCGGCGACGGTCGGGCTATGCGAGTTCAAAAATAAGCCCATCTTGGGCTGACCGTCGCGCATTTGCTGCTTAAATTCGGCGCCGGAAACTGAGGCGTCAGACATGCGATTTGCTCCTTGGAATGGTAAAACCTCTTGCACTATAGCGGACCTAAGGGATTGGCCGCAAACCGCCGATACAAGCTTATGTCCACTACGTCATCCGACCTTTCGGCGATTCTAAGCCGGATGCGAAAACCCGTATCGCCGGACGTCGCCCCGGAGCCCGATCCGGCCGCCGAGCCCAGCCCCGAAGAACAGGAAATCGTCCAGCAGAGCGCGAGCGAACTGGCCGAAATTCAATCGGAATTGCTCGCCGACGAGACGTTGCTCCTGCGGATTCTGGGCATGCTCTATCTGAATAAAAAACGGAATATCGTCGGCTTTGCCGTTTCGATCATCGAAGTGGAAAAACGTATGGGGCTGCCCCGCGAGGGCGCCACGTTCGTCTGCGAGTACATGAAATACAAGCGGCTCGTGCTAGCCGACGACAAAAGCCGCTTCACCATTACGGTCGAAGGCATTGACTATCTCCGCCAGGGCCTCGGCGTCCAGAAGGCAACCGTCGAATAGGTTCGGTACCCTGAGAAGGGTGCGACTGCTCCTTCTCTTCGTCCATGCGCTGCCGTTGGCGGCCCAATTTGGCTTCGTTCCGCAGAAAAGCGGTGTGGACGCCAGCCTCCGCGGCCTGGCCGCGGTGAACCACCGCGTGGCCTGGGCCAGCGGAACCGGCGGAACCGTCCTGCTCACCACCGACGGGGCCACGTGGCAGCGACGCCCCGTCCCCGGCGCCGAAGCCCTCGACTTCCGCGACGTGGAAGCCTTCAACGCGCAACGGGCCATCGTGCTGGCCGCCGGCGAAGGCGAGAAGTCCCGCCTTTACCGCACCAGCGACAGTGGAGCCAGCTGGGAGCTGCTCCGAACCAACGCCGCCGCCAAGGGTTTCTGGGACGCCATCGCCTTCTGGGACGAAAAGCGGGGCGTCCTGATGGGCGATCCCGTCGACGGCCGTTTCGTGATCGAAACCACCGCAGACGGCGGGAAAACGTGGCAACGGCGCACCCCGCCGCCCGCGCTGCCCGGTGAAGGCGGCTTCGCCGCCAGCGGCACCTGCCTCGTCGTCCGCGGCAAACAAGAAATCTGGTTCGCCACCGGCTTGGCACGCGTCTTCCGCTCCGTCGATGGCGGCCAATCCTGGATCGTCGCCGAAACGCCGCTTCGTCAGAAGGAGCCCTCCGCCGGAATCTTCTCCCTCGCGCTCGGCCCGGGCGGAACCGCCCTCGCCGTCGGCGGCGACTACCGCAAACCCGAACAAACCACGCAGATCGCCGCGTTGACCACCGACCACGGCTCCGCCTGGCAACCCATCCCCGGGCTGGGGGGCTACCGCTCGGGAGCCGTCTTCTTCGACCGCACCACGGTCGTCGCCGTCGGCACCAACGGCGCTGACGTCTCCACCGATGGCGGCAAAACCTGGCAAGCCGTGAACGCCGAAGGCTACAACGCCGTCCAACGCGGCTGGGCCGTCGGGCCGAAAGGCCGCATTGCCCGGATTACCTGGCGATGAGGCACCGGCGCGAGCCGACCCGCAACCGCACCGGCTGGACCTCGAACGTTCTCAACGAGTTAAGCGAGCTCTTCGTGGCCTTCGCCGCCACGGCGCAACGCCCCGTACTCGACATCGGAGCCGCCTACGGCGTCGCGACCCACCCCGCCCTCGCCGCCGGGGCTACCGTCTACGCCAACGATGCCGACCCCGCCCATCTCGCCGCTCTCGAAGCCGCCACCCCGCCCGCCCATCGGCCCCGCCTCCATCTCTCCCCCGGCCACTTCCCCCAGGATTTGGACTTCCCCCCGGGCAGCCTCGACGCCGTCCACGCTTCGAACGTCCTTCACTTCCTCATCGGCGACGAACTCATCACTGGCATCGCCAACGTCCGCCGCTGGCTCGCCCCCGGCGGCCGGCTTTTCATCCAAGCCGGCACACCCTATCAGCAGCCGTTCCAAGCCTTTATCCCTATTTACGAAGAGCGCGTCCGCACGGGAGACCGCTGGCCCGGTTGGATCGAGGACGCTCGCGCTATCTCCACCCACAAGAAACTCAGCCAGATTCCCCGATCACTGCACTTACTAGATGAAAGCGTATTAACCCATCTGGTCGCTACCTCCGGTCTAACCGTCGATCGGGCCTGGACTTACTGCCGCCGGGATCTGCCAAAAAGTATGCAACTTAATGGACGTGAAGGAGTCGCATTAATCGCTTCGTCATATACTCAGTAGATGTATCGCTTATTGGGGCGCTTCCCCCTGCGCACGGTTCTGCTCTCGCTTGCGCTTTCGATCTCGGCCCTGGCCCAGACCTCCACCACTCAATTCTCCGGCACCGTCTCTGATTCGAGCGGCGCCATCGTTCCAGGCGCCACGGTCGTCGCCACTAATGAAGATACCGGGCTGAAATACACCCTCGCGACCACGGACGCTGGCCTATTCGCCTTTCCGTCCATCCCGGTCGGTTCTTACAGCCTCTTCGTTGAAAAGACCGGTTTCAAGAAGTTCCAGCTCTCGAAGATAGTCCTCCAGATCAACACCCCGGCCACCGTCAACGCCACTCTCGAAATCGGCTCCGCCGCCGAAACGATCCAAGTAGAGGCCACCGCCGAAATCCTTCAAACCACCGGCGCTACCATTGGCAACGTGATCGAGCGAAAAGCCATCGAAGCGCTGCCCCTCAACGGCCGCAACCCGCTCAACCTGTTGATCTACGAACCCGGCGTCGTGCAGCGCTCCGGCGGCACGGTCAGCGTTAACGGCTCCCGCACTGGCGCGGTCAACGTCACCATCGACGGCATCGAAGCCAACGAAAGCACCAATCCCAACCCCGTCAACAACATCTTCCGCCTCAATCCGGACAACGTCCAGGAGTTCAAGGTCACCACCTCAAACCCCTCCGCCGAAGAGGGCCGCAACTCCGGTGCTAACATCTCGGTCGCCACGCGCGGCGGCACCAACCAGTTCCACGGCACCGCCTTCCACTTCTTCCGCAACACCGCGCTCAACTCGAACGAATTCTACGCCAACGCCCAAGGCCTCGAAAAACCCATCATCAAGCTCAACCAGTACGGCGTCGAACTCGGCGGCCCCATCCGCCGCAACAAGACCTTCTTCTTCGGCTCCTGGCAAGGCCAGCAGGTGAACTTCGCCGATCCCATCGACAAAGCGTTTGGCGAGTCCGTCGACCTGTATAACCAAATCGCCCTCACCGGCGTCTTCCGCTACTTCGTCGTCGACCAGCGCAACCCCTTCACCGTCAACGGCCAGCGCATCACGCAGAACACCCCCATCCTCGTCGACCGCGCCACCGGCAACCTCGCCCCCGGCGTCCGCGAGTGCGCCAGCCCCACCGATGCCAACTGCGTCGCCAGCTTTAACATCTTCCAGAACGATCCCCTCCGCCGCGGCATCGACCCCGCCGTCCGCGGCGTCCTCGGCGCCTACCCGGCCCCCAACCAGTACTCCTCCGGCGACGGCCTCAACACCGGCAACTTCGCCTGGAACTCGCCTTTCCAGGTCCGCGGCCCGCAGTACCTCGGCCGCATCGACCACGTCATCAACGACAAGCACAACCTCTTCGGCCGCATCCTCGGCGCCGAACAGAACACCCTCGGCGGCGACCCCCTCAACGGCCGTCCCCAGGTCCTCCCCGGCTTCCCCGCCCGCGGCGAGGTCTTCCGCCCGGCTTATAACGCCGCCGTCGGCCTCCGCAGCGTCGTCACCCCCCGCCTCGTCAACGAGTTCACGGTCGGTTATTCGCGCTTTGACTTCCTCTTCACCCAGGGCGAAGCCAATCCGCTCTTCCCGAATACGCCGCGCTTCTCCTTCAACAATTCGGACGTCGACTTCACCGCTTCGCCCCGCACCCAGCGCGCCGTCAATACTTATCAAATCATCAACAACCTCACCTACATCACCGGCGCCCACGTCATGAAGTTCGGCGGCAACATCCGGATCTACCAACACAACGATCGCCGCGGCGACGTCGGCGGCGTCTCGCTCACCCCGGCCATCTCTCTCTCGCGCACCGTGCGCCCGCCCGCCGGCTTCAACTTCCCGGCACTGGCCACCGCCACCGCACCGGGTATCGCCTCCAACGACCTCAACCGCCTCCAAGGCATGGTCAACGACCTGCTCGGCATCCCCGCGCAGATCTCCCACAACTTCATCGGCGACCTCCGCAGCGATACCTTCCTCCCCTTCCAGACCGGCGACAACCAAGTCACCCTCTGGGCCCAGGGCCAGCGCACCAAGCAGTTCAACTTCTTCGCCCAGGACGATTGGAAGATCCGCAAGAATCTCTCGTTCTCCTACGGCGTCCGTTGGGAACTCAACCCGCCGCCCCGCGAAGCGGGCGGCCGAACCTACGTTCCGGACAAGAACATCGACGGCAGCCAGGGCCTAGTAACCTTCGTCCAGGCTGACCGCTGGTACAAGAATTGGAACGCCGGGGCCCTCGCGCCCCGCGCCGCGCTGACGTGGTCGCCCGGCAACTCCGGCAAGATGGTCATCCGCACCGGCTACACCATGGCCTTCGATCCTATCGCCACCTTCCAGGTCACCTCGGTCGCCTCCGCCGTACCCGGCCAGATCTACCGTTGCACCTCCACCATCGGCGGCGCCACCACCCCCGGCTGCCAGACCGCGCCTAACGTCCGGCTTAGCGACCTGCCCACGCAGCTCGCCCCGCCCTCGGCCAAGCCCTCGAGCCAACTCACCCCGCCCCTGGCCACCCAGAACACGGCGCCGCCGGCTCGCATTTTCGACCCGAATCTGAAGCTGCCCACCGTCCACATGTGGAACTTCACCGTCCAACAGGACCTCGGCAAAGGCTACATCGGCAGCGTCGGCTATGTCGGTCGCCGCGGCACCCGGCTCTACCGCAGTTGGGACGTCAACCAGATCGACGCCCGGCCCATCCTGCCCAGCTTCCTCGCCATGCAGCGGAACATCGGCCTCGGCAACGGCTGCCGCGCTGACGGCACCCTAGCCAACGGCTCCCCCTGCGCCGGCGCCAACGCTGTTCCGCTCATCCAGCAAGGCATCATGACCAGCGCCTTCGCCAACTCCACGGCCTCCGTCTCGGACCTCAGCCCCGTCCAAAACGCGGCCGGCAACATGGCCCTCCGCCTCGAGCAGAATACCCTCGGCGCCCGGCTCCGCCCCAATCAGCAGTTCGCCCAGATCCTCCTGCTCGATAACGGCGCCGACTCCATCTATCACGGCTTGCAGATGACCCTCCGCAAGCGCTTCGACACCGCCGGCCTCCTGTTCAGCGGCGGCTACACGCTTTCCAAGTCCATCGATAACCTATCCGTGGACCCCGTCGCGGCCACCTCCGGCGGCGGCCTCACCGCCACCGCCGCCCGCACCCCCGCCGACGGCCGTAACTACCAGAACGAGCGGGCCCGCAGCGACTTCGACCAACGGCACGTTCTCAACTTCAGCGGTATCTACGAGATGCCGTTCGGCCGCGGCAAGAGCCTCTTCCGCAACGCCAACCGCGCCGTGAACGCCGTCATCGGCGGATGGAGCCTCAACACCATCTACACCTATCAATCCGGCGAACCGTTCACCATCCGCTCCGGCTTCCTCACCGCCAACGGCACGGCCCAAAGCCGCGCCGCGCTCGCCCCCGGCGTCACGGAACTGCCCCGGCCCCAACTGCAGAACAAGCCCGGCGTCATTGGCCCGGTCTTCTTCCAGGACGCCAGCATGTTCGTCAACCCCGGTCCCGGTGAACTCGGCTTCGGCCGCAACCTGTTCCAGGGCCCGTCGTATTGGAACGTCGACCTCGGCATCTCGAAGGGCTTCCAGCTCTCCGAGCGGGTGCGCCTGACCTTCCGCACGGAGATGTTCAACGCCCTGAACCACGCCAACTTCCGCAACCCGCGCGATGCCTCCGTAGGCAGCCCGGCCATTAACTCAAACGTGTTCGCCCAAGCCTGCTGCGTTTCGCTTTCGACGGCTAGTTCCTCGACGACGAATCAGAACGGCGAAAGCTGGCGCGTGATTCAATTTGCGCTCAAGCTGGCTTTCTAGCCCAGTAGCACTCCGGCCGCGCAGCGTAGCACTTCCGCATCGCGGCCGGAGACGCAAACAGATCCGGCAGTTGCGTCGCATAAGCCCGCAACGGCTCCAGATCCGGCGGCGGATACTGCCGGACGCAAGTTAAACCAGGAAACGGAAGGGCGGCCCCAAAGGCCGCCTTTACGGTTTCCTGGGGAAAAGAACCCAGATAGGTCTTCACGTAGTGCGCCGCGAAATAGCTGCGCCAATCCGGCTCCGGCTGCAAGCCCAAGGTGAATTCCACTTGGCCACGGACGAAGGCATAGGGCCGGTCTTCGTAGTAAAGCAACCGCTCCGCCGGCACCAGCGCCGTCGCCGCCTCGCGCAGCTCCCGATGGTCCACATGATGGCCCACCCCCATCGGCGCCAACACCAGTTCCGGGTCCAACTCCTCCAATAAACCCGCCAGCGCCCGTTGGCTTCGTTTCGTAGCTTGCGGTGGCCCGCTCACAATCTCGACGAAGCTGCGGAAGCGATCGTCGGGCAAGCCCATGTGCCGGCACTCCGCCCCCAGCCGCCGGCAGGCCTCCTTGTCCTCAGCGCGGCGGGCGAAATAGAGCCGGTCGCCGGAGGAATAGAACGTCGCGATCACTGGCCGCTCCACCTGCGAGAGCAGCGAAGCGCAGGAGAGCACCCCGTCATCCAAATGGGGTGATAAACAAAGGGTCACCCGTGCCATAAAGCCGCTCCCACTCCGAAGCCCATCGTCATCACCAGCCGCTTCGTACCGTCCGACGGTGGATATCCCCGCGCTGTCAGCACCGCATCGTTTACCACCACCCAATCCATACGCCCGAACACATCCTCCACCGGCCCGTACAGCCCCGGATACGTCGACGACTCCGCCACCCCTTCCGCGCTGATCCGGTTCGGCAATCCCAACACCACCCCATCATGCGGACCCGCCGCCGCCAGCGCCTCGCCCACGAAAGCCCGCAGCCGCTCCCGCCCATCCGCCTCCGGCAGCGACGCCCGGCCATAAGGCAGCCGCCTCGGAAACACGAGCGAAGTTGATGGCGTAATCAGCTTCAACTGCGTCTGCCCCAGGTCAATCGCCACCGGCCGCCGCCAGCCGAACTCCGCCCAAATCGCCTCCGCCCCGCGCCGGGCGCAGAACGGGTCCGGCGGTAGCAGCCGGTGCGGGAAGGCGAGCGGTGCGGCCTCGCCCCCGGCGATCAACAGTTCCGTGAATCCAGCCGCATGGCTGAGCGACTCCCCCTCCGCGTTCTCCGCCACGCCGGCGTGCAGCCGGGTCAAAAACTCTGCCAGTCCTGCGTAGTAAGCCGGCTTATCGTCCCGCAACTGGTAAAGCGTCGTGTGCCGCGCCAACCCGTGCCAGATTTCTAATCCCTGCAGCCAGGGATGTTGATAAACGATCAAGCGAGCGGCTCCTTCGTCTCCTCAACGGGGCGCCAGGTAGGGCACGGCGCTTTCGCCCATCGGGAATAGTAGACGCGCTGCGCCCAGTAGGCCCCTTTGCACAGCAGCAGGGCGGCCTGGAACACGCCATAGAGCGCTTGCTCCCGCCACGGCGCCTGCCGCAGCAACGTCCGGTCCAGCCGCCGGCCCCGCGGCCTCTCGCGCGGAAAGAAATACGCCATCCGCTCCAGCTCCAGCCGCATCCGCTGATACTTCCGGAACATGCCCTGCAGCGTCTCCGGCGGCCGGTACTGAATACCCGCTGGCGTGCAGAGCAGTGCCTCCGGCGCCCGGCCCAGCGAGAGGAAGATGTCGTCGCAGCGGATGCCCGCGGCGAGGTGGAGAAACGGATTGTCCGCGGCCGGGTTCCACCGCAAGCCGGACGGCTTTGGAATGTCCCAACACCGGATGGCGAAGCACTGGCCATTGCAGTAGAGACGCTTGGTCTGGTAACCCTCGCGCAGGTTGAAATAGTACAGCGCTCGGGCCAACAGCGTCCGCCGCCGGGGCGGCAGCGGATACTTCTCGGCGGAGGCGATCTCCACGTCCGGATGGTCCCGCATCGCCCGGCTGAGTTCGGTCACCGTATCGGGATGGATCAGAATATCCGCGTCGGTGAAGAGAATCCACGGAGCCCCGGGCCGCGCCTCCACCAGCGCCCGCTGCGCCTCCACGATGCCCCCGTAGGTCTGCCAAATCGTGAGATCCCGCTGATCTCGAAGTAACGACACCGTATGATCCTCGTTATCGTTCAACAGAACATGGAGCTCAAACCGGAGGCCGCAGGCGGCCTCGGCCCGCGCGACGGCCACTCGCAGCGAAGCCAGCAAAGCCCGAATGTTTTTCGCCTCGTTCCGCGCTGTGATGCCGATCGGGATCACAGCGCTAACCCGTCGATCAGCCGCGCCGCCGCCCGCGCCCCGTCCACCTGATACGTCGCCGAGAGTCGCGCCATCGCCGCCCGCTCCGGCCCATCCCCCATCAGCGACACGAGGTCCCGGCGAATCTCCTCCACCGTCGCCGTGCGCAAATCCGTCACCAACCCGATTTGGCTTCGTTTCGTAAAGTACGCTTGGTGAAACTGGTCGTTGCACATAGGCGAGATCAGCATCGGCACATTCGCCGCAATCGCTTCCATAAAAGAATTGGCCCCGCCATGCGTCACAAACACCCGCGCCCGCCACAGCAATTCCAGTTGCGGCGCGTAGCGATACACATGGCACCCGGGAAACGGCCCCGGCAGGTCGCCCACCGAGAGCACCAACTCTGCTCCCGGGTTCGCCGCCGCAAGCTTCGCGAACAGTTCCGGCCAATGGTAGATCTGGCTGCCAAAGGAAGCGTAGATCACCGGCCGCCCCTCCGGCAGCGGCCGCAGCGCCGCCTCGTCGCCCCGGCTCCGTAGCGGAAACGAAGGGCCCACCAGGTGAACGCCCTCCACCGGTCCGCATAGCGCCTCGGTGGTAAACGCGATGTTTAAGTGCGGCGAAAGCCGGTCGCAGCCGGAATACCTTCCCGGTGGCCGCTGCAACTTCCGCACCGTCCGCAGCAGATCGCTGTCGAGATCCTCCGGAATCACAGGGTTCAACGAATTGGAGACCGCCGCCCACGGCAACCCCTCCGCCTCCGCCGCCAGCGACGCCGCGTAGTAGAGCGGGTCCACCACCACCACGTCCATCCTCTGATACCAAGCCCGCAACTGCACCACCTGCTCGTCCGGGTTGTCCAGCAGCAACTGCCCGATCCAAGTCGCCAACCGCTCCCGATCCTGAATCAGCGCCACCAACTCCGCCCCGTGCGTCGGCCGGTCCGAACTGCCCGGCAACATCGCAAAGGGCAGCCCCGCCGCCGCGCACTGCGCGCCAATATCGCCCGGCGCACCCACTACGACCTCGTGCCCCATCTCCTGCAGCGCCTGCGCCGGCCCAACGTACGGGTTCACGTGCCCCTTCTCCGGAATCAGTGCGAACGCGACTCTCATATACCTTCCCAACGCGTAAACCAGGTCAATGTCGCCAGCAAACGAAACTGCAGGCCCGTCTCCCGGTCGTCCCGCGGCGGGCCCATGGCCTCGACGAAATCCGCGTCGACATACGGCGCCAGCAACTCCCCCCGCTCCGACCACGCCGCCCGGAACAACCGATGAACCGTCTCCCGCCCGGCCAGGTTCTTCGTCAAAGCGGACTTCGGCCGCCACGCAATCGCCTCCGGCAGCACTTCGGCCGCGGCGGTCCGTAGTAGCCGCTTCCCCAGCGCCTCCTCCGGCGCGGCCGCATCGGCCAACGCGAGCACCGTCGGGTCTGCAAACGGCACCCGGCCCTCCACGGAATGCGCCATCAACTGGATATCGCCGTTATGAAGCAGCCGCGTCAGCCATCGCTGGCGAATCAGGTACGAAATCGCGCGCAACTGTCCGCCCGGCGTCGCCCAACTGTGTCCCGCCGCCTCGGCTTCGGCCCGATACTTCTCCGTGAAGTGTGCCGCGGCATCCATCTTCCGCAGCGGCAGATGGCCAAAGAAATCGATCAACGGCCGCGGGGAGACGATCCGCGCCGGATCGAGCAAAAACCCGTAGCCGTAGTGCGTCTCGTCCGCCGCGTCGCCGACGAGCACGGCCTTGCAGTGCGGTGCCGCCGCCTCCGCCAGCAGATTCTGCGAGACCTCCTGCTCCCAGGCCGCGATCTGGTCGTTTGCCCACAGCGTCCGCCGCAACTCCGCTTCGTAGTTGGCCGGCGAAACCAGCGTCAACGCTTGCCCCGTCGCCTCCGCCGCCTGCTTCGCGAACGGCACATCGTCACTCTTCACTATTAGCGAATCGGAGTAGTCCATCGCGCCGTAGTCGATCGTGTAAGCCGGCAGCCCCGGTTCCGCCAACGCCGCCAGAAGGCTCGAATCCACGCCCCCCGAAAGAAACAGCCCCGCAGGGGTACTCGCCCGCACCGACCGCCGCAGCGCCCCCAACAAGTCCTCGTTTCGCGTCGCGCAGCGGTACGCCGTTAAGCCCCGCGCCGTCAGATAGTGGCCCCCGGGCAGCCGCTGCAAATTCGCAAACGGCGAGAGCGCAAAATAAGGCGCCGTGAGATGCTCCACCACGCCCTCCTCGCAAGGCCGGAACGGCACCACCCCCGCCTCCAGCAACGGCGCCGCCTCCGAGCAAAAGGCGAGCCCTTCCGGCCCCTCGTGATAGACGAACGGCTTCACCCCCAACGGGTCCACGGCTCCGAGATACTCCCCCGTCGCCTCGTCCCACAAGAATAACGCGAACATCCCTTCCAACCGCGAGAGCGCCCGTGGCCCCCAGCGCAACAGCGCGGCGAAGACCACCTCCGTATCCGTCTCGGTCGCAAACGGATACCCCGCCAGCTCCTGCCGCAACTCCCGATGGTTATACACTTCGCCGTTGAACAACAGCGTAAACCGCCCATCGGACAGCGGCAGCGCATGCCGCCGCGGATCCACCAGCGCGAGGCGCGTCTGCACCAGCGTGGCCCGTTCCGTCACCAGCGTTCCTGACCCGTCCGGCCCCCGATGCCGCAGCCGGGCTGCGAGCTCCGCAGCCAACGCCGCGTCGCCGCGCGGACCGATTACCCCGGCAATGCCGCACATAGCGCGAGCTCCTGCCGAGTCCGTTCGAGAATGTCCGGCCCGGGCACCAGCGTCGGCCGCTTCGGAATCGCCGGCAGCCCCAGCTCCGCCGCCAACTCCCGCAGCGCCCGCTTCTCCGGGTCCGGCGTCGTCACGGTCACCGCTTGAAACGGCAGATGCAGCCGCACCCCCGCGAACGCAAAACACGCCAGCGTCAATGGCAGCAGGTCGCAACTGGATTCGCCGCGGAAGATCTGGTCCGCCGCGTCCCCGCCCATCACCTCCGCCACGCCCGCGTCCCGCAGCGCCTCGGCCAACAGCAGTTTCGAAACCGGATGCAGGTTGTAGATCGGCGTCCGCGTCACGGCCAAAAAGCGCGGCAACGCAGCCTCCAGATCCGGCCGCTCGAACACCGTCAACGGCACGCCGAACTGTTCCGCCAACGCCTGCGTCCGCTCCCGTTCGCAGTAGCCCGCGATGCCGGTCGCCACCGTATAGCCGCGCGCCGGCCGGCCCAACTCCTGCAGCAGCCGCACGAGCACCCAGGAGTCCAGGCCCCCGCTCACGGCCACCGCCTCGGTGGCCGCCAATGCCTGCGTCAGCGTGTCGCGAAGGGTCATGCAGTGAGGTTGATGAGCGTCTCTCGCTTGCCGCGAATCGCCACCGGGCTCAGCTGCCGGTGCGTCTCCAAATGCGCCTGGCCCCCGTTGCAGAGAAAGCACGAATGCAGCGGCTCACTCTGCGTCAAATGGGCCTGAATCCGCCGCGCCAGAGCCGCCGCATCCGGATCGTCCACCGGCACCCCGTCTTCCGCAAACCGCGGGCCATCAATCGCAAACTTCTGCACGTACTGCGGCCGCGTGCAGGAGTAGAACCGGCCGTTCTTGATCGTATTGCAGCGATGCCGAATCCAGCAATCGGCGAACGTCGCCGTCGCCTCCTCCTCGGTGGCCCGTGCTGTCCGGTCCAGGCAGGTGAACTTATCCTGCATCTTCCAGCTCACTTCGATACCCCGCGCCGCCGCCTGCTTGGCGATGTACCGGATCAACGGCTTCGGCAGCGCCGGCTCCGGGTACAGCGAGACCGAGATCATCTGAATGCAGTCCCAGCTTTTCGCCGACAGCTTCTCAATCAACAGCGCATTCGTCGTCAATTGAATCCGTGGCCCCACTTGCAGCCGATGACCAATCGTCAGCAGCGTCTCCAACTCCGGATGCAGCAGCGGTTCGCCGCCGACAATCTTCACAAACTGCGGCTCGACCACGCGGCGCACCAGCAGCAGATCCTCTTCAAACTGCAACGGGTCCGCGCACCACTTTTTCAAGATCGGCGAGTACGAGCAGCAATGGTCACAGCGAAGGTTGCAATGGTCCGTGACGTGATACTCGAGTGCCCTCGTCTGCACTCGACCGCCCACGATAGGGTACGGTTCGGAGTCCTGCGGCTCGAGTACCTCAAATGCGTCGCCGCCGCAGATCCT
Source organism: Acidobacteria bacterium Ga0077553 (assembly GCA_001464575.1). Lineage (GTDB taxonomy): Bacteria > Acidobacteriota > Terriglobia > Bryobacterales > Bryobacteraceae. Next base: position 78,217 of record LNFE01000265.1, on the reverse strand, counting down.
TTCGATTTCGGCTTTGAACTCCCGGTCGGGCCGCACCTTCACCGGCACGTCGATCATGGCGATAAAGTCCCGCGGCTTCTCCAGCTTCAGCCGGACCTGCGCGTTCCCGGGCTTCCGGCTGAACAGCTCCCGCAGCTCCGTTGCCGCCTCGTCGCCGTTGCCATCGCGGATGCGCACGCGGATGGCGATAATGCTCGGCAACTTTACCAACGCATTCGCCAGCGGCACAATCTCCTGAATGCTGACCTTCGGCGCCGAACCCTCCTCCGGCATCACCTTACACACAGCCATCACGGGGTTGTCGTCGGTCAGATGCTGGTTGAGTTCTTCAATCTTGCTGTTGAAGCACATTGCTTCCAGGCTGCCCTTGTGGTCTTCGAGACGCATCGCCGCCCACAGCTTCCCTTCTTTATTCCGGCGCCGCTGAATACTCGTCAGAATGCCGCAGAGCCGCACCTCCTCACCCTTCTGGCATTCGTCCAGCCCGTCGCTCTCGTGCGTCCGCAGCTCGGTGATCTTTTCTTCAAACGCGTCCAGCGGATGGCCGGTGACGTAGAAGCCGATCATCTCCTTCTCGCCCTGCAGCTTTTCGGTTTGCGTCCAGTCCTTCACCTTGGGCAACGGCTCGTCCGGAGCGTCTTCGGCCGGCCCGCCGAACAGGTCGGCGAACAGACCCACCTGCCCGCTCTCCTTGTCCTTTTTCACCCGCTGCGCATGTTCCATCGCGCGATCGATCATCGCGGTCAACTGGCTGCGCGTGCCTTCCAGGCTATCCATCGCCCCGGCCTTGATCAACGATTCAATCGCCCGCTTGTTCACCGCGCCCACGTCGACGCTCTCGCAAAAGCCGAAGAACGTGCGGAATTTGCCCACTTCCTTCCGCGCCGCCAGGATCGACTCCACCGCGCCCTGGCCCAGATTCTTAATCGCCCCCAGCCCAAAGCGGATGGCCTCGCCGTCCGGCGCAAAGCTCAACAGCGACGAAGCAACATCGGGCGGCAGCACCTTGATGCCCATGTCCTTGCACTCGTTGATGTACTTGACGACCTTATCCGTGTTCCCCGTTTCCGACGTCAGCAGCGCCGACATGAACTCAATCGTGTAGTGCGCCTTCAGATACGCCGTCACATAGGCCAGATAGGCATACGCCGCCGAGTGCGACTTGTTGAAGCCGTAGCCCGCGAACTGCGCCATCAGGTCGAAAAGCTTATCGGCCTTCTTTGCGTTGTGGCCCAATTTACCGGAGCCCGATAGAAACCGCTGCTTCTGCTCGGCCATCGCCGCGGCCTCTTTCTTGCCCATGGCGCGCCGCAGCAGGTCGGCTTCACCCAGGCTGTAGCCGGCGATGACGTTCGAAATCTGCATCACCTGCTCCTGGTAAACGATGACGCCATACGTCTCGCCCAGCAGCGGCTCCAACTCCGCGAAGTCGAAGACGACTTCTTTCTTCCCGTGTTTCCGCGCGATGAAATCGTCGATCATGCCGCCCTGAATCGGGCCCGGCCGGTACAGCGCGTTCAGCGCGCAAAGATCCTCAATCCGTTCCGGCTTCGACCGCCGCAGAATGTCCTGCATGCCCGAAGATTCAAACTGAAAAACGCCGGAGGTCCGCCCCTTCCAGAAGATCTCCTCGTACGTCTTCTGGTCGTCAAGCGGGATGTCTTCCATCACCAGCTTCACGCCGCGGTTCGACTTGATGAGCGTCAACGCATCTTCGACAATCGTGAGCGTGGTCAGACCCAGGAAGTCCATCTTCAACAGGCCGAGCTTCTCCAAGCCCGACATGTCATACTGCGTCACAATTTCGTCTTTGTTCGTCTTGTACAGCGGGACGAGCTCACGGAGCGGTTGCGGCGAGATGACGACGCCGGCCGCGTGCACCGAAGCGTTCCGCGCCATACCTTCCAGGCGCAGCGCCACTTCCATTACTTCCTTCACGCGCGGATCGGCCTTGGCCGCGGCATCGAACCCCGGCTCCTGGGCGAACGCATCCTTCAGCTTGATGTTCAGCGTCGGCGGCACCAGCTTGGTCAGCTTGTCGACTTCGGCGAAGGTCATATCGAGCACGCGGCCGACGTCCTTGATTGCCGCCTTCGAACCCAGCGTTCCGAACGTGATGATCTGCGCCACCTGCTCCCGGCCGTACTTCTCGGTGACGTACTGAATCACCTTGCCCCGCCCGCGCGGCTCAAAGTCCGTATCGATATCGGGCATCGAAATGCGTTCCGGATTCAGGAACCGTTCGAACAGCAGGCCATACTGCAGCGGGTCAATGTCGGTGATCTCCATCGCATAGGAAACCAGCGAACCGGCGGCTGAGCCGCGTCCTGGACCCACTGGAATATTGGACTGCCGGGCGTAGCGAATGAAGTCCCACACGATCAGGAAGTAGCCTGAAAACTTCATCTGCTGGATCATCTTGATCTCGCGATCGAGGCGCTCCTTGTACGCTTCCATCGGCTGCCGCAGCGTGCCCTTCTCGCGCATGTATTCGAGGCGCGGCCGCCGCTTCTCAAAGCCCTCGCGGCAGACGTAGGCGAAGTAGCTGTCGATGGAGTGCTCCGGCGGCACGTCGAACTTTGGAAACGGCTCCTTCACCTTTTCGAGCGCGACCTTGCACCGCATGGCGATCTCGTAGGGGTTCCGCAGCGCGCTCGGGTAGTCTCCAAAGAGCTGCTCCATCTCGGCCTTCGACTTCATGTAGAAAGCCGGATGATCCCAGTGCATCCGGTTCGGATCGGAGACGGTCTTGCCCGTCGAAATGCACATGAACAGCTCATGCGCCCGCGCGTCGTCTTTCCGCAGATAGTGCGAATCGTTGGTCGCGACGAGCGGAATGCCCATCTCGGCCGACAGCTTGGCTACCTCGGGAATCAGCCGCTTATCCTGTTCAAGGCCGTGGTCCTGCAACTCCAGAAAGAAGTTGTCCTTGCCGAAGATGTCGGTGTAGGTCGCGGCCAGTTCCCGGGCTTTATCGTACTTATCGCCCAGCAGCGCCTCGTTCAGATCGCCTCGTAAACACGCGCTCAGGCAGATGATGCCCTTCGAGTGCTGGGCCAGCAGATCCTTGTCGACGCGCGGCTTATAGTAGAAGCCGTCCAGGTACCCGGTCGAGACCAGCTTGATCAGATTCCGGTAGCCTTCCTGGTTCTCGCAGAGCAGCACCAGATGGTTGTACCGGTCGTTCTCCGTGCGGGACTTGTGGCCGTTCTGATTGACGTAAACCTCGCAGCCGAAGACCGGGTGAATCCCTTTGTCCTTGGCCGCATTGTGGAACTCCACCGCACCGAACATGTTGCCGTGGTCGGTCATCGCCACGGCCGGCTGCTCCAGCTCCGCGGTCAGCTTCATGAGCTGTTTAATCTCGCAAGCGCCGTCGAGCAGGGAGTAGTCTGTGTGGCAATGCAGGTGAACGAAAGGGACGTCTGAACTGGGTGTGGGCATGTTGGGGCGGCACGTTGGGGAACTGCGGGCGGGGGAGACTACCAGTATACTTTCGGAGGGCCCTGGGAGGCCCGATCCATGAGGCCTCGGCATTCGGAAACGCATCGAACGGATCGCATCGGCTGGCTGCGCGCCGCCGTGTTGGGAGCCAACGACGGGATTGTCTCGACGGCCAGTTTGGTGGTGGGTGTCGCCGCCGCTCACGCGGCCAGCAGCAACATCCTGGTGACCGGCGTGGCGGGCCTGGTCGCCGGGGCCATGTCGATGGCAGCCGGCGAGTACGTCTCCGTCAGTTCGCAGGCGGATACCGAAGGCGCCGATTTAAATCGCGAGCGCGCGGAGCTGGCGGCAAACCCGGAGTGGGAGCGCGATGAACTGGCCGCGATTTATGTCCAGCGCGGGCTGGACGAAGCGCTCGCCCAGCAAGTCGCAGTGCAATTGATGGTGCATGACGCCCCGGGCGCGCACTCCCGCGACGAACTGGGGATCTCCGACACCACCACGGCCCGCCCCCTGCAAGCGGCGCTGGCTTCGGCCGCCACGTTCGCCGTCGGCGCCGCGATGCCGCTAGGCATGGTGCTGGTGGCGCCCGCGAAGTCGTTGATCCCGATTGTCATTGTCACCTCCATCCTCTTCCTCGCCCTGCTCGGCGGCCTCGGCGCCTACGCCGGCGGCGCGCCTGTCGCCAAAGCCGCTTTCCGCGTCACGTTCTGGGGTGCGGCGGCCATGGCCTTAACGGCCGGCGTCGGCGCCATGTTCGGCGCGGCCGTTTAGCGCCCGCTATACTCCCGGTATGCGAATTCTCCTGGTGCTGCTCTGCACGTTTACTCTCCCGTTAGGCGCGGAAACCTACTACCGCACCTTTTTCCACAAACACCCCGTCAAGCAGAAAATCCGCTCCGGCGAACGCGTCGCCACCCGTACTGTCGATTCCAGCGGCAAGGACGAAAAGAGCCAGGAGGTCGCCGACGCCCCCAACCCCCTCACCGGGCCCTTCTACATCGAAGGCGCCGAACCCGGCGACGCCGTCGCCATCCATTTCCACAAGGTCCGCCTCAATCGCGACTGGGGCTACTCCGGCTACCGCCTCGGCCTCTTCGCCATGACCCCCGAGTACATCGAAAAAACCTATCCGCCCATCTACAAACGCGACCTCGTCCGTAAGGGCTACGCCCACTACGTTCCCTGGGACCTTGACCGTGAAAAAGGCCTGGTGCGCCTTCGTGAGCCCGGCAGCAAAGCCATCCTCATGGAGTTTCCCGCCAAGCCCATGCTCGGCTGCGTCGGCGTAGCGGCGGCCGGCGACTGGGCCCCCACCTCCAGCCCCTCCGGCCCCTACGGCGGCAACATCGACTACAACCGCATCGGCGAAGGAGCCACCGTTCTACTCCCCGTCTACCACCCCGGCGCCCTGCTCTTCCTCGGCGACGGCCACGCCCTGCAAGGCGATGGCGAGCCCACCGGCAACGGCGTCGAAACCTCCATGGACGTGGAGTTCTCTGTCACCGTCCGCAAAGGCCTTAAGCTCACTGGCCCCCGGGTTGAAACCGCCGACGCCATCATCAGCATCGGCTCCCAGCCCGAATTCCAAAGTTCCCTGGACCGCGCCCTCGAAATGGCCACCACCGATATGGTGCAGTACCTGATGACGGAACATGGCCTCGAAGAGTGGGCCGCCCATCTCCTCATCGCTTTCCAGGGTAAGTATGAGGTCGTCACGGCCCGGGGATCCATGGCGCTCCTCATTCCGCGGAGCGCCTTGCGAAAGCGATAAGCCGCTTCTACCAGCTAAAGCGGGTGTTCAACTGCACAATCCGGGCGCCCGCCGTGCCCAAGAGCCGTCCGAAGAAGGCGTCGTTCAGGCTCGTGCGGAGGCCGGTCAGGTTGGTATGGTTCAACGCATTGAACATGTCAGCGCGGATCTGGATCTTGGCGGACTCCGTGATCGCGATGCTCTTGCCGATGGAGAAATCCAGATTCACCAGTCCGGGAGCGCGGATGGCGCCGTTCCCGACATTGCCAGGGCGAATCGGCGCCCGGGAGACGGCGCCCAACGGCACCAGTGCAAACGCCGACCGGTTCAAATACTGGAGCGTATCACGGTAGTCGTCGAGATAGACCTGCCCGCCCACATAATCCGGACGGTTGATCTGCAGGGCGCCGGTTTGCGACAACGTAACCGGCTCGCCCGTACGCGCCATCAGAATGCCCGAAAGCTGCCACCCGCCGAAAATCGATCGGGCTAGCCGGCCCGCCTTGTAGGGTTGTGGCACCTCGTACACTCCTTCGGCGTTGAAGTAGCTCTTGATATCCCCGGTGTTCGGTCCGCGATCGGCCTTCGGGAAATTGAACTCCTGAGTGCGCGCGTCCCCGTCGCCCTGGTAGTAGGCGCCGATGTCACCGCCGGCGGTGGAAAGGCCCCTGCCCCAGGTGTAGTTGATGCTGCCCGTCAGTCCATGCGAAAAACGCTTGCGGAGAGAGGTCTGCCACGACGTGAAGATAGACTGCTGCGTGTTGTCCACGTAGTAATTCACGTTGAGCAGCGGATTTGGACGCAGGCCCGTGATCCGGTCGGGATTGTTGGCCCAGCGGTGCATCAGGAACTTTACGCCCCGGGTGCCGACAAAGGCGGTCTCGAGCGCCAGGGTGTTCGTGATCGCCCGCTGAAAGCCCAAGTTAAAGTGCATGCTGTAAGGGTTCTGCAGCTGGGGATTGTAGATCGAGAAGATATTGGTGACACCACGCGCAGCGGAGTCTGCGGCTAGCGCTACAGCGATGTCATCGGCGAAAGTGCCCCACTTCAGGCCGAGGCGTTGGGAATCGGCGCGGCTGAACCGGATGCGAAACGGCGTGTTGGGACCGGGTTGTACGGCGGCTTGCAACGCGCCGGTGACCTGGCTGCTGAACAGGATGCCGAAGCCTCCCCGGATCGCCATCTTGCCGTTGCTCTGCGGGTCATAGCTGAAGCCGATCCGCGGGCCGAGGTTGGCCCACCGGTCGGCCTGCACCGGGTTGTTGCGATCGCGCAGCGGACCCACCGCAAAGGTGTTCGGGTCCAGGAGGCCATCGGGGTTGTACAGTCCGGTTTCCTTGGCCGTTTCCTTCGCCTTGGGCACGAAGTTCCCAAATGAGTCGTAGCGCAGGCCGAGATTCAGCGTCAGATTCGGACGAATCCGCCAATCGTCCTGAGCGAAAAAGCCCAGGCTTCGTTGTACGCCCCGGAACTCGCCATTGCCGAACACGGGAGCCACCTCGGTGGGGATGTTGGCGATCAGATCGGCGCGGCTGGTGTAGCTGATCAGCGGCGCTTCGGGATTCGTCTTCTGGCAGCAGTCGCTGCGATAGCTGAAGCCGAATTTCAGGCCGTGCTTGCCGCGTTGCAGCGCAATCTTCTGATCGAAATTCACGGTGCGGCCTTCGAGCATGTAGTACTCGTGGTCGGGCGAATTCCAGCCCAGGTTCGTGGCAATGCGAAAGACGCTGCGGCCGAAGGGCAGAACCTCGGGCTTGCCGCTGGGGTCCTTCTGTTCGAAGAAGAATCGATCGTAGCGTCCGGTGTCGGCCAGGTTGTAGCCGAAGCGGCTTTCGGAGGTCCAGGTGGCGCCGCCGGTGGTGTAGGCGAGCGTGCCCCGCTCGTTCCAGACCAAGAACTCGCGATCATTGCTTCCATTGATGTAGCTGCGCGGAACCAATTGCGTCGGGCGCCCGCGGCTATAAGAGAAAGCCAGATTGCTCATCTGGCCGATCCTAAGATCGGAACGGATATCGGCGTGGTTATCGTTGCGGACAGAGCTCCGGGGATCGCGATACAGCCCGACATCGGCGGTGGCTGCGTAGGGTTGGTTGGGCAGCGGTACGAAGTCCAGCAGTTGCCGGTAGGCGGGTAGTCCGGCTAGCATGTCGTTGCGCAGGCGGGGCGTGGGGACGTTTTCCTGTACGACCGTGAACGCGCGATCCCGGTAGCCCTCATAGACGCCAAAGATGAACAACTTGTTCTTTACAATCGGACCACCAATCGAGCCGCCAAACTGATTGAACGTCGATCCGGGCTTGCTGGCCAGCAACTGATTACGGGCATTCAACTCTTCGGCCTGGAAATTCTCGAACAGGCTGCCATGCCACTGATTGGTGCCGGACCGGCTCAGCAGATTCACCTGCCCGCCGACGATGTTTCCGTACTCCGCGGACGGCACCCCCTTCACCGTATCCACTTCCTGAATCGCCTCAATGCTCATGATGTCGATCAGATTCGGCCGGCCAAAACCTGACGAGGCCCGGCCCTCCGGATTGCCCCCCGCGTCCGTTCCGTCCACGGAGAACGCGACGCCATTCTTGCCAACGCCGTTCATACGGACACTGTCACCCGTTGAAACAACACCGGTGCCAAGACTCAACAGGTTCGAGAAATTCCGCCGGGCCAGCGGGAGTTCGCGCACTTTGATGGCTTCAAACGAGTTGATCTGTTCGGAGGACACGGTGTTGATCAACGGGACATTGGCGTCCACCTGGACCGTCTCGGTCGAGGCGCCGATCTCGAGCGAAAACGTGTTCCGGGTCTGCTGGCCGGCTGTCAGTTCAAAGCCGGAAGTCTCCTGCCGTTTGAATCCCTTAGATTCTGCGCGCATCGTGTACGTCCCGACGCGGAGGAAGGTGAACACGGCCTCCCCTTGGGCGTCCGTGAACTTCTCGCTGACGGCCCCGGTGCCGTTGTGGATCAGAGTAACTTTAGCGCCGGGAATCACGGCAGCCGAAGAGTCGGTGACCGTGGCGTAGAGGGTAGCGGTGGTCACTTGGCCCCACATCGTACTCGCACAGCAAAACAGAGCCAAAAGCGAATCGCGGATGAATGATTTCATGGAAGTCCTCGACAGAGTAGCTACCAAATCTTATGGGCCACTCCCGAGAGGAGCAAGGAAAGAACGGTTCCGAACCGTTCTCCCTCCAAACTGTGGAGGCCAACTTCTCACCTAGAGCACGCGAACCGCCACCAGCCACGTTCTGGTAGGGACTTTGTCGCGAACCTCGGCCTTCACCACCGCCTGGAAGTGCCACGGTCCCTTATGGTTGGGGCTTTCCTGACGCAGCCGGGTGAGCAGCGCCGAGAGCGAACTTTCGCTTGCCAGGTATTCCGTTGCCGCCTGCGTGGCCTGGGCGTTCAGCCCGCTGATCAAGAGCAGCCGCTGGCTCGCCGTCATGCCCGGCAGCATGGAGATGAGGGCATACTCCTGATCGGCGCCATTCTCCTCGGCAGCGTAGTTAATAATGTATTCGGAGGGTTCGCCTGGACGGGGCGCCCGGTTAACGACGGCGCGTTGCCGCCTTCCGGCGCTGGGCGTCAATTGGAATGGCGCATCGATGAGCAATGGGTCCAGCCAACGATTCGCTTCGTTGTTTCCCAGAAGAATCAGATCATTGGCCCGCAAATCGTCCCAACTCAGAAACCGGCTTTGGGTCGATTGGACGGAGGTACCGAGGCGCGTCAGCATTGAAGTGAGCTGCACGGCCGCTATGGCCTCGCCAACCTTGGTCTGATTCACCGCGGGACTGTAGTAAACGGCGCCGCCCGGTGGCAGATGAAACGCTTGCCGGTACACTTCCTCCTCCGCGGCCTGGACGCGGAAGCGTTTCGGTACCGTGTCCGCGGGCAGGACCGTTTCAAAATGCTTGAGCACCGTCGTCATCGGGCTGCTGAAGCAGATGATCGCCGGCCGGGGACTGGCGATCCAGGGTCCCCAGATCTCTTCGGTCGCGCCACCGCCTGCGGGACTGGCCGGTGCCACACTCCGGACCGTTCCCGCATAATACCCAGCGGCCATCAGCACCAGCGTGGCGCCTCCCGCCCAGAAACGCCGGCTCCATTGGTTCACCGGTGCAGCGACTATTGCTGCCGGCATCTCGGGAACGGCCCCGGCTGTCGGCGCCTCCGGCGGGGGCGGCGACGGCTCAGCCGGCAGCCGGCGAAAGACCGGGACGTACCGGCCCACCGGCAATTCAATCCGCAGAGGGTGGTTGCTGCCCTCGCCGTTGTAGTATTCGTGGAGCTTCTGCCGCAAGGTGTGCGCCTGGCGTCGCACCACCGAATCTTCGCTGGGCGAATACTCCGGGCCCCGCAGAAACACCTCAGAGCCGATCAAATACTCGTTGATTCGACCCCCGTCTCCCCGCAACGTCATTTCGCAGATGAACCGCAGGAACTTCTGAAGCTTCTCTGAACGTTCAAAGGAACTGCTCCTCAATACGGCGTGCAGCTCCGCCTGAATCTCCTCCGGATTCAGGTCAGCCGGGTCGAGGGTGGCGGTATTTTGCGGGGGCGTCGACATGGTACGTTCCGCCGCAACTTATATCACATGCCGTGTCGGTGGGGATCTCCCCCCGGCGAACTGTTCGCGAACCGTCCGCATCTGCCCGAAAACCACTGCCCTGGGGTACTCTCAGGGGAAGTTATCTGATGCGCTCCACCATCTCGCTCTTCCTCTTGTTCGCCGTTGCCGGTCACGCCGGGCTCGTCCGTTTCGAGATCACGGAGCGGCGAGACGTTCTGGACGGGTTTCGTTTCGGCGCCACGGGAGCCTACGAGTTTCTCCGTGGCCGGGCCCACTTTGCCGTCGACCCGAAGCTGCCCGCCAACCGCCGGATCACCGACCTTTCGTACGCTCCCCGAAACACCTCCGGCTTGGTGGAGTTCTCCGCGGACGTCGTCATGCTCCGTCCGAAAGACCTCCGGGCCGGAAATCGAACGCTGCTCGTCGAGACCCCCAACCGGGGTGCGATGGGCATGCTCTCTCTCTATAATCGCGCCCAGGCTTCGGCCAATCCCATGACGGCGGCGCACTTCGGCGACGGATTCCTGATGCGGGAAGGCTACACGCTCGCATGGGTCGGGTGGCAGCACGATGTCCCCAAGCGGGAAGGCCTCCTGCGAGTGAACGTTCCGACGGTTTCCGGCCTCGCGGGTGTGGTTCGCGGCGAGTTCACGCCCTCCGAGCCGGGCCGGCGCATTCCGCTCGGTGACGCGGGTCACATTCCTTACCCCGTGAGTGAACCCGCAAGCCTCACCCTCAGCGTGCGAGACGGGATCCACGGCGATCGAAAGCCGCTCGCTCCCGGGGAATGGCGCCTGCAGGGAGATGAAATCATGCTTGCCCAACCTGCGACGCCCGGACGCATCTACGAGTTCCTGTATCGCAGTCAGGCGCCCGCGGTTGCCGGTCTCGGGCTGGCGGCTCTGCGCGACTTCGCTGCCCACCGCAAGGAGACTGGCGCGGAGCAGTTCGCGCTCGGCGTGGGCACTTCCCAAAGTGCGATGGCTTGGAAAGCCCTGGTTTATGAGGGCTTTAACGCCGACGAACATGGCCGCCGCGTCTTTGACGGTCTACAGCCCCACGTCGCGGGTGGACGCCGCTCTACCTTCGAACGGTTCGCCCAACCCAGCCGGACTTCCGGCCCCTATCGCAACGCCAGTCTCTCCTCAACTGACCAGTTCCCCTTCTCCGATACGGATGACCGTGAACTCGCCACCGGCCGCCGGGACAGTATTCTGGAACGTGCGCGAAAGGCCGGTGTCGTGCCCAAGATCATCTACACCAATACCAGTTATGAGTACTGGGGATCCGCCGGCGCTCTGGTCCATGTGAGCCTGAATGGCCGGCGGGACTTGGCGCTCCCTCCCACCACCCGGCTCTACCTCCTCTCCGGAGGCCAACACGGTCCCGCCGCCTTTCCTCCCCAGCGCGGGAACGGTGAGAATCTCCCCAACTGGAACGATTATAAATGGTCGCTCCGCGCCATCCTCCGCGATCTGCGGCAGTGGGTCGTCGACGGTACTGAGCCCCCGCCTTCGCAGTATCCGCGCCTGGCCGACCGTACGCTCGGCCCCGGAGACCCACCCGCCCATCGCACCCGGTATCTGGACTTCGGCCCGGAGTATGCCTCGAAAGGCATCATTGCCCATCAGCCTCCCAAGGCAGGTCCCGACTACGCCGTTCTGACCCCGCTCCCGGATGCGGATGGCAATGATCGAGCCGGAGTGAAGATGCCATGGGTCAGCGTTCCCCTTGGCGCATTCACCGGCTGGAACCGGCGTACCGCCGCTATCGGCGCACCCGGGGAACTGCTGGCCAACACCGGCTCTTACATTCCGTTCCCTCTTGACCGGATTCGAAAAGAGTTCCCGGGCCGGGAGGCCTACCTCCAACGCGTCGAGGCGGCCGCCGGGCAGATGGTCCGCGATCGTTTCCTGCTTGCCGAAGACGTTCCGGCGATGGTTCGGCTGGGCCGCGCGATTTGGGACTGGGCCCTTGCCGTTCCGAACGGTTCGGAACCTACCTCGGCGGCACGGGCCAACATAGAATAGGGTGTCATGCGGTCCATCCTCCTTTTTGCCGCCGGCAGCGTATTGGCTTTTGCCCAGCCTCCCGCCGCGCGCGCCGTCTTCGACCGCTACTGTCTGTCCTGTCACAACGACCGTGTCCGCACGGCTGGCGTCTCCCTCTCCCCTGCCTCCAAGCCTGATCCTGCTCTCTTAGAGAACGTCGTTCGCAAACTCGACCACCGGCATATGCCGCCGCTTGGTCTCCCTCGCCCCGACGAAGCGACCTACAAAGCGGCCATCGCCTCCCTGACAGATTCGCTCGACCGGGCTGCAACCGCAAAGCCCAACGCCGGGCGCACCGGGGCCTTCCGCCGGCTCAACCGGTTCGAGTACCAGAACGCGATTCGCGACCTCCTCGCGGTGGATTTTAACGTCGCTTCGCTGCTCCCCGCCGACGAAACCAGTCATGGTTTCGACAACATCACTGTCGAAAACCTTTCTCCCACGCTGCTCGAACGTTATCTCACCGCAGCCGCCAGGATCAGCCGTCTCGCGGTTGGCAGTCCCATTCGCACCCCGGCGTCGGACGTCATAATGATTCCGCCGGATCTGACCCAGGAAGAGCACATTGAAGGTCTGCCGCTCGGCTCCCGTGGCGGCGCCCTCACCACTTATCACTTTCCGGTCACCGCCAAATATGAGCTGCAGATTCGTCTCGCCCGCGACCGCGACGAGCGCGTGGAGGGACTCGACACTCCCCACCGGGTCGAGCTCACTCTCGACGGCGCCCGCCTGGACCTCTTCACGGTCAACCCCGTCCCGCGAGGCACCGATCATCAGAATGTGGACAAACATCTGACCGTGAAAGTCCCCGTCACGGCTGGTCCGCACCAGATTGGCGTTTCCTTCCTCAGGAAGACCGCGGCTCTGCTGGAAACCGCTCGTCAGCCCTACCAGGCGCATTTCAATATGGACAGGCATCCCCGCGTGCAACCGGCCGTATATTCCATCTCGGTGCTGGGACCCTACGAGGCTACCGGCCCCGGCGATTCTCCCAGCCGCCGCCGCCTTTTCGTCTGCCAGGAGCAAACCGACGCCTGCGCCACCCGGATTCTTTCGAACCTCCTCCGCCGCGCTTATCGTCGAAGCGTAGCCCCGGCGGACCTCGAGGCCGTCCTCAAGTTCTACCGGGACGCCCGCGCCGAAAGTGGCTTCGACAACGGCATCGAGATGGCGCTCCGGGCTTTGCTCGTTAATCCCCAGTTTCTGTTTCGCATCGAGAAAGATCCCGCCGGCGCCGCTCCCGGCACGCCCCACCGGCTCTCCGATTTCGAACTCGCCTCCCGTCTGTCGTTCTTTCTCTGGAGCAGCATCCCGGACGACACCCTGCTTGACCTCGCCTCCCGCGGCCAGTTGAACACTCCGGCCGTGATGGAGCAACAGGTTCAGCGCATGTTGGCGGATCCTCGCTCCGACGCGCTCGTGAACAATTTCGCCGCCCAGTGGCTTTACCTGCGCAACCTCGACTCGACGACGCCAGACCCCCGGATCTTTCCCGATTTCGATGACAATCTGCGGCAGGCCATGCGCCGCGAAACGGAGCTCTTCGTCGCCAGCATTGTCCGCGAAGACCGGCCCGCGTCGCATCTCCTCCGTGCCGACTACACCTTTGTCAATGAACGCCTCGCCCGCCACTACGGCATCCCCCACGTCTATGGCAGCCGGTTCCGCCGGGTAACTCTGGCCGATCAACCGGCGCGCGGCGGCCTCTTGAGCCAAGCCAGCATTCTCACGGTCACCTCTTACTCCACCCGGACCTCACCGGTCATTCGGGGCAAGTGGATCCTGGCGAATATTCTCGGCACGCCTCCGGCGCCTCCCCCTCCGGCTGTTCCTCAGTTGAAAGAGGCTGCCGCCCGCCCCGGCGTTAAGGCGCTCTCCATGCGGGAACGGGTGGCCGAGCATCGCGCGAATCCGGCCTGCGCCGGTTGCCACAATCTGATGGACCCCATCGGTTTCGCCTTTGAAAACTACGACGCGGTCGGCCGTTGGCGGACGAGTGAGAATGGCGTCCCGGTGGACGCCTCCGGCGTTATGCCGGACGGCACGAAGTTCGCCCACGCCGCGGATCTGCGGAACGCTCTGCTCCGTCGCCCGGAGCTTTTTGTCTCCACGTTGACGGAGAAGCTGCTCATTTATGCTCTCGGCCGCGGCGTCGAGCCCTATGACGCCCCCGCCATCCGCCAGATCGTCCACCAAGCCGGTGCCAGGGACTACCGCTTCTCGTCGCTGATTCTGGGAATCGTTAACAGTACGCCGTTCACCATGAGGAACTCGCTATGATCATCTCGAAGAAATCGCTCCCTCGCCGCACTCTCCTGCGCGGCCTCGGCGCGGGTCTGGCCCTGCCCTTACTCGACGCCATGGTTCCAGCCATGACCGCTCTGGCGGCCACCCCGGCCTCGCCCGTCCGCCGTTTGGGCTTTGTCTACATCCCCATGGGAGCGACGATTTCGCAGTGGACCCCGCCCGAACTCGGGCGGATGACCCGGCTTTCGCCGACTCTTCAATCCCTCATTCCGTACCTCGATCAACTGACCGTCATCAGTAATCTTGAACTGAAGAACGCCTATTCGCCCGGCAACCACGCCACCGCGAATGCCGCCTTCCTCAGTGCCGCCAAGGCCAAGCTGACGGAAGGAACAGATTACGAACTCGGCACCACGGTCGACCAGATCGCGGCCCGCCATATCGGCAAGGATTCGCCCCTGCCGTCCATGGAACTGGCGATGGATCTGCTCACCACCATCGGCAACTGCGACAACGGCTATGCGTGCGTTTACCAGAACAATTTGTCCTGGTCGTCGCCTACAACCCCTCTGCCGGCGGAAGCCCATCCTCGCCTGGTGTTTGAACGCCTGTTTGGCGAAGGGGGCAGCGCGGCCGAACGGCGTGCGGAGTTGCGCAAGAATGCGAGCATTCTCGACTGGGTGTCTTCTGACATCGCCCGGCTTCAGGGCCAACTCGGCGCCGGCGATCGCACGAAAGTTGGAGAGTATCTCGAAGCCGTTCGCGAAGTGGAGCGGCGCATCCAGAAGGCCGAAAAGCAAACCGACGGCTCGGCCCTTCCGGATGTCGATCGCCCTGTCGGTGTACCCGCTTCCTATGGAGACCACGCCAAGCTCATGTTCGATCTCCAGGTGCTCGCCATGCAGGCGGACATCACCCGCGTCATCTCCTTCCAGTTAGCACGCGAGGCCAGTACGCGGGTTTATCCCGAGGCGGGCGTGACCGATCCGCATCACCCCCTGACCCACCACTCGGGCGACCCGGAGAAGATGGCCCGTGTGGCCAAAATTAACGCCTACCACATGAGTCTGTTTTCCTATTTCCTGGGCAAGCTCAAATCTACCCGGGAAGGTAACGGCACGCTGCTCGATAACTCTCTGCTGCTTTGCGGCAGCGGCATGGGCAACCCCGACGTCCACGACCATGTGAATCTGCCGATCGTCGTCGCCGGCGGCGCCGCCGGCAAGGTAAAGGGCGGACACCATCTCCGCTACAAGCAGCCCACGCCCTTGGCCAATCTGCACCTGACACTCCTCGACAAGGTCGGGGTGCATCTCGATACCTTCGCTGACAGCGAAGGAAAGATCAGCGAACTGCTCCAGCCAGCCTCACTCGGATGAAGCTCTATTACCCAGTCTTGCTTTGCGCCGTGGCCTTTGCCGCCAGCGCGTCGGACACGAGCCTGCTCGACGCCGCCCGCCGCGGTGACGCGGCGGGCATCCGCCAACTACTCAGCCAGAAGGCTGATGTCCATGCCAAAGGGCCGGATGGTTCGACCGCTCTCCATTGGGCCGTGGAGCGGGATGACGCCGAGTCAGCCGCCGCCCTGCTGGCCCAAGGCGCGGACGCCAATGCCGCCAATCTTCACGGCGCCACGCCGCTTTATCTCGCCTGCCTGAATGGCAGCGCGGCGATGATCGACCGGCTGCTGAAAGCCGGCGCCGATCCGAACCGGAGTTCGCCAGAAGGCGAAACGCCTCTGATGACCGTCGCCCGGACCGGCCGGAAGGACGCGGTGAAGCTACTGTTGGCCCGTGTCGTCGACGTCAATCGTAAAGAGGCGTGGCGCGGCCAGACGGCGCTCATGTGGGCTGCCGCGGAAGGGCATACCGAAGTGGTTGAGCAACTCATTGAGTTTGGAGCCGATCTGCGCGCCCGCTCGACAGGTGGCTTCACGCCGCTCCTGTTTGCTGCCCGCGAAGGCCACATTGGGGTAGTCCGGACGCTTCTCAAAAGCGGTGCCGACCCCAACGAGGCGCTGCCCGCCCGGGCCCGGCGGCCGGCGGGCGCCAGCACCACGGAGCCGGGCAATATCAAAGCCGGCATGACGGCGCTGCATCTCGCCGTGGCCAACGCGCACTTTGAAGTGGCTGCCGCCCTTCTCGATGCCGACGCTGATCCGAACGCAGCCGGCCCTGGCTGGACCCCGCTCCACACCATCACCTGGGTGCGCAAACCGGGAACCGGCAGTAATGATCCCGCCCCTGCTGGCTCCGGAAGCATGGACAGCCTCGCCTTGACCCGCAAACTCGTCGCCAAGGGCGCCAACGTGAACGCGCGTATGACCGTAAAAAGCAACGCCGGGCTCAGCGCGCTCAACACCGTTGGCGCCACCCCGTTTCTGATGGCCGCGCGCAGTGCCGACGCTGAATATATGCGGCTGCTCGCCTCTCTCGGGGCGGACCCCTTATTGCCGAACGAAGACCGCACTACCCCGCTCATGGTGGCCGCCGGCGTCGGCACCCGTTCACCGAATGAGGACGCCGGCACCGAAAGCGAAGTCCTCGAAGCGGTACAGGTCGCTCTCGACCTCGGCAATGACATCAACGCCGTCGACGCGAATGGTGATACCGCCATGCATGGCCCGGCGTATAAGCATCTCCCGGCTGTTGTGCTGCTGCTCGCGGAGAAGGGTGCGCGGATTGAAGTTTGGAACCGCAAGAACAAGCAAGGGTGGACTCCCCTTCGCATTGCGGACGGCGTGAACCGCACCGGCAACCTCCGACTGTCTCCCCCCACCGCGGCTGCCCTGCGGAAAGTGATGGCCGCTGCGGGTGTGTCCACGGATCTGGAACCTCTGCCCGATGGGCCCACTACCGTCCGTTAACCTTTCCTTCACCTGACCCAATCGACGACGGCGCGGGGTTTCGATAGACCTTTACTTTCGACTGTCCGCCTGCCGCCACTTCCTGGTAGCCCTGCTCGTGTGGCCACTGCTGATCGCCGGCGGTGGCAAAGAACCACACGCATTCCGGCCCCCGTTCGTTGAAAACCAGTTCCGGAGCTTCCAGCCCATACCGGAGCCGGTAGTAGTTCAAGGACGGCACCAGCGTCCAGGTCGAGCAGATCTTGCCCGGCTGCTGTTTCGCAACCGCCGCTAGTGTCTTGTTTTCCGCGTCTTCCGGCCATTCGCCGTAGTACTCCCAGCGGGATGCCGCCAGATGAGATCCCGTCAGCAACAGGAACAGCGGCACCAGCACGTATCGCGCGTACGGGAGCGCCGCCACCGCCGCGGCGGCCAGGAGGCAGGCGGCAAACAGCGGCAGGGTGGTCCGCCCCAGCGGCAAGTTCACCCCGGCGAACCGGTGCGCGGCGTCGTAAAGGCCAAAAAGCAGCAACGCCGGCAACCCCACAAACAGCGCAGTGTGCCGTTTCCACAGCAGGGGGACCGAGAGCCCGATGGCCAGGAGAAACAGCGTGACCGCGAGCTTCTGGCCGGGCAACGCCGTATCCAGGTTGAAGTCGCCGTGTACCGGCATCAGGACTTGCCAAACGTATTGGTCCAGCGAATGGGCCCAATCCGCCGCGCCGTAGTAAAAGTTATCGCGCGTGGCATGGCGCAGCGCGGGATAGAGAAGCGGCGCCGTCACCAACAGCGCGCTAGCGCCCATTGCCGCCGCCGCTTTCGCCCCGGCGCGGCCCTGGAACAGGCTGTATGTCAACCCCACCGCCACCCCGGCGAACAACAGGTTCAGATTCGCCGCCAAGGCCAACCCCAGCAGCGCACCCGCGCCGGCCCACCGCCGCCATCCTCCGCCCTCCAGCCCGCCGCCCAACACCCACACCGCCGCCATCCAGAACGCCAGCGCCAACCCGTATCCCCGCCCCGCCGAAAGATGATCCAGCAGCAGCGGGTTCGACGCGACTGCCGCCCAAGCCGCCACGGCCGTCCACGTCTCCCCCAGCAACCGCCGCAACAGCATCGCCAGCAGAATCAGAAACGCGATTCCTCCCAGCACGGACGGCAGCCGGATGGCCCACTCCGCATCCCCCAGCGTCAGGAAGCAAACCCGCGACAAGAGCGTAAACAGCACATGGTTATTCGCGTCGTAGTAGACGAACATCTCCGTCAGTGGCTTTGACGAGAACGATAGAAACGACATGGCTTCGTCAATCGTGAGCGACTGCCGCACGCTACGGACAACGTTAACGGCGCTTACCGCCGCAATCAGCAGCGCAAGCACAAGGCGGATGGAAACCAAGCCTCAGTGTAGGGCATTCGGCCCCCAGTTTTCATTACCGCGGCGATAGGCGTACAGTAGTTCCATGATGGAATTCTTCTCGAAACGGCTTCCCCGCCGCGATGTGTTTCGCGGCTCCGCATTTGGCATTCTGGCGGGACTTCTGCCCGGCAAAGCGACGGCCGCTCCGTCGGGCGGCCTGAAGCTGGGCGCCGCCATCTATGAATCCATCGGCGTACAGCCGCTCGTCAACGCCCGCGGCACGTTCACCATCATCAGCGGCTCCACGATGCTGCCGGAAGTGCGCGCGGCCATGACCGAAGCGGCCCAGCACTACGTCCATATCGATGAACTCATGGCCGGCATCGGCGCCCGCCTCGCGGAGATCACCAAGGCCGAATGGGGCATGGTCACCTGCGGCTGCTCGGCGGCGATCACGCATGCCACCGCGGCCTGCATCGCCGGCGGCAACGCCGACCTCCACGTCCGGCTGCCCAACCTCGAAGGCTTCGCCAAGGACGAGGTCATCATCCCGAAGCACTCTCGCAACGTCTACGACGCCGCCATCCGCGCCGTCGGCGCCAAGGTGATCGAAGCCGGCACCGTCGAAGAGTTTGAACTCGCAATCGGCCCGAAGACCGCCATGGTCTACATTCTTGCCGGCCCCAACGCCGACCGCAGCCCCCTGTCGACGAAGGTCATCTGCGACATCGCCAAAAAGCACAACGTCCCCGTTTTCGTCGATGCCGCGGCCGAAGGCCTCACCGTCCCCAATGTTCACCTCGAAGCCGGCGCCACCCTCGTCGCCTACAGCGGCGGCAAGTGCATGCGCGGCCCACAGACGACCGGACTCCTGCTCGGCCGCAAGGATCTGGTCCAGGCCGCCTGGGTGCACAGCGCCCCACATCATGGCTTCGCCCGCGCGCTCAAGATCGGTAAGGAAGAGGCGATGGGCATGTTGATGGCGGTGGAGATGTGGATGAAGCGAGACCACAAGGCGGAATGGAACACCTGGACCGCCCGGCTGGACTACATCGCCAAGCAGGTCGCGTCCATCCCCAGCGTCACCACCACGGTTCGCCAACCCGAGGGCCTTTCGAACAACACGCCCACCCTGGTCATCAAATGGGACCCGGCCAAGACGGGCATCACCGGGCGGGCCTTGGCCCGCCATCTCTTCACCACCTCGCCGCGCATAGCTCTCCCCACGGGCGCCAACGAGACAACCATCCAGGTCGTCCCTTACATGATGGCCAATGGTGACGAGAAAATCGTGGCCGACCGGATCGTCGCCACGCTGAAGGCGCCGCCCGCCGCCGCGCCCGTCTCGAACGCCGCTCCCACCGCCGACCTCACGGGGCGTTGGGATGTCGAGATTCAATACCTCGCCAGCAAGTCCACGCACGTGCTGCATCTGAAGCAAGTGAACGGGCAGATCGAAGGCACCCATCAGGGTGACTTCGTCTCCCGCGATCTGATGGGTCAGATGGAGGGCAACAAGGTCCGCCTCAACAGCAGCTACACCGAACGGCACGGCGACTCGCTGCAGTTTGAATTCACCGGCCAGCTCAGCGGCGACCAGATCACCGGAACGCTGAACATGGGCGAATATCTGGACGCCAAGTGGACGGCTCGCCGGCACGTCGCCAGCAGCCGCCGCGGTTAACCCTTCTTCTTCGCCTGGGCCCAGCTCTGCCACGGAGCGACGTTGGCTCGCTTGGCCCAGGCCTCCCATTTGGCGGACATCGCCTTGACGCGCTCCGGCTGCGCGGTCGCCAAGTTGTTTAGCTCCGTCCGGTCAGCATCGATATCGTAAAGCTCCCATTCGCCTTTGTGGACCTTCACCAGTTTCCATTGGCCCATGCGAATCGCTTGGTTGCCTTCGTGCTCCCAGTAGATGGCTTCATGCGGCGTCCGGCGTCCCGTCCGGAAGACCGGGTCCAGGCTCTTGCCCTCCATGGGTTGAATCCGTTCGCCCTTCCAGGTCGCCGGATACTTCGCCTTCGCCACGTCCACGCAAGTCGCCATGATGTCGATCAGGTGGCCGGGTTCGCTCGACATGGCATTGCGGCGCTTGATCACCGCCGGCCAATGAGCCACCAGCGGGCTCGAAATGCCGCCTTCGTGCACCCAGTGCTTATACATGCGGAACGGCGTATTCGAGGTGTTCGCCCACGGCGTCGCGTAGCTTGTGTAGGTGTCCGTCGGCCCCGGCAGAATGTCCGGCGTATTGCCGTAGCGGACGGGTAAACCTTCACGGGTCTTCGTCGGCTTGATCGACGAATTCGGGTCCTGGTTCGGGGGCGGTGCAGACATGCCTTCGGCGCACCCGCCGTTGTCGGCGAAAAACAGGATCAGCGTGTTCTCGAGCAGCTTCTTCCGTTCGAGCGTGCGGACCACCCGCGCGATCGCCCGGTCCAGCCGGTCGATCATGCCCGCGTAGACGGCCATCCGACGCGCTTCCCACTCTTTATTCGGGGCGTCTTCCCACGCCGGAACGGACTTGTCCCGCGGGGTCAATTCCCAGTTGGTCTTCACAAGGCCGAGCTTCTTCTGCTTGGCGAACCGCTTTTCGCGCAGTGCGTCCCAGCCGTCCTTGTATGTGTCTTTGTACTTCGCCACCGTGTCTTCCGGGCAATGCAACGGCCAATGCGGCGCGGTGAAGGGCATGTAGAGGAAGAAGGGGCTCGGCTTCGCGCTGAACTCTTCGATATACGCCGCGGCGTTTTCGCCGATGGCGTCCGTATAGTAAAAATCCTTCGACTCGGGCGCAATGGTCTCGTTCTGGCGCGTCAACGTGGCGGGGTCGTAGAAGCTGCCCGCGCCGTCGATAGTGCCGAAGAAGCGGTCGAAGCCACGCTGCAGCGGCCAGTTCCCTTTGTCGGCGCGGGACCGTGGCGTCACATGCCACTTGCCAGTCATCGCCGTCTGGTAGCCGGCGGACTTGAGAACCTCGGCGATGGTGACGGAACTCTTGTTCAGGTCGCCACGGTAGCCGGGCAGGCCGTAGTCGTTCATCATATGGCCGATGCCGGCCTGATGGGGAGGGCGGTGTTATAAAACTGAGTGAAGCGGATGCCGTTGGCGGCCAACCGGTCCAGGGTTGGCGTCGCGATCTCCGAGCCGTAACAGCCGATGTCGGACCATCCCAAGTCGTCGGCCATAATCAGAATAATGTTCGGTCGGTCCGGGGCGGCCATGGCCGGGAGCGCGGCGGTGGCGGAGGCGAGACGAAGGAATTGGCGGCGCTGCATGGGGCCGAGTTTATCAGACCGCACGAGAGGGAAACATGCGACTTTTAGGATTGATATTGGCCGCTGGCTTGGTCTGGGGTCAACCGGCTGAGCAGGCGAGAAAGGTGTTGCGCGACGGCTTTGTCGAGAAGGGCCCGGACCGCCGCCGGGAGGTCGCTGTCGCATTGAGTCTGCTGCCGGCCAAGGACCCGGCAGCAGATCTGTTGACGTCGCTCGTGAAGGATAAGGACGTTCTCGTCCGGCAGGCGGCTTTGGACGCCGTGGCGGAGCTCGGCGACCGGCGCCGCTATCCGTTGCTGAAGGCGGCCTTGGGGGACGAGGTGCCGGAGGTGGCGTATGCGGCCGCGCAGGCGTTGTGGCGGATTGGCGATCCGGCGGGTCTGGAGTTGCTGGAGGATATTTACGCGGAGGAGGCGAAGGCGAAATCGAGCTTCGTGAAGAAGGAGTTGCGAGGCATGATGCGGAAGCTGAAGACGCCGCAGTCGGCGATTCTGTTTGTGGCGCAGCGGGGATTGGTCTTTGTGCCGGTGCCGGGCTTGGGGCAGGGGGTATCGGCGGTGAGCCATATGTTGGCGGACGCGACCTTTTCGGCGCGGGCGACGGCGTTGTTGATAGTTTGTCAGGACCCGAGAAAGCGGAGCAAGGATTGTGCTTCGATGATTGACCGGTCGTTTGTGGACGAGGATTGGAGTGTGCGGGCGGCGGGTCTGCAGTTGGTGGCGGCGTCGCGGGATGGTTCGCGAAGGGGGAAGGTAGCGGGATTGTTTGGGGACAAGAGTGAGAAGGTGCGCTACCGCGCGGCGGCGACGTATCTGCGGGTGGAGGGAGCCCGGTAGGAGAGTGCTAAACTAGAGGTTTGTCGGGGCGTAGCGCAGCCTGGTAGCGCACTTGCCTTGGGCGCAAGGGGTCGCGAGTTCGAATCCCGCCGCCCCGACCATTGCAATCAACGAGTTGCGGCTGATGCCGCTCTCGCCGATCAGCGATTGTGACGTGGATTGTGACGTAACCCCGTTTCATTGGGCTTTTCCAGTCGGCTCGGCTTCCTTCTCCGACCTCGTCGGGAACAGCCCGGAAGGCAGGTGGGTGACCGCTTCCCGCTTCGCCTGGATGCGGACGTGGCTGTAGTGCTCCAGCATTTTCCGGCTGAGGTGGCCGCTGATGCTCATGAGCGTTGCATCCGAGACGCCGGCTTCGGCCAGCATCGTTACTGAGCAGTGACGCAGGTCGTGAAAGCGGAGCCCACGGAAGGGCTTCTCAGCGGTCGCCCGGTTCTCCCCGGCCCGTTCGGCCGCATCGCCCGCGAGGGTTGCTGCTTCCTCCACCAGCGAACGCCAAGCGGTTCTCCAGCCCTTCATTGGCGTCGTCGGGTCGAACTGCAGGTTCTCGCAGGCCGCGAAGATATAGTGCTCGTCCTCCACCGCCCCAAAGGCCTCAGCGCGGGCACGGAGCGCCGTCAGAGCGTGCATGGCGTCTACCGTCAGCGGGATCGTCCGGAGGCCGCCAGCCGTCTTGGAGCGCTCAAAGCGGAGCATCCGAGAGAACAGGTCCACATGCTGCCAGCGCAGACCCTTCAACTCGACGCCGCGGCCGGCGGTGGCCAACGCAATCGTCATGGCGCAACGCACGACCAACCAGCGTTCGCTTTGGGCTGAGACGGCGAAGAGATGCCGGAGTTCCTCCGCCGTGAGAGCGCGGCCGATCGGCGCCGAGCTCTCCGGCAGGGCCTTGACGTCTTCCCGCAAGCGTCCCCAGAGTTTTGCTTTCTGCATTAAAGTTCGGAGAAGGGTGACCTCCATGTTGATCGTGCGGGCGCCCCCGGCTGCGTCGAAGCCTTCGCCGGCCAACCGCTTGCGCTGGAACGTCGAGATGTCGGCGGCTGTGATCCGATTGAGCGGACGGTCACCGAAGTACCGGCAGAGCGGCTTCGAGCGGTTCTTGTCGACTTCCTGGGTCTTGGGTGCGACGTGTGGCTTTCGTTCCTCCATCAATTGTTCCAGCGCCGTTGTGAAGGGAAGGCGGGCAAACTCCCGGCCAGCGAGCGAACTACCCTTGCCGGCGAGGATCTCGGAAACGCGCCGCTTCTCCGCCTCTTTCGCCTCACGCTTGTCGGTGGTGCGCAACGGCTCGCGATAGCGAACCCCGTTGATGGAAACGTCCATGTGCCAATGCAGGCCTCTTTTCCTAATCATTCGAATCTCCTTCGGTGCGATAAGGGGTCGCACACAAGTATTATTAGCTTAACCGCTCAAGCTGTCAAGCTGAGCGCAGTTGCATCGGCAGCTTTTCCGCTTTAGCTTAGAGGGATGCGGAAGGATGTCATCGAGCAGGTCATGCGAGAGATGGGCCGAAGGGGCGGAAAGATCGGCGGTAAGCGAGCCGCAGAGGCGATGACCCCGGAGCAGCGGTCAGAGCGGGCGAAGAAGGCTGCAGCCGCCTCAGCCGCGGTGCGGAGTGCCGCAGCGAAGAAGCGCAAGGAAGGGCAGCCTTAGGGTTTCCCGGAGCCCGGCGCGGGCGTGACCTTTCGCACGGTCTTTTCGGTCACCCCTTGAGATGGCTTGCGCTCGATCGGTGGCAGTAGATCAGAGACGAGTACTGACGTGTAGCCCCATCGGCCCCATGCCCGGATTCGTCCCTGTCGAACCCAGCGACGGACGGTATCCGGATTCAAGCCGGCCAGGAATGCGGCGTCTCGGATGCGGACGGGCCTTTCATTGTCTTCGCGCATGATCACTCCGTGTCCTTGAAAGCGCCCGGATGGGGCGTTGAGGCTGCTGGTACCTGGCGGGATCTCCGGCCGCAATGTCGGAAGCTGATCGACTCTTGAGATCCGCCGATGGGTCATAGGGCGATGTAGCGCGTTGCGCGTGTAGCGCGTCTTTTCCTATATAACCCCCCCGCGTATATGTATTCCCTATTTCATATTGCTCAAACACATATATCTTTCTGGGAAATAAACCCGCAACACGCGCTACAGCGTTGATGAGATTGGACTTAAACGCGCTACAAAACGCGCTACAACGCGCAACAAAACGGTTGAAACGCGCTACAAGCATGTTTCCGGCCTCACGTAGCATCGGCCCATCTCTCGGGTGTAGGTCGGCTTGAATCCGAGAGCCCGAAGGCAACGGCCCACCCGATTGCGCTCAGGTTGGCCACGCCGGGGAAGATCAATGCCCAGGTGGGCGAGGACTGCCTCCGCCCTGACCTCCCGCTTTTGATCGACGAATGTCTCAACATCTGGCAGCCACGGGTCAGCCTCCATGCGCTCGGCTTGCTCGGCTTCAATGGCCTCCAGGATCTTCGGATTGTCCGGCCACCACTTCGCCCCGTCTTTGAACAGCGCCACGGCTTCGGCCCAGATTTGCTCTCGGTCGGCAGCGATCCGGGCAGCATCGGCGCGGGTGCATCGAACCGGCCAGAATCTTCTATTTCCTGTTTCGTCCTTCAGGTAGTCGCCGCGGTTGGTTGTTCCGGCGAATACGCATCGGCGGGGAACCTCCTCGATGTGATGCCCATACGGGCGCCGGAAGCTCTCGGTCTGGCGCGATATGAACGCCTTGATACTGGTGACCTCGGCCTTCCGCAGCGCGTCGAGCTCGCCCCATTCGAGGATCCAGTAGCGCAGCGCGTGAAGCTGGGCGTCTTTGTTGTGCAGGTCGATGCTTCCATCGGAAAAGTACTCATCACCCGCCAAGGCCCGCAGCGCGGTTGACTTGCCGATCCCCTGATCGCCTTCGAGCACCAACATGAAGTCAGCCTGTACCGGTCCTGCCTTCAGGACGCGGGCGACGCAGCTTATCAGCCACATGCGGCCGACGGCGGCGGCGTAGGTCGATGGCTCGACGCCGAAGTATTCCACCAGCCAGCCATCGACTCGTGGCGTTCCGTCCCAGCGCAGCGAGTTGAGCCAATCCGCGAGCGGGTTGACGCTGTTCTCTCTCGCCAGCGCTTGCACCACGGGCCCAACTGTATCGCGGCCCACGTCGATACCCTGGGTCTGCATCCAGATCGCCGTGGCGGTGTCGTCGGCATCGGTCCAATCGCGGGGAACCGGCCCACCGATGGGCGGTGGCTCGACTACGCAGACGCGTTGCCGGATCTCGTTGAACACGAACACGCCTTCCCATTCGGGCGCGTTGCGCAGGGCGATGTCCACATTGAGCAGGAACGCCTTCGGCTTGTCTTTGTCCGTCCGGCGTAGCTTCGCCTTCCAGCCGGTCGTCCGGTCGAAGTCCAGAGCGTTGAAATCGGCCAGAACCTTCTCCGGGCCCACAGTGACGAGGCGGTCGTCGATACCCTTGCCTTCGGCTGCCGGCCATTCGAGTACAGCGACGATAGCCCCCGCGTTGCGGAGCTCTCGAGATAGGGCTCGGCGGGCGGCCTCGACCTGGGGCTTTGTGGCCAGGTCAGCATCGAAAGCGATCACGACTCGGCGGCCTTCCCACCCGATCCGGCGAAGGTCCGGAATGACGCCGTGCTCGTCCTCTCGCGTCCCGTCAGAAGCCGTCCGGCGGCCAATGCGGCCTTTCCAGTTCCAAACCCCCGAGAGACCGACGGGTAGAAACCGCGGTGCGGCGGCCTCGTGGTTGGAGAGGCGCCATAGGGCCAACGTCTTGAACTCGCCTTCGGTGATGACGACGGGGATCTCGACGGCGGCCATGTGGTCCGCTGTCACTCCACGCGGGAAGTATCCATGGTTTCGCGATGCGATGGCCCCCTGATACTTCGGTGGCGCCTTCCGCTTGCCGTCAAGCCCGATCTGGGCGGGCCGGGCGGCATCGTCCACGCGGATGCGCTGCAGCACCACGTCCCCGGTAACCGGGTCGCGATACGGGATACAGACGCCAGGGAAGCTCTTGCGGGGCGAACCCATCAAGTAGCCCCCGCTCGGCCCGTCCACGCGATACAGGCCAGCGGCGGCCGCATCCTCGGGACGCAGCCAGCGGGCGGCCAAGCTGCGGTAGTCTTCTGCCGTCAGAGGCTTTTCGATCAGTTCATCGAACCCCGATAGAACCGCGGCGCCGGAGAGGTAGTTACCCATGAATGTCCTCCGGAAACTCCCGCCAGCGGCGCCCCTCCGAATAAAGGCGGAGAGCTTCGGCCCATAGCTGATCGCGGTCCGCGCGGATCAGGCGCAGATCCGGATCCGGAACGGATATCGACGCCACGCAATCGAGTTTCAATATCTCAGCAGTCCAGCCACGCCGGATGGCAGCGGCCGTCGAGTAGAGGCAGTAACCCACAGGACCATACTTCGCGCAGCGGGCTCGATTGAGAAAGCCCCAGGCCGCAGCGGATGATGACATCGGCACGGTATTGACTTCCTGCCCTAGATCAGTGAGCCCCACGAGCCAGGCATTGTTCGGGCCGCACCCAAACGCCATGAGCGGACCCTCCGCGCTGTCCCTCCACCAGTAACCAATTCCCGTTAAGGGGTGGCGACACCCCGCCAGCGAACCTGGGTCCCACAACATCAACATCGGCAGCCGGCCGGTTGGCCCCTCCAGGATAAGCAAACCTCCGCTCGGACAGCCGGGGGCGAGCGCTCGACCGACGGCGAAGAGCATGAAGTCCCGCAGCAGTTCGTCGACGCTCTCCGGGCGGTGACTGAATCGCGAAGGAATCGCTCGGAGATGGGTCGTAGCCGCCGTGGCGAGCCGCGGTTGCCCGTCGTGGGGAGGAAGGGAAGCGAGGAAGTCGGCCGCGGAGGCGAAGCGCTGCGGGCGGGTCAAATCTCGAGATACGTTGGAGTCTGTGGGTGCAGTGGGGCCGCTTGGCACGGTGGCCCTTCCGTTTCGAGTCGGCATTAGGCGGCCGCTCCCTCGCCGCCGATCTCGGGCCGGGTGGCGAGCCATTCGTCAACGTCGGCCTGTCGGTAGCGGACTGCGGCGCCGAACTTCAATGCTCTGGGGCCCTTCCCCGTTTGCCGCCACTTCCGAATGGTCGACACGTTGAGGTTGAGGTAGTCGGCTACCTGGTGTTCATTCCGGAACTCTGGCCGGTGAAGCGATGGCACCGGATTCATTTCTACATTCATCGTTTTGCCTCGGTCCCAAGTAGGGACAAGGGCAGTATGGGGCTCCTAACAAGTCAGGTTTCAAGTGAGGAAAGTCAGGTTTCGAGTCAGGAAAGTCAGGTTTCGAGTCAGGAAAATGCGATTGCGGTCGCTACTCTGAGAGCAGGAAATCACGAATCCGCTTGGTCATTACGGACTCTTCGCGGAGGGCTCCGGCAAGCCATTTATCGAACTCGGCGCGATAGACTTTCTCCCTGCCATCGCGTTTCGACTTCTTGATCAGATCACCAATCTTCCGGCCGGAATCCCGCTCATCCTGGACCCGCTTCCACTCCTCGTAAGCTCCCCGGCGATCGCCGCGATCGAGAAGCTGCTCCACTTTCAAAGGTTCACCGATCATTGAGACCGTGGCTTTGGTGGCAGTTGCCGAACATGACTCGGCGCTCAGTGAACTGCCTCGGCCAGCCGGAGCCTCCCCTATGGTCGCCACCGTCGCCTCGGAGCCCAACTCCACTCCTTCCGTTTTTACTAAGGCGGTTGCATCTGCCCGCCTGGCCCATTCGCGTCGCGCCCTTGCGTTCCAGGTCTCCTCCCTGGCGCCAATCGCAATGATGACTCCGCGAGTCCGAGCATACAGCCTGCGGTCAAACTCGATTGGAGACTGGCCCGCCTCCCGAACGGCCGGCATAAGACGGCAGTCGATGAAAATCCGTAACGCTTCCCGGAACTTTTCTGCCCCATCGTCGAATCGCAATAACATCCAAAACGCTGCTGCCCCGGCGTCCATGGCTTGCAATGCAAAAGCCTCGAGCGTATCGGTGATACGAACGCAGTCTCCTGATCTTACTGCAACGAGAAGCGGCTCCACCCCTTCGCGGAAGACCACTTCAAGGTCAGCCATTAACTGATGCTGCTTGGCGTCCAATCCCGCGGGACTGTCTTCGCGTGCTTCGACCATCGTTCCCTCGACGAATCCCTACGCTGAAGTGGCCGCCCCCGAGTAGGGCTCTCGGCCTTCAGTCGCGTTCATGAGGCGCGACCTAGGCGGCCTTCATCGATCATAACAATTCCCCTTGACGAACTTGAGCGGTTAAGCCAATTATGGGGCATGCCATCCCGCAAAGAATTCGCTCTTCGCGACGTCCGCCGGACCTTCACGCCTGAGCAAATAGAGAGCATGATGTCGAGCGCCGACGCTCAAATGCTCGAGGCAACCGCGGCACTCATCGCCGCACGGAACGCATTGAGCCTCGCGCGGTTCGGCCGCCTCGCCGACTGGAGCCCGGAACCCCTCACCGGCAAGAAAGCTGGCCGGCGTGGCGGCGGCGCCGATTAACCATGAGATCCGCCATTACGGAAAATCATTGATTCTGTGGCGAATCGCTGTTATTCTCCAGTAACGGAACGCGCAAGGGTTGCACCCCTTACGCATTCCTAAATCCCAAAAAACGGAGTAATCGTTTCATGAGACCTAAAGAAGAGTCTAGCGCGGAGCCGCGCCTTCAGCCCGTCGCCTTTATCGCCGATGCGGCAAGGCAGATGCCCGAGACCTGGCCGGACTTGACGGACTTCCGCGTTGCGAACGGAGGCCTGCAGCATCCCGCCGTCCAACTCGGCGTGAACCTGTCACAAAAAGCCGTCGACGCAATCGTTCGCCGGGAGTTCGATTACGCGATGGGGAATTGCTGCGGCACTGACTTGTTGCTCGTCGCCCAAGCCATTCGCCTATGCCGCGAACTTCACGGCGGAGACTCCATACAGGACGGCATGCTAACGGCCGCTTACCTGCAGACGCTTGGCTTCGGTGCGGGCCACGTATCTCGATCTGAAGAGGGCGGCGAACTGACTGTAGAACTGACCCAAGACCGGAGGGAAACATGCGCCGCCGCATCCGCGACCTGATCGCCAAGCGTCAGGAGCCGCCGAAGCCGATCACCTACGACGCGGAGTGGCCGGCTTCGATCAAGACGATCGCGTCTCGCCTGCATATGAGCTACAGCACCGCGTACAAGATCTTCAAAGGCGAGCCCGGCCTGATCGCGACCGGGTTCGGGAAGCGAAAGGTGACGGTGCGAGTGCCGAAAGAAGTGTTCGACCGCGTGATGGATGCGCGGCGGACGTAGGCGCAGGGTGGGGGGCCAGGCGTCGGCTTGGCTCCCGCGGACCGACTCAGGAACGTAGATTCTGCGTTGCCGTGCGCTGGACCATCCGCGGTGCGCTGGGCTGAGTGATAATCAGATCGCGAAGCACGTCGGGCGTTGATGAGAAAACCGTTCGGGCATGGCGGGAGAAGACATCTTCGGAAGTTCCGAAGATAGATAGCCCCACCCGCACCGTCACCCGCAACGGGACGACCTACGAGCAGAACGTGAGTAACATAGGCCGGACGCCGGGGCCCTACGCCTATTCAGAGAGAGTGATATAGTCACGGTCTTACGAGATGCCAATGCTTAAGGCGACCGCAATCGCGATCATGACCGTATGGCTGAGCCAGCCGACTCTGCATGCACTGGATCCGCCGAAGGTGCTGGCAAAACTCACTTACGACGAGCTCTTAGATAGCGATCTGTTCAACGGGCTTCCGTTTATCGCTCGAGATGAGATTCTCCTTGCGAAGTTTCAGCACTACAAGTCGATGCCGTGGCGCGAGGCCGTGAAGATATTGAAGGCGGCGGAGGACAAAGTCGCTGCGCGGCGAAACCTGAAAGGGTTGTCGCCGTTTCCATGGTCTGCCGATGCAAGCTACGCCGATCAGTGGTCCGAGAATGGGCGCCGCTTTCGGTCGATTGAAGTAAAAGGAAGGCTGACGTTGGTCGCGACCGCGCTGCGGATTGATAAGTACCTCGCCATCGACATCCTAATCTCATGTCCCGCCGACTCGCCGACATCGATTCTCGTATCGCCTGCAAACGTATCAGTCATTGGCGCTGGAGGAGCGGCCGAGATTCTGAAAGGGGTCACTGGCGACGACATCGCCCGTAAAATCAGCCGGGGCGCGAGGTGGAGAACGGCATTCGCTGAAGCCGGAGCGAACTCTGCAACTACGACCATCGAGAGCAGTGAGAACGGTGCCGTTAACGGGAGCGCGACGGGGCCGAATGGCACGGTCTATGCGAGTGGTCAATACTCTGGCACCACTAGAACGAGAGTTCCCGACTACGAGGCGCGAAGGCGGATTCTGGAAAACGCGCAGGCGATCAGAGAGCAGGCCTCCAGAAAGATCGCTGCTCTTACCAACGAGATCCTGCTCGAAAACACCGTGCGACCGGGCCAGACGGTGACGGGCAGGCTTTATCTCGAACCGCCCAAGAAGGGCACCTCAGAAGTCATTTTTCAATTGATAGTCGGGACAGTCTCATTCGAGTTTCCGCTCCCAATTCAATAGGCAAACCACCAACCCAGCCCAAGGAGCCTCGCCTCCATGAACTTCAGAATCGCCGTCATTCTGCTCATTGCCTCAATAACAGCAACCGTCGCCCAGCCTCAAGATGCTTCCGCGGAGGTCGCGCAGCTTCGATCCGAGGTCAAGCGGCTCTCGAACCAGGTCGACCTCCTGACTCAGTTGGTCGCAAAGCTGATGGCGTCAAAAGAGGCATCTCCGATGGTGCCGGCCGATACGACCGCCCTAGCACCCGCATTAGTACCCGCGCCCCGGTCACAGCCAACCCTGCAACGACCTCCGTCGACGACGCGCGTGATGCCTGGGGCCGTCGCGCCCAGACCCGCCAGGGAGAGCGTCTCGGGCAGATGTCAGGCGACTACGAAGGCGGGATCTCAGTGCAAAAGAAACGCCGCCGCAGGATCGAGTTACTGCTGGCAGCATGGCTGACGAGTACGGGTGTGTTGCTGCGCTGACTCGACTCCGCCGTCACTGGTAGTTGCGGGGCCATCGACGATCGAGCGAGAGCTAGCCCGCCCATGTCGAGAGTCGCCATTTATCGGCCGCTCTCCAGCGGTGGCCCAATTTGGCTGGGCATTTTTCAGAATTTTCTCAAGGACGAATGGGGGGTGGAGCCGACTTCGGGCCGGGGGTGCCTTTTCTTGGACGTGCGTCGGCAGGCGCCGCCGATTCTTCGGAAGCGGGGGTGGGGAAACCGGCTCGGCGGAAGGACCTGGCGCCGCATAAGCGGCCCAGCCGGGTCACTCGGCATCCAGGGGTGTCCGCGAAACGAAACTCAGAAAGCCCATGCCAAACCTCGTGAGCCTGCACTCACGAGTAGCGCCTCCCGCATGACCGACGTATCGCGAGAGTTCCGCCTCGAGTTCATGATCCCATGAATGCGGCGCCACTGAAAAGCCGCTAGACGAAGGACTAGTTGGAGGCGGAAGTCCTCCTCGCGAGATCAGTCCTTCGTTGAATAGGAGGTTAAACGCGGAAAGCGCTCGGAAGTCAAGATCCCGGGCTGCCGCACTTTCTGCAGGTGGCGTAGCAGGGGTCGGGATGATCCGCTGAAAGATCTGAGGCGCGCCTGAATTCAACGACGGGTACTTGGTAGCCGTCGAAAGCTTTGCGAGGAACGCTATGTGATCCTCGTCACATACCTCCAACAGTCGATGCATCTTCGCTTCGTCAACGACCCAATTGTCGGGCAGTACAGCGGCATTGACTACCGCATTGCGGAGTCGGCGCTTCTTCTCCTCCGACCCAGTAGCTACAGCGGCCCGCATCGCCGCAAATAGAGTTCTCCTGAAGACTTGATTCGACTCGAGTTGATCTAGAGACACTCCGGCAGCTGATGCGGCGCTGTACGCGTCTCCAAGCGATAGCGTTATGAATTCCGTCGCACTGCTTTGCTGACGGCCCACGATCGCATCAAAAAGCTCGGCAAATATCGAACCCGCGGGCAACAGTCCGATAGCTGCTTTCGACGCGTGTTTGAGGATCTCTGCTGGCAGGCTCTCACTCATTGGATCAGCAGTCTAGCAGGCTTAGGAGGGCGGGGGCAATCGATTGCCACCCAACGAAGACAGTTCGGACCTGCTTGGGAAG
Source organism: Acidobacteria bacterium Ga0077553 (assembly GCA_001464575.1). Classification (GTDB taxonomy): domain Bacteria; phylum Acidobacteriota; class Terriglobia; order Bryobacterales; family Bryobacteraceae. The sequence continues at coordinate 45,672 of LNFE01000265.1, read as the reverse complement.
TGACCGTTCAACAGGGGAACCTCCATCGCTTGTGGAATCGCTTCCGCGCGATCATGTGCGCTTCGGTCTAGCCCCGCAGCGAACCTAACGCCGGCCCGACGCTCTAGCCGAGTCCACGAACCGGTCCAGGTTGCTGAGTTCGTAGCGAGGTCGCCGGTCCATTTTGTGACGGAGGTTGTGACGTAACCCCGTTCTGGTGACGGATTGTGACGTACAGCGACAGACAGAGGCGGGGGCGAAGCGAAAGAGCCTAAACCGTTGAAAGGATATCGGCTTATCTCGATCCGCCCCTACGGATCTCACCTCGAAAGGCTAACTTGGGCGCAAGGGGTCGCGAGTTCGAATCCCGCCGCCCCGACCATTCCGCACCCAGCACCCCCCTTCGGGAGTGCGAACCGTTTGCCATGACGCCATGGCCCGGCCATTACGGGTGCCCCTCGGCCTATCGCGTTCAACCGGACACGATACACTAGACAAAACTTTTTTCATGTCCGAAACTGTTGCCCCGCTGCGGGATACCAGATCAGAAGCTGCGCCACGCGCCGCCCGTCTCCCCGCCTTCGATGCGCTTCGAGCCTGCGCCGCGACAGTCGTTTTTCTCTTCCACTACGCGGGATTCGTATCGCTCCAATCGCCCGGCGCCAGCCCCGCGGACTCGTTCGGATGGCTCTTCGCCCGCCTGGGAAGCACCGACACCAATCTCCTATTACTGCTGAGTGGCTTCTTCATCGCGCAAAGTGTGGCCAGCGGTCGTTTTTCCTATGTCCGCTTCGTCGCCCTCCGCTTAGTCCGGATTTACATTCCCTATGGGACCGTTCTGCTCATGGCGGTCGCCTTTGCCCATCTGGCGACCGGCTTTTCTCGCGCCGAGGTGACCAACGCTTCGCTGTCCACCGTCCTTAGCCAGCTTCTTCTTCTACCTGGCTATTTTCCGGAGCGGCCCATTCTGACGGTCACCTGGACGTTGAGCTACATCGTGGCCGGCTACATCGTCTTCCCCCTGCTTGGTTTCGCCATCAAGCGGAGGAACCTGCCGCTGACGGGCCGCCTCGCCATCTGGGGAGCCATTACCGGTCTCTGTTTCGCCTCCGGGCTGTTTTTCGGGGTGCCCTCCATGCGGTTCGCCTATGTCCCGGCCGGTTGCCTCGTATTCGAAACCCAGACGCAGGAATCCTGGCGAATCACCTGGCCCCGGATGATGCTGAAACTGGCGGCCGGCGCCTCGCTGTTTCTCCTCATCCGGGTCCTCTTGGAGATAGGCTCTCTGGGCGCCAGCTGGCCGCCCCTGGCGGTCAGCGGCCTATTCACCGCGAGCGGCCTGATTCTATCGTCCTGTCTGATTGGCATCACCCTGCTAGCGCAGCGCCGGGAGGGTTTTCACAACATGATGCCGCTCCTGTCCCTGGTTGGCGGATTCGGCCGCACGGGATACTCGTTCTACCTGATTCACGGACCGGTCGTGAAGCTGTTTGCGCTGACCGCGTTTCCCCTTCTCGCCGCCCGGCAGGCCTCGTCATCGGAGTACTGGCTACTCATGCCGGTCTGTTGGGCGCTTGCCGCTGCGGCCGGACTGTTCCTGTACCGTACGGTGGAGCGGCCTTCCCGCCAGATTCTCGTTCGTAAAGTTGGCGGTCTAGCCGACGGCAGATAGCGCTAGCGCAGCCCAAATACCAGACCGAGGACTACAAAGTGCGGGCGCAGCGAAAGCCTAAATCCGGCGCCGAGTAACTGGCGGGAACGGGTTCGATGGCGAAAGTGATCGCCTCAGCGAGGCGACTCTGAAAGGAACCGCCCTTGATGGCGTACCACGTCTCTTCTTCGCTGGCGAAGGTCCGAATGGCAAGCGCGGTGGGGGTGGTGCGGTCCGCCGTAAACTCCTTGACGTTCCCGATCATCTGCAGGATGCCAAAGGGGCTGCGGCCGGTGCGGTAAGCGTCGGCAGATACGGCATGCTGCTTTTGGATCTCCGGATTGTCCCGGAGGTTGGCCAGATGCGGTTTGTGCTCGTTCCCCCACGGAAAGTGGCGCCCATCATCGCCACGGGCAGCGCGCTCCCATTCGAGGGCAGTCGGCAGGCGCTTTTTCGCCCAGGAAGCAAAGGCCTGCGCGTCAGCGAAGGTCACATTCACCACGGGAAACCCAGGTTGGTCGGCGGGAAAGTCTTTAGGCAACGCCCGGCCCGTCGCTTTACAGAACTCCCCATACTCCTCGTTCGTCACTTCGGTCAGGTCGAGGTAGAACGCGGGCACCGCCACCCGTTTGCCCTCCGTACCGAAGCTGGCTTCCCCGGCCGGGATCAACACCATATCGCCCGTGGGATCTTCAATGCGCTGGTGCTGTTCGAGACGAGCCTCCGCCTTCCCACTGTTCACAAGGAGGTAGCCCAGCCCCAGCGCCATGACCGCCGCCAGCGCCACGGCGCCACCCAGCATCCGCCCGTCCAATTGCACCCGGCGCTTGCCCGGCAGTGGATTGGCCTGCGTGGGGTTCTCGTGCAACCAATCTTCGAGGTCGGCCGCGATTTCCCCCATACTTTGGGTTCGTTTTGCCGGGTCTCGCTCAATACTCCCGCGCAGAATCTCGATGAGCCGGTCCGGGACCCCGGCGGCTGTGAGCGGTTCGATCGGAATCGGCTCGTGCAGAATCAGATAAAAAATGCGCTCCACGGTGTCGGCCTGGATCGCCCGGCGGCCCGTCAAAATCTCGTACAGCAGCACCCCGTAGGAGTAGACATCCACCAGCGGCGTCACCGGCTGGCCCATCACGAGCTCCGGCGCCACATAGTGCGGCGTGCCAAGGGCAAACCCAGCCTGGGTCAACGTCACGTCTTCGGTCTTCACGATGCCGAAATCCATCAGCTTCACTCGTCCCTGGGGGTCGACATGGATGTTGTCCGGCTTCACGTCGCGGTGGACAAACTTGCGCGAATGAACGTATTCCAACGCCCGAGCCACCTGCAGCGCAATCGAGACGCGCTTCCGCAGGCTTAAATCGGCCTCCTCGGCCAGAAAATCCTTGAGCGTCCGCCCAGTGAGGAACTCGAGCACCAGATACGGTATGCCGTCCTCTTCGCCGTAGTCGTAGGTCGTGATGATGTTCTCGTGCACGACGGAACTGGAAACCTGGGCCTCCAGCAGAAAACGCGCGCGGGTGTCCGCATCCCGGGCGGCCTGCGGCGTGAGCAACTTCACCGCTACCGTGCGCCCAAGGACCGTATCGCGCGAGCGATACACCTCCGACATGCCGCCGCCAAGGAAGTGCTGGAGCTCGTATTTGTTAATTCGCGCGGGAAGCTTCACTCTCCACCTGTTTCGTCTATCGGCAGGTTTAGGCGATTCTTTACCGACTGAGTATAATGTGGAGCTAATGAGCGCCGATGGACAGGTGACGAACTTACTGGCTCGTTGGAAGGACGGCGACAAAGCAGCCCTCGATCTGCTGACGCCGCTGATCTACGACGAACTGCGACGGCTGGCGGCCCACTATCTCCGCGACGAACGGAACGCCCCGACCCTGCAGCCGACGGTGCTGGTCCACGAAGCGTATTTGAAGCTCGCGGGCGGCGAACTGCCCGACTGGGAGAGCCGGGCGCACTTCTTCGGTGTTGCCGCGCATCGGATGCGCCAAATTCTGGTGGACCACGCCCGGAAGCACGTGGCCGGCAAGCGCGGCGGCGGACAGCGAGCGGCGTCCCTTGACGAGGCTCTGAACTTCGCGCCCGAACGCAGCGCGGGCATCATCGCGCTCGACGACGCTCTGGGCGGGCTGGCCGCGTTTGACGAACGGAAGGCGAAAGTCATCGAGCTGCGGTATTTTGGCGGCATGAGCATTGAGGAGACGGCGCAAGCGCTGGGCATCTCTGTCGCCACCGTGGGCCGCGAGCAGCGGTTCGCCGAAGCTTGGCTCCAAAAATACATGACGGAGAGCCCGGCGCCATGACGCCGGAGCGGTGGAAGCAGGCCGAAGACCTGTTTAACCGGGCGCTCGAGGAGCCTGCCACCGCCCGGGAGGCCTGGCTCGAACGGGAGTGCGCCGGCGACGACGAGATGAAGCGCGAAGTCGCCGGTCTGCTGGCCAGCGACGCCCAGACCAAGTCGAACCTAGCCGGGAGCGTGAAGAGCGCGGTGCTCGACCTGGAGACCACGCCCCGAACCCGCTTCGTCGGTCCTTACGAACTCCTGCGGGAACTGGGCCGGGGCGGCATGGGCACGGTCTACCTGGGCAAGCGTACCGATGACGTCTATGACAAAGATGTCGCGATCAAACTCGTCACGCCGGGCATGGATACCGACTTCCTGCTCGCCCGGTTCAAGCGGGAACGGCAGGTGCTCGCCAGTCTGGAGCATCCCAATATCGCCCGTCTTCTCGATGGGGGAACCTCGCAAACCGGCGAACCGTACTTCGTCATGGAGTACATTCCGGGCGTCCCCATCACGCAGTACTGTCAGGACAAGCAGCTTTCGGTAGCCGACCGCCTCCGCCTGTTTCTTCCCGTGTGCGCGGCCGTCACCTACGCGCACAGCCGTTTCGTGGTCCATCGCGATCTGAAGCCCGGCAACATCCTCGTTGAGGAGAACGGTACGCCGCGTCTACTGGATTTCGGCATCTGCAAGCTGCTCCTGGCCAACCCCATGGAAGCCGCCGAGACCATGACCCAGGGCATGGGCATGATGACCCCGGACTACGCTAGCCCGGAGCAGGTGCGGGGCGAACCGGTGACGGTGGCCAGCGACACCTATTCTTTAGGCGCGGTTCTCTATGAACTCCTCACCGGAACCCGCCCGCACAAGATCGGCAAGTATACGCCCCTCGAACTGGAGCGCGCCATCTGCGAAACGCCCACCGTGCGCGCCAGTGCAGCGCGGCCGGAGCTGCGCGGCGACATCGATAACATCCTGATGCGCGCAATGGCGAAGGATCCGGCGCGACGCTATGGCACCGTCGAACAGTTCGCCGAAGACATCCGGCGGCATCTCGACAATCGTCCGGTGGTGGCGGCCCCGGACTCGGTCTGGTACCGAACCCGGAAGTTCATGGAACGGCATCACCGCCTCGTGCTGGCGACAGCGGTGACCGTGATGGTGCTGGCCGGCGGCTTGCTTTACGCCGAACGGCAGCGGCGGCTCGCCGAGCAGCGCTTGCAGGAGGTGCGCCAGTTAGCCAACCGGTTCGTGTTCGACGTTCATGACGCGGTGCGCGAATTGCCCGGTTCCACCAAGGCCCGGCGGTTGATCGTGTCGACGGCGCTGGAATATCTGGAACGGCTATCGGCCGACGCGAAGGGCGATCCTTCGCTGGCCCGGGATCTGGCCGCTGGCTGGTTGCGGATTGGCGACGTGCAGGGCTGGGTGCTAGGTTCCAATCTCGGGGACACCGAAGGCGCCCAGAAGAGCTACATGCGGGCACGGGAGCTCGCCGACGCCGGCGGCGGCACGGCGATAGCGATTGAAGCGATTCGTCACCAGGGGGACGTCGCGGCGTACACCGGCAAGTTGAGCGTGGCGCAGGAGCACTTTGACGAGGCGGTACGCCGGGCCCGCAAGGCCCTTGAAGAGGGTGGCGACCGGCAGTTGCTGAGCCATTTGGCCGGGGCGGAACTCGCCTCTAGCCGGAACCAGCGGTTGCTCGATAACATTGACGCCTCGCTCACGAGCGCGCGGCAGGCAGCGGCGGTCTACGCCTCGTTGGCCACGGCGGAGCCGGACAAGATGGAGTGGCAGATGTCGCGGGCTTCGGCGGCGTCTGGGGTCGGCATGGCGCTGGCGCGCAAGGGCCAACTGGAAGAGGCGCGAGACCAGTATCTGGGCTCGGTCGAGGCGCTCAAAAAGGCGCTGGCGCAGGAACCGAACAGCAGCCGGACGAAGCGGGAGTTAATGCTGGCCTGGAGCCACGTGGGCGACGTCGAGGGCAGCCCCACATCGTCCAGCATGGGGAACCGGGCCAAGGCGCTGGTCGCGTATGCGGAGATGACGAAGATCGCCGAGGAGTTACTGGCGGCGGACGCCGATGACCAGCGGGCGCTGGGAGATCTGGGCATCGCGCGGATGCGGGTGGCCGCGGTAACGGATGGTCCGGCGCGGCTCAACCGGTTCCGGGAAGCTCTCGACACGATTGGGCAGGCGGTCGAGAAAAACCCGAAGAATCAAACGATGCGGATGAATCTCTCCTACACGCAGTGGCAGTTCGGGATTGCTTTAAAGGAAGAACGGCGGACCGCCGAGGCGTTGGCGAATTGGCGCGAGGCGGCTGCCAACGCCCGAATAGTCCTTTCAACGCAACAAGGTAACGTCGCGCGGCTTCTGATGGAGGCCTTGGGCCGGATAGCCGTGACGATGCGCGAGTCCGGTCAGGATTCCGCGGCCCTCGAAGCCGAGATCGCGGCGACCGCGCAGAGAGAAAAAGCCGGGACGATGTCCGGCGATTTGAACCGCGCCAAGGGAGCACTGATCGGGTTAGAAATTGCCCAGGTGGGCAACTCGCTGCCGCCTGCCGAATTCGGGAGGCGGGCAGCCGAAGTGAAAGCGGCGTGGGACCGGGTCCGGGGCAAGCCCGGCTGGCAGCCGAACTTTGAAAAAGACTATTTGCGCTTCGTCGAATTGGCCAAGCGCCGGGGAGTAACCATCGAGTGACGCGGGAAGAAAAGCAGCTGGTGCGGAACAGTTTTGAGGCGTTGCAAGATGTCGCCCAGCCCATGGTGATGCTGTTCTACGGGCGCTTATTCGAACTCGACCCGAGTTTGCGAAGCATGTTCAAGGCTCCTATGAAGGAGCAGGCAGCCAAGCTGGTCGCCACCCTGCAGGTGGCCGTGGATGGCCTGGACCATCTCGATGCGCTCAAGCCGAAGCTGCGGGAACTGGGTAAGCAGCATCGGGATCTTGGGGTGGAAGAACGGCACTATGCGCTGGTGGAGCAGGCGCTCTTGTGGGCGATTACCCGTGCTCTCGAAGGCGGCTGCTCCGCATCCACCCGGGAGGCGTGGCAGAAGCTGCTGCGAACGGTCAGCCTCGAGATGATCGCGGGGGCGGGCTGATGGCTCTTCCCGCGGCAATCCGCGTGAACGGATGTCTGGTAACCTTTCGTGTTAGATCAACTCCTTATGCCGGCGTCGGACCCTAAGTCGCTCGACCTTCCTGATCTCTATTCCGAGTTGCGCAAACTGGCCGCGATTCAGTTGTATCGTTCCCGCGCGGGCGAACACATGCTGCAACCAACCGCATTGGTAAACGAGGCGTGGGTAAAGCTCTCGGGCGGGCACTGGAAATCGAAGACCCACTTCCTGGCTTTGGCCGGGCATGCGATGCGATTGATCCTGGTGGACGCAACGCGGGCCCGCTTGGCGGCAAAACGAAATGGCGGTGTGGACCCCATCTCGATCGACGATTCGATCCAGGTGGTTTCGGGCGATATGACGCTCCGGCCGGAGGAGCTGCTGGACCTCGACCGGGCGATGGAGAAGCTCTCGTCCGTCAGCGAACGGAAGGCGCAAGTCGTGGAGATGCGGTTCTTCGGCGGGATGGAGTTTCCGGAGATTGCCGAAGCGCTGGAGGTTTCGCTCGTCACCGTGAAGCGGGATTGGAGCTACGCGAGGACATGGCTGTACCGGGAGTTGAGCGGGGCGTGATGCCGCCCCTCAGTACGGACGAACTGCGACAGGCGTCCGAGGCCTTCGAAGAGTTGGCCGAACTTGCGCCGGCCGAAAGGACCGCGGGATTGCAGCGGTTGAACGCGCGGGTGCGGCAAGAGGTCGAATCGCTGCTGGCGGCGCAGGAGCAGGCCGAGGGTTTCCTCGAAACTCCCCTGCTACAGGCGCGCCGGCTGGGGCCGGGCCAGCAGCTGGGGGTTTGGCAACTGCAGGAGGTTCTGGGGCAGGGCGGGATGAGCGTGGTGCACCACGCGGAGCGGATTGAGGGGGGCTACCGGCAACGGGCGGCCATCAAGCTGATTGCGCTTCCTGCGCTGCTGCCCGAAGAGCTGCAGCGGCAGATCCTGAGCCGGTTCGAGAGCGAACGGCAAATCATCGCCAAGCTGGAGCACCCCAACATCTGCCGGCTGCTGGACGGCGGCATATCGGACGAAGGCGTTCCGTATCTGGTTTTGGAGTATGTGGAGGGCGTCGACCTGGTGACGTATGGCGCGCGGCAGCCGATGCGGGAGCGTGTCCGTCTGATGGCGGACGTGGCGCGGGTGGTGCACTTTGCCCACCAGCGGCTGCTCGTGCACCGGGACCTCAAGCCATCGAATATTCTGGTGACCGCCGAAGGCACCGTGAAGCTCCTGGATTTCGGCATCGCCAAGCCTCTCGATCCGGGCGAGTGGGGGCTGCCTGGAGACCAGACGGCCACCTTGTTCCGCGCGGCGACGCCGGCCTACGCCAGCCCGGAACAGATGGGCGGCGGGGCTGTGACGACGGCGGCGGACCTCTATTCGCTGGGCATGGTGTGGCGGGAGTTAGCAGGAGCCGAAGCGGACGAGGATCTGCGGGCGATTGCGGCCAAGGCCACGCGGGAGGAACCAGAACAGCGCTATGAATCCGCGGCGGAGATGGCTCTCGATCTCGAACGGTGGCTGAGCGGGTTGCCGGTAGCGGCGCGGCAGGGCACCTGGCAGTACCTCGCCGGCAAGTTCATCCGGCGGAACCGGGTGGCGGTCGGCGCGGGGGCGCTGGCGGCGCTGATGCTCGTGGCCTTCGCCGCAGTGACATACCAGCAGAAGCGGCAAGTGGAGCAAGAGCGGCAACGCGCCGAGACGGTGGCCGGATTTCTGCGCGGGCTGTTCCGGGCCTCCGACCCCGAACAGAACCAGGGCAACCGGCTGACGACCCGCGAGCTGCTCGACGCCGGAGCACGGCGGATTCGGGAATCGCAGATGGAGGAGGCGACGCGGTTGGATCTGTTGGAGACGATGGCGGAGGCCTACTTCGGCTTGGGCTTATACGAAAAGGCCAACGCCTTGTTCGCAGAGTTGGCGGAGGCGTATGCGACCCGAAGGGAAGCTCTGCGCGCCAGCAGCGCCTACGGCTATCTGGCCGAAGGACAGAGCCAAATGGCTCAGGCGGCCGCTGCCGCGGTGAGCGGAGAGAGGGCGGTGGCGCTGGCGCGCGGGCAGGCGCCCGGCGTGCTGGCCGAAGCGCTGGAACATCAGTGCCTGGCGCTGCATCAGGCGGCGAAAGTAGCCGCCGCGGTGACAGCATGCCGAGAAGCCGCGGGGCTCTTGCCGGCGAGCGGCCTCGACAGCCAGACGCGCGCGCGGATCCTGCGCAGCTACGGGATGACGCTTGGCGATAGCAATGAGTACGCGGGCGCCGAGGCGGCGTACCGGGAGTCTCTGGCGTTGGCCAAAGGCGGTGGGCAAGCCACCACCATCGCCGAGACGCTGGAGGCGCTGGGGAGCCTCTACTTCCGGCAAGGCCGTTTCCCCGATAGCGAGGCCGCGTTTCGCGAGGCCCTGGCGCTACAGCGCAAGCTCTATCCCGATGGCCACGCCAAGCTCGCGCGGACGCTGAACAATCTGGCGAACACCGTGGGGAGCCTCAAGCGTTTCGACGAAGCCGGCAAGGCGTACCGCGAAGCCCATGCGCTCTACGCGAAGTTCCTGGGCGAAGATAGCCGGGAACTTCTCGTGTCGATATCCAACTACGCCGTCGCCCAGCAGGCCGCCGGAGACCTGAACGCGGCCGGGGAGACGCTCGCGATCCTCAAAGAGAAGCAGGTGCGGCTGGCGGGACGGGAGAGCGTGACCTACCAGCGTGTATTGGTGAAGCTGGCTTACGTGCGGCTGGAGCAGGAACGCTACGCCGAGGCGGTGGCGCTGGCCCAGGAGGCGGTGACGGGACTGGATAAACAGTTGCCCCCGCCCCGCATTGAACGGGGCTTTGCCCGGGTGATTCTCGCGGCGGCGCAAGTGGAATTGGCGCGGGGAAAAGAGGCCTTGGCGACAGCCCGGGCCGGCCGCGAACTGGTGGCCGGCGTTGTGAAGCCGACGCACTGGATGAGCCAGTTTGCGGAGTCCGCGGTGGGTGCGGCATTGGCCTGCGTGGGCCAGAAGCCAGAGGCCCGGCGGACGCTCGAACCGCTCCAGGCGCTGTTTGAAAAAAACCGGGCGGGGGGCTGGCGGGCGGACTGGGTGAAGCGTTGGACCAAGAGGGCGCAACAATGAGGCTCAGACTTGGGGCGGCCGTGCTGGTGATCGCCGCGGGAGCCTGGTGGGTCAGCCGGGTCCCCTCGAACGACCGGAACTGGCAGCCGGATGTTGCCCGGACCGCCTGGGCCGAGCGGGACGGCGACACCGTGCGGCTGCACAATGTGCGGAACTTTCATTACCGGACGGAGACGGACTTCGATGCGCGCTGGGACGACCGGACGGTAAAAATCAGCGACCTGAAAGGCGTCGACCTGTTCGTGTCCCACTGGGGATCGTCCTGGATCGCGCACGCCCTGGTCAGCTTTGATTTCGGGCCGGCGGGATACCTGACCGCTTCGGTTGAGGCGCGCAAGGAGGCCGGCGAAAGCTACTCCGCCATCTGGGGGTTCTTTCGCCAGTACGAGCGGATTTTTATCCTGGCCGATGAGCGGGACGTGATCCGGTTGCGAACGAATATCCGGACCGATGAAGAGGTGCGGCTCTACCGCACCCGGCTCACCAGAGCGGACGCCGAAGCTCTATTTCGGGAGTATCTCGGCTGGATGAATTCTGCGCGACAGCAGGCCGAATGGTACAACGCGCTCAGCGCCAACTGCACCAGCTCGTTTACGGACTTTCTCGTCGCGCGGGGCATTGGCGGAGTTTCGCGCTGGGATTGGCGGCAAATCGCCAACGGGAAAGGGGAGGAAATGCTGTATGAATTGGGGAATTTCGATGCGGCGGGCTTAAGCTTCGCGGAGCTGCAGGCCAAGAGCCTGATCAACGCCAAGGCGAAGGCGGCCGATGGGGCGGCGGATTTCTCCCGTCGAATTCGCGAGGGAATACCGGGTTTCTAACCAGATTGTCAGCGTCTGCTGATCGTCGCGTAACCATTGGCTGACTACCCTGAGCGGTATGAAGCTGATTGGATTCCTTCTGCTCCCCCTGGGTCTGTGGGCGCAGTCAAACGCGACAGACGCGGCTTTGAATGGTTATGTGCGAGACGAGTCCGGCGCGTCCGTTCCCGCCGCTAAAGTCACCGCGCGGAACCTGGCGACGAACGCCGAAGTGGTCGGCGCCACCAACCAGGAAGGATACTTCCGCTTCCCGCTGTTACGCGTGGGCGAGTACGAGCTGCGGGCTTCGGCGGCCGGGTTTTCCGAGTATCAGCAGACCGGCATCCGGCTGACCGTGGGCCAGCAGGGTCGCATCGACATCACGTTGAAAGTGGGAACGTCGGCCGAAAGCGTTACTGTCAACGCCGACGCCGCGTTGGTGACTGTAGGCGATGTCGCGCAAGGCGAAGTGTTGAACGAGCGGGCGGTGCGCACCCTGCCCATCACCTCGCGCAACGTCTACAACTTTCACCTCCTCGGGCCGGGCGTGAAAGGAATCCCGTCCACCGGCTTCGGCACCACCCAGTTCACCTTCGGCGGCCACAACCGCTCCACCTGGACCGTCGACGGCCTCGACAACTCGCAGCGGCGGACCAACCGCCAGATTCGCCTCGTGATCTCCACCCCCGAATCGGTGCAGGAGATGCAGGTGCTCTCGGGTGCCTACAGCGCCGAGTTCGGCCGCGCCGCCGGCGGCATCATCAACGTCATCAGCCGCTCCGGCAGCAATGAACTGCATGGATCGGGCATGGGCCTCTACCGGCCCAACGCCACCTCCGCGCGCGCCCCGCTGGCCGCACGTCGAGCCGAGCAGACGTGGTGGATGGTGGCCGGTAACCTGTCCGGCACCCTCAAGAAAGACAAGCTCTTCTTCTTCATCAACGACGAGTTCAACCCGCTGAAGACGCCGCAGCCGGTGACGATCCTGCCGGCCAACGCGCAGGCTTTGCGGCTGGCGGCATCCGACCTTGTGGACTCGCCCTTCGGCGAAACCTTCCACACCCCCAGCGCGAAGCTCAACTTCAACCTGAATTCCAAGAACAGCGGCTTCCTCCGCTACAACCGCTTCACCAACGACCAGCCCGGCGGCGGTGGTGGACTGACGGCCATCAGCCGGAGTCTGACCTTCGAAGACCGCATGAATGGCGGGGCCGGCCAGTTGGCGACCGTCATCTCCCCCACGCTGTTGAACGAACTGCGCTTCGGCATCAACCGGCGCGCGGAGACGCGCAACACCTACGTGCCAGGGCAACCGAACGGCGCACAGATCAACATTACGGGCGTGGCGAACTTCGGCGTCAACCCGCTGGCGGGCTCGGCCAGCGTCGAGACGTCGACGCAGATCATCGACAACCTCACGTGGTCGCTCGGCCGGCACACGCTGAAGGCCGGTGTCGACTATCAGTCCACCGGGTTCCAGATCACGGCCGCGCTGAACCGCCTGTTCACCTTCGGCGGACTTGCCGCGAATCCGGCGCGGCCCGCCATCACCCCCCTCGACCAATACCTGCGGACGGTAGCCGGAACCATCGACCCAGCGACCAGCCGGCCCTATACCTACACCCAACTCTCGCAGGAGCTCGGCGAAAACTCGGTGCCGCTGCGGTACCACTTCGTCAATTTCTTCCTGCAGGATGAGTTCCGGATCTCCCCCCGCCTGACGCTGAATTTCGGCGTCCGCTACGAAGCGGTGCTGAATCCCGTGCTTGACGAACAGGCCCCCTTCGCCCTCTCGCAGCGAGTGAACAACGATATGAACAACTGGGCGCCGCGCTTTGGCTTCTCCTGGTCGCCGTTCCAGGATGGAAAGACCGTGGTGCGCGGCGGCTACGGGCTCTTTTTTGACAATCCGAGCCTGGGTACGAGTGCCAACGGCGCGCTGGTCAACGGCCGGCGCGTGTTGAGCTACACGATTCCGGGTACAGACGCGCGTTCGCCCGTATTCCCGAATTTATTCGCCTCCGCCGATCCCACCTTCCAGACCCCGCCGAACATCACGGCGTTTGCCCCCGACTTTCAAGTGATGTACGGCCACAACGGCAGCCTGCAGATCCAACGGCAGGTTCTGAAAGACCTCGCCGTGAACGCGCAGTACAGCTACTGGGGCCATCGGTTCGCCCCGTATTCCCGCGATATCAACCTGAGCGCCCCGGCCAGCTTCCTGGCCGACGGCCGTCCCGTCTATCGCGGCACCGCCGGGCGGCCCGATACCCGCTTCCGGGCCATCAATCTCATCGAGTCCGGCTCCAACAACAACTACCACGGCCTGGACTTCACGCTCACCAAGCGGTTCAGCGCGGGCCTGCAGCTTTCGAGCACCTGGAGCTGGTCCCATGCCATCGCCGAGGGTGACCTCGAAGGCGGAGCGCTCATGGATCCGTCGCTGCGCAGCCGGGACAAAGGCAACGCGAACGCCGACGTCCGCCACAACTGGGTGTTGCAGGGGCTCTGGGCTCCCACCTTCCAGGCCGCCGGCATGAAATGGTTCAACGGGTTTGAGATCTCCTCGGTGATCTTCTTCAACTCCGGCTATATGGTCAACCCGCTGGCGGGAACCGACCTGAACAACGACCTCGTCCTGAACGACCGCTTGCCCTTCCGGTCGCGGAATTCCTTCAACGGGCCGAGCTTCTTCCAGACCGATCTGCGGCTGACGCGGCGGATCAAGATCGCCGAAAAACAGACGCTGGAGCTGATCGCCGAGAGCGAGAACCTCACGAACCATCTGAACGCAGGCTGCTCCATCGCGGGTTGCACGGGCGCGGTGGTGAATCGGGATGGCGCGGCGGACTTCGGCCGCATCACCAGCACCCGCGCGGGCCGCAACTTCCAATTCGGCATGAGGTACGCGTTCTGATGCGGACCCTGGTTGTCTTTATCCTGGCGGCGGCTTCCGCTTTAGGCTGGGGCCTCCGCGGCCACCAAGCCATCAACCGGTCGGCTGTGCTGAGCCTGCCTGACGACGGGCCGGTGTTTCTGCGGGCGCATGAAGAATGGATCGCCTACCTGGCCATCATTCCCGACAGTTGGCGCAGCCCATCGGAACCGGCGCTGAAGATTCTCGAGGATCCCAATCACGGCTGGTTCAAAGAGCAGTTCGCCATGCTGCCTTCCATCCCGCGGTCCCGCTATGAGTTCGTCCTCGCACTCTACGAGGCGCAGAAGAAACAGAAGCCGGAGGACGGCAAGCTCACCAACGTCCGCTGGACCGGAACGTTGCCCTACGCCGCCCAGGAAAACTTCGAGCGGATGCGGGCTGCCATGCGGCGCTACCGCGCGATGAAGGCCGGCGGGCAGGACACCAAGTTTGTGGAACTCGAGATCGCCGGGTACATGGGCCGGCTGGGGCACTACACCGGCGACGGCGCGCAGCCGCTGCACGACACCATTCATCACGATGGCTGGAGCGGCCTGAACCCGAAAGACTACACGCGGGAGCCCCGGATCCACGGGCGGATGGAATCGCAGTATGTCGACCTGATCGCCGTGAAGACCGAGGACGTGCTGAAAGAGGTCGCCAAGCCAAAACGGCTGGCCGATCCCTTCGCTGCGATCCTCGCGCATCTCGACCTTGCGGCCTCCTACGTCGAAGAGGTTTACCAGCTGGACAAAGCAGGCGCCTGGGCCGACAAAGACCACAAGCGGGCGCGCGAACTGGTGCACGAACGCCTGGCCTCCGGCGCGGCGCTGTTGCGCGACCTGGCTTACACTGCTTGGGTGGAAAGTGATCAGCCGTTCCGTTTCACCCGCGGCAACAACCCGATTGACCCCAACGGCCCCGGCTACAACCCGGCCACCGGTTCAGCGCCGCCGGGACCGCCCGTGGTGATTCAGAAATGAGACTGCTCAGCGCTCTCCTGTTGCCGCTGCTGCTGGCGGCGCAGCCGGCCCGACGGCCGTTGGAACTGCAGCGGCCCGTGCAGGACAAGGTCTTCTACGTCCTCTCGGCCCTGGAGCGGGCGCCGGTGAAGGACCCCCGTCTGGACGCGATCGCGGCCCGCAAACGAGCCGCCCTGCAGCAGCCGGGCAACATCGTCGAAGCCATGCGGTGGACCCCGGACGAGATCGCCACGGTGAGCGCGGCGCTGGCCGGGGTCAGCACTCTCGATGCGCCTCTCCGGGCCACCGGGCTCTATCAGAAAGAGCCGCTGCTCGTCTCGGCCTGGGAGGGCGCGGCCGCGGGGATGAACCGGATCTTTGATGTCTACGGCCTCGGCAAGGCGCCCCGCTACCCGGCTATTGATGCCGTCTCGTTCGATGTGAAGTCGCCGAACTACGGGCGCATGCTCGAAGTCATCCGCGCGGTGATGAGTGAGGAGCCCGACGGGCATCCGCAGTTCTTCCATGCGCCCCTGCGCTTTGCGCTCGAACTGTTACGAGCGAACTGGCGCGACGAAGCCGGCCGCTTCGAACCCATGCAGCAAGGCGAGAACCGGGCGGCGTTCGAACGGGCTAAGACGCTGGACTGGAGCCGGTACAAGTACTCCGCCATCGTCGTGCCTGGGTCCGGGACCGATCGTCCCGGCCAGGCCATGTCGCCGTGGGGCAAGGCGCGGGTGACTCTGGCGGCGCGGCGATATAAGGCCGGTTTGGCCCCGTTTCTCATCGTCTCCGGCGGCTACGTCCATCCCTCCCAAACGCCCTACTGCGAGGCGCTCGAGATGAAAAAGGCGTTGATGGCCGAGTACGGCATTCCCGCCGACGCCATTCTCATTGAACCGCACGCCCGCCACACAACCACCAACCTGCGGAACGCCGCCCGCCTGCTATGGCGGTATGGATTCCCGTGGGAAAAGACGGCGCTGATCACCACCGACCAGGGGCAGAGCGCCTACATTGAGGCACCCGCGTTTGCGGAGCGCTGCCGCACGGAGATCGGCCATGTCCCCTATGAAGGTCTGAAACGCATCTCCCAGTTCGATCTCGAGTTCCGGCCCCGTTTAGATGCGTTACAAACGGACCCGCTCGAACCGCTGGACCCGTAACGTATCCTGAAGAAGCATGCGGTTGTTATGGTTCGCGATGGCCAGCCTGGCGCTGGCGGCGGATTGGCCGAACAAGGCCTTTCCCGATTGGAGCGACGACACGGTCCGGAAGGTGTTGACGAACTCGGCATGGAGCCGTGGGCGGACGGTAAAGCTGGAGTGGACGAAGCGGGACCCCGGTAACGTAAACCTACGCGACATCCCCGGCGCGCTGCATGCCCCGGCCAACGTGAATCAAGGGGCTGGCCCCCTAGGTGGCATCGGCCGCGGCAAGAAGGAATCGTTGCCCGATCGGGCCGATATTCTGGTCCGCTGGGTGGGTGCGTTGCCCGTGCGGCAGGCGACGGCCCTGTATCGCGTGCGGGACGAGAAGCTGGACGCGGGCAAGCTGAATGAACTCATCGACCCACCGGAACGGCACGCCGTCGTCGAGATCTTCGGGTTGCCGGTTGGGATTGCCCATCAGGGCACTGCCGTCGTGGAAGATATCGCCATGCGCTCGGCCACCCTACGCATTGGCAATAGCGGAACCCCAATGAAGGCCGTGAAGGTGGATGCCAAACTGCAGGGCGCGGGGCTGACGATCCGCGTGCACTTCGAACGGACTCCCGAGCTGATGCAGGCGCGGGGCGACATGGAGTTCGTCGTCGACATGCAGATTTTCGAGGTGCGGGAATGGTTCCGCACCACCGGCATGCGGTATCGCGGCGCGCTGGAACTTTAAACTAGCGGATCTGTTTGCGGATCTGGAAGTCGAGGCCGAACGAGCCGTTCTCATCGCGCAGGGCAATCACGGACCACTCCTTGCTCAGGTTCCACTCGAGCCGGACCACCTGTTGTTGGGAGCGGTTGAGCGTGGTGACGAAGGTCAGGGTAATGTCCTTCGACACCTGTTGCTCCACGGTCAGCCGGGCTTGCGGGGTGCCTTCGAGCCCGGAGATCAGCGGGTCGATCTTGATGCGGCTGACGCCAAAGAAGCGCTGCAGTTGGCTCGAAATCGGCGCGGAGATCGCGTTGCCCAGCAGCGTGTTCGCGCCGGTTTGCAGGAAGCTGCCGCTCTGCTGGTTGCCTTGGCTCGTGTAGGAGATCGAATCCGGGCTGCGGCCAACGGTGAGCAGCGCGATGATTTCGGTGGGCGCCAGCGGCGGGTCGCTGCGGTAGGAGACGTTGAGCTTGTTGACGGGGCCGCTGAAGTTGATGCCGACGGTCACCGCGCGAATCCGCGTCTCCACATCCATGTCGAGCACCGGTTCAATTTTGCTTGTGTTGTAGAAGCTGATTTCGCCGCGCTTGATGGTGTAC
This sequence comes from Acidobacteria bacterium Ga0077553, assembly GCA_001464575.1. Classification (GTDB taxonomy): domain Bacteria; phylum Acidobacteriota; class Terriglobia; order Bryobacterales; family Bryobacteraceae. The sequence continues at coordinate 28,370 of LNFE01000265.1, read as the reverse complement.
TTGCTGCCGAAGAAGTTCACCTCGCCCTGGTTTACGGCAATGCGCCCCTGCACCACCGGCCTGACGGCGGAGCCGCGAACATTCAGGTTGGCGTCGGCCTGCAGGTCGCTCGTCAGTGAGGTGGTGAACTGGGTGTTCGGCGCTGTGCGCACGCGGATATCGAGCTGCATGTTGCTGAGAAACTCGTTCGTCGAAACGGTGCTGGCGCGGCTGGAGGTCGCGTCGGACAGCAGCGAGCCGAGGTCGGTGCGCGGTTGAAAGCCGGAACGCTGGATGGTGATGTTGCCGGCGAGCAGGCTCTGGGTGGGCGATCCGGTCAGGCTGATCGTGCCGTCGGCGACGGTGGAGAGTCCTTCGGGATAGCGGACGCGAACGCCGTCGGCGGTCGCCTGAAGGCGATAGAAAGTTTCGGCATCTCCGAAGTCGATGAAGCCGGAAAGCGCCAGTTCGCCGCCGCCGGACTGCGCCGTCAGCCGGTTCTCGATGGTGGCGCGGCGGCGGTCGAAGAGCACGCGGCCGTTCACCTTATCGAGGCCGGTCGGAACATCTTCCACCGAGAGCGAAGCGTCGCGGAGGTCGAGACGGCCAAACACCTGCGGATTCTCGAGCTCCCCGCGGACATTGGCTTCGAGCGTGGCAATGCCGCCGGCCAGAATCTCGGGGCTAAACGTCTTGAGCCCGGCCAAATTTAGGCTGCCATTGATCCGAAGGTCCCACGGGCGGCGTTGCGCCAGCGAGAAGGTGCCGGTGGCGGAGAGGTTCGTATCCTTGGCGACGAAGCGCGCCCGTTTGATGGTGATCACGCCCCGGTCCGCCGAGAAGTTCAGCGGGCCGTCGTTGCGCAGCTCGAAGTCCTGCGTATTCGCGGTGCTCGTGATGCGCTGCGGCCGGGCTGAACGAATCGCCAGCAGGGGGACCTCCAGCTCCGCCTGCCACTTCTCGGGTTCAAGAGCCGGACCGCTGAAGCGGCCTCGCGCGGAGATGACGCCGATGAACGGCAGTGGTTCCCGCTGGAAGTCGTTCCAAACATCGAGCGGCAGATTGGTGAACGAGAAGCTGCCGGAGCCGGGATAACCGTTGGTGAGCCGGTAATTGCCATCCCCCCGAATCTCCGTATTGCGGAGCTTGCCTAGCGCGCTAAAAGCAAAGTTCCCGGATTGGGTGCGCCCTTCGAGCGAAACGTCGCCGATCGGCCGCTTGTTCAAAGTGAGCTGGCCCAGGGTTGCATCCACCGTCAGGCCGGAGAGTTGGGGCTCGCGGTTCTTGAGCGTGCCAAAAATCTGCGCTGTCCCGGTCAGCCGGCCCGATAGGCCGGGGGCTTGCTCCCGGACATCCTTCCAATCGATCAGGCTAAGACCCGCCAAGGTCACGTTGGCGGAGAAAGGGCCTTCGTCCACGGCCTGCGCGCTACCACTGAGCCGGGCGGTCCCGCGGCCGATCTCAAATGTAGACACCGTGAGTTCCTTCCCCCGCAGGCGAGCGGTGGCGCGCAGGAAGTCGAACACCTCACCGCGGACGATGGGCTTCGGCACATCAATCGTCGCGGTGATATCGGGCGCCTGCAGCGTGCCGGAAACCGTGGCCGAGCCGTTCACAAAGCCGACCGCTGCGAGGTCCACGGGAATGAGCTTGAAGTTCACGTTGCGCGCCGTCAGCCGAGCGGACAGGGGCGCCGTCTCCACCGGCTTCCAGCCGGCCAGGAGCAGCGAGCCGGAACCTTCGAGCGTGGCGCGTTCGACTTCGGCGGTGAGGCCGGAAACGTCGAGGCGGGTCGGTGAGAGCACAATCGTCGCGTTCGCGCTAGCGGCGAGGTACTTGTCGTAGCGAACGTTGCGTCCGGTCACCCGCCCGGCGATCTGCGGGCTGCGGGCATCGCCGGTGACGGTGCCTTCAAAGGTGACGTCGCCTTGTTCGAGGGTAATAGGCAGGTCCTTGATGGGCAGGTCGGCCAGGCGGCTCGAGAAGGCGCGGACCCGAATGGTTTGGTTCAGCGTGCCGGAGGCGGTCAGCCGACTCGAAGGGGTGGCGACGTAAGAATCGGTGAACGAGAGCAGATTCTGACTCTGCTGATAGCGGCCGCGCACCGCGCCTTCCACCGGGATGCCGGTGGTGCCGGGAGCGATGGTGAGATCGCCGGAGGCATCGTAAGGGCCAGCCAGGGGGCCGGTCACCTCCACGGCGCCCGTAATGGCCCCCGAGTAAGGCAAGTCCGCTAGCTCAAAGCGGCTGGTGACAGCGGCAAGCGAGAGCCCGGCCACATTGCCTTTCACCTCGAGTGATCGGAAGCGGGGAAGATTGACATCGCCGGAGAAACGGCCCTCCGGCGAGTCCGCAACCACGTTTGAAAGCCGCACCCCGGCGGGCGTCAAAAGAACGCGGGTGCGGACATTCACCCCGGTGATGTAGTCCGTCACGAGACCCCGGCCCGACGCCTCTCCCTCGTAGCGATAGTCCTCCTCCGCGCTGTACGTCAACACCCCGGCGGTAGCGACGGGGCCTTTGCCGAGCTTGGTCTCGGCCAGGTCGGACCGGGCAGACAGCTTCAGCGTGATCTTGGGATGCAGCAGATCCCGAATCGCGCCCAGGCCATCCACGGAGTGCCGGCCGGCATCGGCCCGAAACTTGTGGAGGGTGATGCTGTCTTCGTAAACCGTCAGCTCCGTCGAAAGATCGCCGGCGAAATGAGGGAGCGGGAAATTGGGGAGATCGGCCGTGAAGCTCGTCGAGCGCAAGGCGCCATCGTACCGGTTCGGGTCCGGCGCGAAGGTGAAGCCGAGCTCCAGGTCGCGACCGGAAAAGGCAAACGGCTCCTGTTTCTGGTTATAGGTGAATACGCCGTTGTGAACGGTGAACTGGTCAATGGCTAGCGCCAGGATCACCGCCAGGGGAGCGCCCGTGCGCGGCCGGGCGTTGGCCGGCGAGGGGAGGTTCGTCGTGCCGTCAGCGTTCCGGATCAGGTGGAACTCGGGGCTCTGAATCTCGATCGACTGCAGATCCACCTTCCGATTGAGGAACGAAAGAATCTTCAAGCCGAGCAGAATCCGCGGAGCGCGAAACAGGGGCGGGGCGGAGGCCGGTTCCGTGCCATGCAAGACAAAATTGTCGATGGTCACTTGCCAGGTGCCCGGGTTGAAGTCGAAATGACCCATCTCCGGCCGTCCGCCCGTGGCCTTGGCGATCTCGGTAAGCGCGCGAAGGCGAATCTGTTCGCGGAGCCATTCCGATTGGAACACCAGGAAGCCCACCGCAAACAGGCCGGTGAAAAGCAGCACCAGAGCCGCCAGGGTTCGGAGGATGCGGCGGCGCCAGGGACTCATGGCTTCAACTCCTCGTAGGTTTCAATATGGGTCTGCTGCCGGACTTCGGCGAGCCATTTCGTCAGCAGGCCGTTGATCTGTTCGCGGCGGAGCACGGCCTCGATCTGGTCGCGGACCTCTTCGAACGCCGGCTTGGGTTGGGCCGGCAGCCGCTGTTCGTAGTAGGTCCGAATCTGGTCGGGGCCGATTTGAACAGCGGGGCGGAAGCGATAGAGCGTGAAGCGGACGATAGCGGCCTGATACCGCAGACTCAGCCGAATCTGCTCCTCCGTCACCCGGTAGCGGGCCAGCAGTTCGGCCCACTTCGCCGGGCCGCCGGCGTCCTGGATCTCGCGGTCCAGCGCGGGCTGCACTTCGCCGCCCTCGGGGATGGCATAGCGGCTGATGCGCATCTCCTCAAGGATCAGCAGGCGATCAATCAGACGGTCGCGCATTGCCTCGAACGCCGCATAGGACTCTTCGGCCGGAGCGCCATCTAGAAGGGCGGCCACCCGGATCTGCTGGCGCACCGAAGAGGCGGTGATCACCCGGCGGCCCACCGTGGCCACAATGCGGTCCACCACCTCCGCGGCGGCGGAGGTGGCGAGCAGCAGAAGCACAGTCAGGATCCGCATCGTCAGAAAGTCTGCCCCAAGGAGAAGTGGAACTGCAGCCGGTTGATGCGCTGGCTGACGGGCCGGCCGCCGCCTTGGATCAACTGGTCGCGCGTGCCTTCATAGCCGAAGAAGCGCGGCGAATTCAGGCCGTAGGCCAGGTCCAGCCGCACCGGGCCGACCGGCGTCTTAAACCGGATGCCGAAGCCAACCCCGTGCACCATGTAGTCGAAGTCGGTGATGTCGCGCTGTTTGAGGCGGAGAGAGATCTTGTTCAAACTCGTGTACACGTTGCCCGCGTCATGGAACACCACGCCACCCAGCGTATCGCCGAGCAGCGGGAAGCGCAGTTCCAGGCTCTGGTTGATGAGCGCCTTTCCGCCGAGCGGAAAGCCCGTGGTCAAGTCGCGCGGGCCCGCCTGATTATCCGGAAACGCGCGATTCGAAGCGCCGCCGCCCGCAAAGAAGCGCTCGGGCAGCGGGACACTCGCGTCCGGCGAAGTCTCGTTGAAGGAGTAGATGCTGCCCACCGTGAGCGACTGGGCGAGCACGACGTCGCGACGGATGCGGCGATAGATGGAGTTCCGGATCAGCAAACGCGCGAAGTCGGATCGCGAGCCAAAGGCGCGATAGGCCAGGCCCGAGTCGACGGTGGTGAAAATGCCTTTGGTCGAGTCGATCGGATCGTCCCGGCGATCGCGAATGAACGAGCTCGAAAAAATGCCAATGCGTACGGGGACCGAAAACACCGGGATCAGAGCCGGATCAATGTTCAGCGTGGACTCGTCGATGTTCACTTGGCGGAACGCGTAGCGGTACTGCAGGCTGGTGGAGCGGGACAGGCGCTGGCCCAGCTGGATGGAGTTTTCAAAGCGCTCGGCGGCAAAGGTTCGCACATCGCGGGACTTATCGAAAAGGCTCGTCAGATTCAGGTTGAGCTTGTCGTTGCCGGTGAACTGCGGGGCGAAGTACGAAACGGCCACGCGCTGCTGAAAGTTCGAGATCTGGCTGCGGAGGCCAATGGTATGGCCCACCCCTAAGAAGTTCGCCCGGCTGACGCCGAACGAAACCCGCGGGCTGAAGCCCGGGGCGCCCGCCGGGGCGGCAAGCGTCGTGGTGCCACCGCCGATGCGGGCCAGCTGGGCGCCGAAGCCAATGGTGTAGGAGTAGCGGCTGGCTTCTTCGAGGCGGTAGAGCACGTACTTGTCGCGCTCACGGCCGTTCGGATTCTGCAAGGCAATATCGACCTTCGCGAAGATGCCCAGTTCGTAGAGGCGCCGTTGCGCCTCAATGATCGCGCTCTGCGAAAGCGGGTCGCCAGACTGGATTGGGATACGGTCGTAGATCAGGCGGGGCCGAGTGGTCCGGTAGCCACTCACCAGCACGCGGCGCACGAAATTGCGGCGGCCTTCGGTGATGAGGTAGCGGACGTTGAACTGATTCGGCTGCTCCGCGGGCTTCACGGCGTACTCAAACGCCGCATCGGGAAACCCGTTGTTGAAGTAAAAGTTCAGCAGAAAATCCCGGTCGGCGGCGATGTTCGCATCCGAGTAAGGCTGCCCTTCAATCGTCTGCAACTGGCTCTGCACGAACTCCAGATCCTTCGGGTTCACGCCGGCCACGTCGAGCGAAGCGATGAACGATTGCTCGCCCTCTTGGATATCAACGTAGACAGCCACCTGGCCGAGGTTACCCTGATAGTTCTTGTCCACGCGAGAAGTAATGCGCACGTCGCGGAAGCCGTTCGAACGGTATAGACCCTCGATCGCGCCAACGTCCTTGCGCAGCAGCTCGTCGGAAAATCGGCCGCTACGATATCGCACGCGAGTGGCCGTGCGGACCGACATCCGCTCGGCGATGGTCTGGTCGTCGAAGTACTGATTGCCGTCGATCTCCAGGTGGACGAGCTTGTAGCGGAGGCCGCGCTCAATGGAGTACTCAATCGTCTGTTCCGCGTCGCCCGGATTGGTGGGATTATCGAAGTCAACCGCCGCGTCAAAGTAGCCCTGAGTCTGGAAGTACTTTTCGATGTTGCGGTTGCCCTCGACGAGCAGATCGCGGTCCACCGTGCGTTCCTGATAAATCGGCACCAGCTGGCGCAGCTTTCCAGCGGACAGTTTGGCGCCCGTGGCGCGCACCCGAATGCGGGGGCCGCCGTAGACATTCACGGTAGGCTCGACGCGGTTGGCCTCCGGCAGATAGCGCAGCCCTTCCAACTTCACCCGCGCCATCAGAAAATCGTTCTTCTGAAAGCTGAAACGAATCCGTTCCAGGCCATTGGCCAGGCGCTGTTCGGTTAGGTGCTTAGCGCTGATCAGGCCCCACACCCGCTGCCAGTGCGTGGCACGGAAGAGACTGGCCGGGGTCCGTTTGCTCTCGCCCGTGAAGATGGGGTCCACGAAGCGGGCTCGCTTCCCGGCGTTGATCTGAAACTGAATCTGCACCTGCTGCGTAAGCGGGTCATAGGAAAATCGCGGCTCCACCGTCGCGCGGTATAGACCGTTATTGCGCAGGGAGCTCAGAATGCTCTGCGTGGCCTCGATCAGATAGTCCTCGGTGAACGATTGCCCCAGTTCGAGTTTGGCCGCGGTAAACGCCACCGATGAACCACGCGGGCACGGTGCGAAACGTAAGATTCACTTCGCCCGCCGCCGTCAGCGCCGCATCCACCGAAACATCCTCAAAGCGGCCCGAGTCGAACAGGGTCTCAATGGCTGTGGAGATCGCCTCAATGGCGAAGACATCGCCCGGTTTCACGGGGTTGAGGCGTTCGAGGTTGGTGCGGGTGTAGGGCTGCGACTCCGGCTGGTAGTCGATCGACACAATGCGCCGGCCCTCGTATCGGATTTCGGGAGGCAGAAACTGGCCAATCGCGCACGGCGTTAAAACGGACCAAACCAGGGCCGCAAACAAACTCGTGACCAGCGTAGGGCCGGGACGGAATTCCACTCCTCCGATGATACCGTCCGGGGCTGAACAGTTGCCGGAAGCCATTGCGTTAGCATCAGGAGATGATTCTCTCTCTGGCCCTCCTTCTCTTGCAGGCGGATTGGTCCTCCTGGCGCGGTCCGTTTGAAAACGGCATGGCGCGCGGCGAGGCCCCAACAACGTGGAGCGATACGCAGAATGTGGCTTGGAAGACCGAGATTCCCGGACGCGGACACTCCTCGCCCGTCATCTTCGGCGACCTGATGTTCATTACAACAGCGGTCCCGGAAGGTCCCCTGTCGACTCCGGGTGGCGGTGGCGGCCGCGGGCCGGGCGGCGGATTTGCCGCCAGTGTGCCTCATCGCTTTCTCGTCATGTGCCTGAATCGGAAGACCGGCAAAGTGGTGTGGGAGCGGGAGGCGCTGAAGGCAACGCCGCACGAAGGCTACCACTTCCGCTATGGCAGCTTCGCTTCAAACAGCCCGGTCACCGACGGCAAACACGTTTACGCCTTCTTCGGGTCGCGCGGGTTGTTTGTTTACACAATGGAAGGCAAGCTGGCCTGGCAGAAGTCGTTTTCGCCCATGCGCATGCGCCTGGCCTTCGGCGAAGGCACCGCGCCCATCCTCCACGAAAACACGCTCCTGCTCGGTTTCGACCAGGAAGAGGGCTCCTATCTGCTCGCCCTCGATAAGACCTCCGGCAAGCAGATCTGGAAAGTGGATCGCGATGAACCCAGCGCCTGGGCGCCGCCGCTCGTGTTAACCCATGAGGGGCAGAAGCAGATCATCGTCGCCGCCACCAACAAGACGCGAGCTTACGAGTTCGCCACCGGCAAGCTGATCTGGGAGTGTGCCGGGCTCGGCACAAATGTCATTCCCGCGCCCGTCACCGCCAAGGGCATCGTCTACGTCATGAGCGGCCACCGGGACCCGAACCTGATGGCCATCAAACTCGGCCGCAAGGGCGATCTGACCGGAACGGACGCCATCGTCTGGCAGAACAAGCGGGCCAACTCGTACACCCCGTCCCCCGTCCTCATCAACGATCGGCTCTACTTTGTCAGCGACAACGGCTTCTTCAGCTGCCTGAACGCCCTCACCGGCGAAGTGCTCTTTCAGGAGCGGCTGCCGAAGCCCTACAACTTCAAGGCCTCGCCGATTGGCGTGAATGGCAAGATCTATCTCTCCACCGAAGAAGGCGACGTCCTTGTGCTGAAGATTGCGGATAAGATGGAGATCCTGGCCACCAACACGATGAAGGATGAGGTGTTTATCGCGAGCCCGGCGGTAGTCGGCGGCGACCTCTATCTGCGGAGCCAGAAAGCCATCTACTGCATTCGCGCCTCGAAATGAACCCTGTCCCCATTCGCAATCAAGCCGTCGACGCCTACCGCGGCTTCGTCATGCTCTTGATGATGGCTGAGGTACTGCGGCTGCCCCTGGTGGCCCAGGCCTTTCCGGATAGTTGGCTGTGGCAGACCCTGGCTTATCACCAGTCGCACGTCGAATGGGTAGGCTGCTCGCTGCACGACATGATTCAGCCTTCGTTCTCCTTCCTCGTTGGCGTGGCGCTGCCCTACTCCATCGCCAGCCGGATGGCGATGGGAGCCACCCTCGGCCCGCTCTTCGGGCACGCCTGCTGGCGGGCGTTCGTGCTGATTGCGATGGGCATCTTTCTGCGGAGCACCCATAGCCCGCAGACCAACTTCACCTTCGAAGATACGCTGACCCAGATCGGGTTGGGGTATCCGTTCCTGTTCCTGCTCGGCTTCCGTCCGCCCCGCTGGCAGTGGGTGGCGCTCGGGGTTATCCTCGCCGGCTATTGGCTCGTCTGGGCGCTCTATCCGGTGGCGCCGGAACTCGGCTTCGCTGGCCACTGGATGAAGGCCGATAACTACGGCGCCGCCTTCGACCGCTGGTTCATGAACCTGTTCCCCCGGGCGACGCCGTACCTCGCCAACCGGGGCGGCTACCTGACGCTGAGCTTCATCCCCACCTTGGGCACCATGATTCTCGGCCTGGCCGCCGGACGCTGGCTCCGCGACTCCGCTCCCGAGTTGCCGCTAAAGAAGTTCCTGGTTGCCGGGGTCGCCGCCGTTGCCGCCGCACTGCTGCTGCACTTCGCCGGCGTTTGCCCCATCGTCAAACGCATCTGGACCCCATCCTGGACCGTGTTCAGCGGCGGGCTCTGCTTCCTCTTCCTGGCGGCCTTCAGTTGGGTCATTGACGTCAAGGGCCACCGGCGCTGGGCGTTTCCGCTGGTCGTCATCGGCATGAACTCCATTGCGGCATACCTCATCGCGCACCTCTGGGACGGCTTCCTCATCGATTCCTTCCGGATCCACCTGGGCGCGGATTTCTTCAGCTTCACCGGTCCGGCCATGGCGCCGCTCTGGCGGGGCGCCGCCGTGCTCGCGGTCTTCTACTGGGTGCTGCTCTGGATGTACCGCCGGAAGCTGTTCCTGAAGGTGTAACTCAGCCCCGGCCGATGAACGGCATCTCGGTCGCCATGACGGTGAGGAACTGGACGTTGGCTTCGAGCGGCATGCCGGCCATATAGAGCACGGCGTCCGTCACGTGCTTCACATCCATGCGCGGCTCCGGGCGCAGGCTGCCATCGGCCTGCAGAACGCCGCCGGTCATGCGCTGAGTCATCTCCGTCGCGGCGTTGCCGATATCAATCTGGCCACAAGCAATTCGAAACGGCCGCCCGTCCAGCGAAATGCTGCGGGTCAGGCCCGTAATGGCGTGCTTGGTCGCCGTATAAGGCGCCGAATGCGGCCGCGGGACGTGCGCGGAAATCGAGCCGTTGTTGATAATCCGCCCGCCCTGCGGCTCCTGCTTCTTCATCAGCCGCATGGCGTGCTGCGCGCACAGGAACGAGCCCGTCAGGTTCACCCCCACCACGGCGCTCCACTGCGCGAAGGTCAGCTCCTCCATCGGCACCGCCGGCGTGCCCATGCCGGCGTTGTTGAAGAGGAGGTCGATCCGGCCAAACGTCGTCTCCAGCTTTTCGAAGAGCGCGGCGACCTGATCGGGTTGACTGATGTCGGTGGGCACCGGCAGCATGACTCCGCCGCTATCGGAGGCGAGCGCCGCTGTCGCCTCCAGTTCCGCGACGCGCCGTCCCGCCAGGACGACCGAATAGTTGGCGGCCTGCAAGGCCAAGCTGACCGCGCGGCCAATGCCGCTGCCCGCGCCGGTCACCAGCGCGATTTTCCGAGTTGTTTGCATGAGAGGTTAGGAGCGGGTGAAGACCGGGCTGCTCAAAGTGCCCGTGCTATCGGCAAAGGACTCAACGGGAACTTCGAGCGCCCGCAGCATGCTCACGTACATGTTCGACATCCGCGCTTCGCCCCCCTTCCAATAGTGGCCGTGCTTCAAGCCGAGGTTGGCGCCGCCGGCGACGAGCGTGGGAATGTTGCGCGGATTGTGCGTCGTGCTGGCGCCGCTGCCAAACAGCACGATCGTGTTGTCGAGCACGGAACCGTTGCGGTCCTGATAGCCCGAAAGACGCTTCAGGAAATGCGCCATCTGCTGGCTCAGGAACAGGTCGTATTTGGCGAACTGCATCTGCCCTTCCTTGTCCGTCGCGTGGGAAAGGTTGTGGTGCGTCTTCGACAGGCCAAGCTTCAGCGGGAACGTATCGCTGATGCCCATGCCGTCTTCGCGGTTGAGCATAAACGCCACCGACCGCGTGATGTCCGCGTCAAAGGCCAGCGCGATCAAGTCGAACATGTTGCGGTAGTATTCGGCCGGCTCGCCTTCCGAGCTCGCATCGAGGTTCAGATGCGAATAGTCCTGCTTCTTGAGCGGAATATCGATCCACTTCTCGGACGCAATCAGCCGCGACTCCACTTCGTTCAGCGAAGTCATGTACTGGTCCATGCGTTCCCGGTCGGACTTGCCCAGCTGCTGCTCCAGCGACTTGGCGCTTTGCGCCACCGCGTCGACGAGCTTGATGCGGCGTTGCAGCTTAGCGTGCTCGGACTGCAGCGATTCGCGATCGCCCCGGAAAAGCCGGTCAAAGATGCGGCGTGGATTGTTCTCCGCCGGAATCGGCTTGCCTTCGAGGCTGTACGAGATGGTGCCGGTGCGCGACAGGAAGCCAGTGCCGGCGTCGATCGACAGGATCAGCGAAGGCTGGCGGCAGTACTGCTTCGTATGCAGCGCGATCACCTGATCCAGGCCGGCCGTATTGTAGGTGCCGGGCTTTGGGTTATGCAGCGGCGCGCCGGTCAGCCACATGTCGGAGCACGTGTGCGGGTCGGCCTTCGGGCCGCTCGGGTGGTGCATGCCACCCATGAAGCTCAGCTGCTTCCGGAACGGGCTCAGCGGAGCCGTCGACAAGCCGAACTGGAACTGCCCGTCCTTTTCGAGAGCCGGGAACCAGCTCCATTCGCTGATGTCGTGCTCGGCGCGCGGCAGCGACATGCCGTTGGCGGTATAGACGGCGCAGAAGCGCTTCGGGGCGTTGCTGGTCACTTCAGCGCCCATGGCGTCCAGCACCGGCAGCGCCAACGCGGCGCCCCCCATACCAGTCAGAAAGGCGCGGCGATCGAGTTTACGAGAGAGGCTCATGATGGGCTCCGGCTACTTTTCGAGGAAGATTTTGCTGGTGGCGACGTATCGAAGCATATCCTGCATCCGGTAGCCGCTGGCCTTGAGCTTCAGGCCGTCCTGTTTCAAATAGTTGACTTCATTGTAGGTCAAACTGCGGCCCGTAGCATAGGTGGCCATATGCTTCAGCACGCTGAAGGCAACTTGATCAATCCGGTCCTCGGCGAGATACCGCTTCAGGTCGTCGATGCCAGCCACTTCCGTCTTGTCCGGCAGCTGCGAACGGGCGTCGGCGGGTTCAGACTTCAACCGCCCGCCCGCGTCGAACTCCTCAAAAGCAATGCCCCAGGGGTCGATCTTCAAATGGCACTGCACACAGCCGGGCTGGCTGCGGTGGCGTTCAATCCGCTGGCGCAGCGTCAGCTTGCCGCCCTCGTCGTCCTTTAGCGCGGGCACATTCGGCGGCGGATCCGCAGGCGGTTCGGCGACAATCTTCCGCGCCAGCCACGCCCCGCGTTTCACCGGATTGGACTCGCGGCCATCGGACAAACCCGCCATAATCGCGGCTTGCGTCAGCACCCCGCCCATCTCCCGGCGGCCATGGGGAACCGCGACATACCGCAGACCACTTTCGGTCTTTTCGCCTAGATCGTAGTAGCTCGCCACGGCCTCATTCACCACCACGAAATCGGAAGCAATCAGATTGCGAACCGGCAGGTTATTGCGGATCAGGTAATGAACAAACTCAATCGGCTCCTGCCGCAGATGCGTCCGGTTGTGCCGGTTCAGCTTCGGGAAGCGCTTCCGATCCGGTTCCAGCACGCTGAACTTATCCAGGCTCAGCCATTGCGATGCGAACTCCTGAATAAACCGGGAGAAGCGAGCGTCCGCCACCATCCGGGCCACCTCGCCATCCAACTGCTGCCGCAGCGTCCCCGCCGCGGCGAGCCGGAGCGTAGTCTGGTCCGGCGGACCGTTCCAGAGAAAGTACGAGAGCTTGGAAGCCAGCTCGTGATTGTCGAGCGGCTCCGGCGCCGGGGTCGCGCTCTTCTCCACCAGGAACAGGAACTGCGGCGAAGTCAGAACCACCTGCAGTGCGTCCTTCACGCTGTCCTGGAACTTGCCGCCGCCGGCGAAGGAGCGGTCAAAGACCGCGAACAGCGCGTTGGCTTCGGCCTCCCCCAAGGGCCGCCGATAGGCCCGCGTGGCGAAGTTGCGGATGATCTCCCGCGCATACGCCTTTGGATCAGCCTTGCGGGGCGAATCGAGGAAGATCGCCTTGTGCGAGGGGGGCGGCCACGACTCATAGAAGGGGCCTTCAAACTCGACCGAGCGAATGCGCAGCCGCGGCATGTCGCGATCATCGGTGTACTCACTGCGCACGGCAATCTCGCGGATGCCGGCCAGGTAGTTGACGTTATCCTTTTCCACCTCCGGACTAGGGAAGTTCTGGATGGCGCTTTCAAACACGAACCGCGAATTCTGACCGCTCGAAACCACCTGCGGTGAGCCCACCGGGGCGAACGTGCTGCCGCAGTCGCGGCGCAGGCCCAGTTGGACCCCCAGCCGCGGATTCCGCTTCTCAAACGTCTGGAAGCGGCGCGCCAGCGGGTCCGTGGCCGGCACCGGAGTCAGTACGACCCGCTCAATGCCCAGGGCTCCCGTCGTGGCGGCCCGCAGGGCAACCGGCCCGGCGGGTAAGCGAACCGCCAGGAACGCCGGTTGCTTCAGCGCGCCCGAAAAATCGCGCCCGCCCAGGGCCAGCGTAATGTCTTGCGCCGGTTCCGGGGGAGCCTGGGCAAACTTGCGGCCCGGTTCAATCAACCCTTGCAACTCCGCTTCGCTGAGAGCGCGCCGATACAGCCGGACGTCATCGATATCTCCGCGGAACGAGGTGGCGTTCGGCGACCCGCCGATCCGCAGCGGCAGGCCGGCGTTATCGAGGTTGGCGGCGCCAATCACGCCTCGTGCCACCTGCACCCCGTTGATATAGATCCGTGAAGGCGCGTTGCTCCCCCGTTTTACCACCACCGCGACATGCTGCCAAGCGCCGGACCGCACCACGCCGGGGCCGGACGTAATCGTCCCGTTGGTCAGCTTGTCCGGGCCCGTCGTTTCGAACTGCAGCGCATTGCGGCCGCCGCCGAGAAACAGCGTCCAGCCGGGTGTCCGGCCCACGCTGCCAAGCGACACGATCGCCGCCCGCCGCGGCGCCTTCGGTTGAATCCAAGCGGCCACCGTAAACTCTCCGGCGCCGACCTGGAACGCTTCCTGACCGGGAACCGTGAGCGCGTCATAATCGCCCTGCAGCGTCAGCGCTTTGCCGAACGGCGAATCCTGCAGGCTGGCTTTTCCTTCCAGACCGCCGCCGGGTTGCCCATCAAAGGTCCAGGAGGCGCTCAGTCCTTCGTTGAGGCGCGAGGTATCCGGCGCCGGGACTTCCACCTTCCGCCGCGGCGTGTGGATGTCAACCTGGTAAACGCCGGCCTGCTTCACGGTCAGCGTCTGGGGCGCCGTGAAGTTCGTGACGGTCAAGGCATCCGAGCCGCTGCGGGCCGTCGCCCCGGGGTCGAGCAACAGTCCGTCGTCGTACTTGGCGGCCGTGACGGTCACGCGGAACCGGCCATGGTCGGGCAGCTCGCGCAGAGAGATCTTGAAATTCGCCTTCGGCCCGTACGTTCCGTCCGCCTCGAAGGTCTCATCGTTCGGAATAGCGGGCCGCAGCAGCAAGCCAGAAGAAACGGCGTCGTAAGCCTTGCCTTTCGGGTAGCCATTGCTGCCGCGCATGCAGGCAAAAACGGAGTGATAGATGCTGTCATACTCGCGCCAACCGCGGACGGTGTCGTTGCCTTGATAGCCCTCGATGAAGCGGTACTTCGTGCGCATCGGGTTCGGCTGGAACGGGAAGGGCTTCTGCGGCGTGAGTTCGGTGACGGTGAAGTCTTTGTTGTCGAGCAGCAGGCTGTTGGCGCCCAGAATCAGCTCTTCGGGCAGCGGGTTCTGATTGATCGACGCCCCCAGGTCCATGCGGAAGTTTTGAATCGCGGGCTTCTGCGTCGGGTCGACGATGGACCGGTTCAGCGCCTTCTCTGCAATCTCGAGGTAGGACTCAAGCAGCAGCGGCGAGAGCTGCAGAGTATCTTTGTTATTGACGAAGCCGTCGCTCGAGACCGCGTCGGGAGGAACGATCTCCGTCAGGTCGTCGTCGAGCTGGAGGAGTTCGCGGAGGGTATTGCGATACTGCGAGACGGTCAGGCGGCGGACGAGGCCATTCTTCGGGGCGGGGCGGAGGCGGGCGATTTCGATGGCTTGCGTGATCCAGGCGACGGTGGCCTCGCGTTCCGCGGCGGAGGGTTGGGGCATGCCCTTCGGCGGCATGGAGCCGTCGCGGACGCGATGCCGAATGCCCTCCCAGACGCGGATATGCCGGTCTTCTAGGCTGGTATCAAGATGGTCCACGCGGACCCCGGCCGAGAGGTTATCGGCGTTGTGGCACTGTTGGCAGTTCTTCTGCACGGGTTCAAGAGGGGCGGGCGCCGCGGCGGGCTGGGCGGAGAGGTAGTGGGCGGTCCAGGCCGAACCGGCGAGAGTGGCGAGCGCAAAAGCGCCAAACGTGCGGAAGCGATAGGGGAAAATCATAGGTCAGAAGGCGCAGGGCGTACGCGCTCTGATCTTATCATTGGCTCTCAATTTCGATAGTTGAAGTAATCCGTTGTGACGAGTGCGGCGGTGGAGTGCCCGTCGGGCAACCGGAGCAGGAGGGAGAAGGTCTCCCTGGCGGGCGGGCGATGGCTCCGGCACAAAGCCGCGATAGTCCCCATGCTGCCATAGCACCTACGGATCGCCGTAGAACAAAGGCACCGCAGTGGGTAGGATCGGCCCGCCGGGGACTGGGACGGTCGTGTTCCACTACGGCCGCGCGGAGGAATGGATCACAGCCGCGTCG
This sequence comes from Acidobacteria bacterium Ga0077553, assembly GCA_001464575.1. Classification (GTDB taxonomy): domain Bacteria; phylum Acidobacteriota; class Terriglobia; order Bryobacterales; family Bryobacteraceae. The sequence goes on along the minus strand of LNFE01000265.1, from coordinate 13,024 downwards.
TCGTCGCCGGGCACGAGGTCGGCTGGCCGTGGCGCATAGGAATAGCCTCCGCTGCCACGCAACCAGGGAATCGGTTGCCCACCCCAGGAGCAGGACTTGCGGTTGTCGCATTGGAGGTTCAAGCTGCCATCGTCAGCGGCGAAGGAGCCGGCATGGGGCGGCCGCCGCAACCGCGTCCCGGATAAGTTATCCAGCGGGTGGGTACGGAGCGCTGCCGGTCCAGGAGAAGAGCCGCCAGCCGAGTCATACCCCCTCTATACGCCCGGAACCGAATGGCCCTCCATCTGCAACCCATCCCTCCGACTGGAGGAATTAATTATGACCAAAGATTCGGTGGCCGTTCTGAACGGCCTGATTGAGACGTTGAAAGATGGAGAACTCGGGTTTGAAGCGGCGGCCAGCGACGTCAGCCGGCCGGAACTGCGCCAAGTGCTCACCGACTTTGCCGCCCAGCGCGGACAATTCGCCCGCGCTCTGCAGTATCAGGTGGAACTCACCGGAGAACACCCCGAAGTCTCCGGCAGTCTCGGTGGCACGGTCCATCGAGGATGGATCAATCTGAAGGCAGCCGTCGCCAAGCGCGAAGACCTCGCTGTTCTTGAAGAGTGCGAGCGAGGCGAAGACGCCGCCCTGAAAGCGTTCACCGACGCCGTCGCGGGCGGAGAGCTCGGCGCCTCCCGCACCATCGTCGAAGGCCAGGCCATCCAAATCCGCGCCGCTCACGATCAAGTCCGGGCGCTCCGGGACGGACTCCGGGCCGCCGTCTGACCGGATATCGTCAGCAAGTACAGTAGAAAGATGTTTCGGTCTCTCTTTCTTGCCGCTCTCGCCACCACGGCCGGGACCGCGGCGCCAGCCACCTACGACGTCGTCATCTACGGATGCACCTCGGGTGCGGTCACCGCCGCGGTCCAGACGAAAACCATGGGAAAATCCGTCGCCCTAGTCTGCCCGGAAAAGCACCTAGGCGGCCTCACCGCCGGCGGCCTCGGCTGGACCGACTCCGGCAATAAGGCCGTCATCGGCGGCCTTTCCCGTGAGTTCTACCATCGCGTCTGGCAGCACTACGCCAAGCCCGCGGCCTGGAAGTGGCAGAAGCAGTCCGAATTCGGCAACAAGGGTCAAGGCACCGTCGCGCTCGACCAGGAAGCCCGCACCATGTGGATCTTCGAACCCCATGTCGCCGAACGCGTCTACGAACAGTGGGTGAAGGAGATGAAAATTCCCGTCTTCCGCAACTCCTGGCTCGACCGCGAGAAGGGTGTAAAGAAAGAGGGCGGCCGAATCGTCTCCATTACGATGCTCGACGGCAAAACCTACGCCGCCAAAATGTTCCTCGACTCGACCTATGAAGGCGACCTGATGGCCGCCGCCGGCGTCAGCTACCACGTCGGCCGCGAGTCCATGCAGCAGTACGGCGAAAAGTGGGCCGGCGTCCAAACCGGCGTGCTCCATCATCGCCATCACTTCGGCGTCCTGAAGTCGCCCATCTCGCCCTACGTCGTGCCCGGCGATCCCAAGAGCGGCGTCCTCCCCCGCATCAGCACCGAACCCCCGGGCGAGTACGGCGCCGCCGACAGCAAAGTCCAGGCCTACTGCTTCCGCATGTGCCTCACGCAAGTCGAAAAGAATCGGATCCCCTTTGCAAAGCCCGCCGGCTACGACCCCAAAGAGTACGAACTCCTCGCCCGCATCTATCAAGCCGGGTGGACCGAAACCTTCAACAAGTACGACGCCATCCCCAACGCCAAGACCGACACCAATAACCACGGCCCCTTCAGCACGGACAACATCGGACGCAACTGGGACTATCCCGAAGCCACTTACGCCCGCCGCCAGGAGATCTTCGACGAACACGTCCGCTACCAGCAAGGCTGGCTCTACTTCGTCGCCAACGACCCCCGCGTCCCTGCCGATGTCCGCGCCGCCATGAGCAAATGGGGACTCGCCAAGGATGAGTTCAAGGACAACGGGAACTGGCCACATCAAATGTACATCCGCGAGGCCCGCCGGATGACCGGCCAATACGTCATGACCGAGCACGAACTTACGAAGAAACGCCCCACGCCGGACTCCGTCGGCATGGGCTCCTACGGCATCGACTCCCACAATATCCAGCGCTACATCACGCCCGAAGGCTACGTGCAGAACGAAGGCGACATCGGCGTCAGCACCAACGGCCCCTATCAGATCGCCTACGGCTCCCTCGTGCCCAAGAAGGGCCAGGTGGAGAACCTGCTCGTCCCCGTCTGCCTATCGAGCTCCCACATCGCCTATGGTTCCATCCGCATGGAGCCCGTCTTCATGATCCTGGGCCAATCGGCCGCGACGGCCGCCGTCATGGCCATCGATAAGAACGTAGCCGTGCAGGACGTGCCCTACGCCGAACTCCGCACGCGCCTCGAAAAAGACGGCCAGGTGCTGCAGTATCAAGCCCCGGCCAAGTAGCCCAGCTTCGTCAAGAACTCCACCATCCGCGCCGTGGTCTTTTCATAAAACTCATTGTTCCCCCGCCCATAGTTGAAGAAGCCATGGGCCTGGCCGGGGTAGCTCACCACCTCACACGTCAGGCCCAGCCCCACGGCCTTCTCCCGGTAAAGCTGCACCGACACAAACGGCACGGTTGTATCCGCCTCCCCATGGAACACGATCGCCGGCGGCCCGCCGCGTTGCAGATGGTGGTACGGCGAAATCTCCGTCGCCGGCACCCCAAAACGCGCCGCGTCCAGGCGGATCGAATCCTTCGGCAGCTCTACCCCCGGCACCGCGCCCAGCACCAGAACGGGGTTGAACAAGACCAACGCGTTCGGCCGCGAACTCACGCCGCCCGCCTCCTCAAACCCCGGCACGAAAGCGGTCGCCGCCGCCAGATGCCCGCCCGCCGACCCGCCCGCGGCCACGATGCGCTGCGGATCAATGCCCAGCCGTTTCGCGTTCCCCCGCACGTACCGCATCGCCGCCTTCGCATCCCGCACACACGCATCCACCTTCACCTGATGCCGCGTCGCCACGCGGTAATCCGCCAGAATCGCCACCATCCCCCGCGCCGCCAGCAGCTTGGCGTGCTGCTGAAACTGCCCCGGCGTCCCGCCCGTCCAGCCGCCCCCAAAAAAGAACACGATGGCCGGCCGCGGCCTCGCCGCCGCCCGGTCTGGCGAGAAGATCCAAAGCCGCAACGCCGTCTCGCCCACGGTCGCATAGACCTCCTCCTTCGCCTCCGGCAGCACGGGCGGGTACTGCGCCAGCAGAGGGAGAGTGGCCAATAGGAGAAAGACAAGCCGATTCATAGCTCTGTTAGTGTATGTGGTTATGACGAGCCAGGGAATCGACCGTATTTACAGTCTCGATAACCTGCGGGCGGTCCTGATGTTTCTCGGGATCGTACTGCACTCCGCCGTGCCCTACGCGCAGTTCAACACGCCGCCCCAGTTCTGGCCCTACCAGGACGCGACCCGCAGCCAGATCTTCGACCTGCTCTACTTCTACATCCATGCGTTTCGCATGCCCTTGTTCTTTGTCCTGGCCGGCTTCTTCGCGCGAATGGTATTTACCCGCCATGGCGCCGCCGGGTTTCTGCGCCATCGCGCCCTTCGCCTCGGCATCCCGCTTGCCGTCTTCCTGCCTCCTCTGTATTTTTACGTCCGCCAGGAAACCCTCCGGCACCATCCGGACTTCACCGAATACCACTTGGTGACGCTCCATCTCTGGTTTATCCACTACCTGCTCGGCTATTCGATCCTGGCCGGCCTCCTGGGCCAAGCCACCCTCCGCTGGGACGCCCCCTTTGCCCGCTTCTGGCAAGGCCCCTGGCGTTGGCCAGTACTGGTGGTGGTAACAGCCGCTCTCCTTTTCACGCAGTTCGGCGCCGGGTTCGATCCCGATTTTGAGCTGGCGCCCAAACCGTCGATTGTGCTCTGTTATGCGTTTTTCTACGGCATCGGCTGGTTCTTGTATCCACTGCGTGACACGCTCACCACCTGGCACCGTTTCGCCGGCTGGCAGGTCGCCGGAGCGACTCTGCTGGTGTTCGCGTATTTGCCCCTCGCCGCTCAGCTCTACGAAGTCTTCGGCAAGGTTCCAGATCCCCCTCAACCGACCCACGCCATTGCGACGGTGTTGGCCGCAGTGATGACGTGGCTCTTCATCTTCGGCATCACCGGACTCTTCCTGCGCTTCGCCTCGTCGCGCTCTCCCGTTCTTAGTTACCTGGCCGGCAGCGCGTATTGGGTCTACCTGTTCCACTGCTTCCCCGTGGTTGCGATTGCAGTCGGCTTAAAAGCCTCTCCCTGGCCCTTGGCCGCGAAGTTCGTCGTCACGGCGGCCGGCTCTGCCGTAGTCAGCCTGCTGACTTACGAACTGGCCGTCCGCCGAGCCCCCTGGGGCTGGATCTTCGGCGCCCCCAGGAAGGCATAGCGGGTCTGGGGCGGCCACCTTGCAAGCCGCGGATCCCAACACCCTGACCCCCGAAGAAAAAGCCGCCGGCTGGAAGCTCCTCTTCGATGGCAAGTCCATGAAGGGTTGGAACGACATCCGCAAGCAGACCCCCCCCGGCGACTCCTGGACCATCGAAGACGCCTGCCTCAAGTCCGTCCCCCACCCCAAGCTCCGCGAAGACCTCTTCACCGCCGCCAAGTACGCCGATTTCGAACTCGCCTTCGAATGGAAAGTGTCCCCCGGCGGCAACAGCGGCTTGAAATACCGCATCCAGGACCGCTTCTGGCTCGACGAGAAGCGCATCAAGGAGTACAAGAAGTTCGAAGAACTCGCCAACGCTTACGCGACTAAACGCGACGGCACCCGCTCCGCCGGCACCCAGGAAGGCCACCGCGACGCCCAGCGCGGCGCCTACTATCAAGCCGGTGCCCTCTACGGCATGGTCCCCGCGGCCCAGGCCGCCGCCAAGCCCGTCGGCGAGTTCAACCAGGCCCGCGTCCTCGTCAAGGGCAAACACTTTGAACACTGGCTCAACGGCATCAAGGTTGCCGAAGGCGAAATGGACGCCCCCGCCGCCCTCGCCAAAACCGCCGACCGTTGGACCAAAGAGTCGCCAATCTATAAGGCCCTCGCCAATCAGCCGGACAAACTCTGTCCCATCGCGCTGCAGAACCACGGCGACGCCGCCTGGTTCCGCAGCATCAAAATCCGTCCGCTGAAGAACTAGCGGAACAAACGCGGCGCTAGCGTTGCCAAGTACCGCCGCCAAACCAGCCACGTATGGGCACCCTCGGTGACCACATACTCGTGCTTCACCCCGCGCTCCTTCAAAAACTCAACGAACTTGTTGTTGGCGCCAATCAAGCCATCGTCCTTCCCGCAAGCAATCCAGAAGTCCTTTAAATTTGCATTCGCCTTCGCGTCCAGTCCCGGAATGGTCGCCGCCAGATCAGGCGGCAGGCCGCCAGAGCTGAATGCCCCCAAATGCGAGAACAGCTCTAGCCGGTTCAAGCCAATAAACAGCGTCTCCGCCCCGCCCATTGATAGGCCCGCCAACGCGCGATGGCTCCGGTCCGGATTCACGCGGTAGGCCTTCTCCACCAAGGGGATGATCTCCTTGGTCAACGACTCGCGGAACAGGTCAAAGCTCTTGAACCGCAACTCCCGGTTGAGCAGCACGCCCGAATCGCCATAGCCCAGCGGCATCACCACCAGCATCGGCTTCGCCTTCCCCTCGGCAATCAAGTTGTCGAGGATGAAGTGCGCCTGCCCCACCGCCGTCCATCCCCGCGCATCGTCGCTGAAGCCGTGCAGCAGATACAGCACTGGATACTTCGTCTTGCCCTTCGGATCGTAACCCGGCGGCGTGTACACATACAGGTCCCGAGCCTCCCGGCAAATGGCCGAATCGTAGAAGTGGTGATGCACGGCCCCATGCGGCACGTTGCGACGCTCCCACGCCAGCGAAGCGTCCGCCGTCGGCACATGGAACATGCTCGTCGTCCCCAGCAGGTTAGGCTTCATGCTCGGGTTCCCCGGATCAATCAGGCTCACCCCGTCCGCGTTGAACGAGTACCCGTACAGGTCCGGCGTCAGCGCCTCCGTCGTAATCGACCACACCCCGTTCTCCCCCTTCGTCATCTCCGCCGGCCGGGCGCCCTCCCGGTTCAGCATCACCTTCGTCGCGTTCGGCGCCCGGAACCGCAGCGTCACGCGCCGGTCCGCATGCACCTCCGGGGAAACAATCCGGGCCGGCGGCCCTTGGGCCAATAGCGTCCAGGGGACTAGAAAGAGCAGTGTGCGCATCGTGAAGGAATTCTATCCTGGATGGAACATGGAACACGTCACACTCGGCCGGCTCTGCTACGAATTCAATCGCTTCGACCAACCCCGCGTCCGCGTCGAACCCGGCGCCCGCCTCCGCGTCGAAAGCCAGGACGCCTTCTCCGGCCAGATCCGCACGGAAGCCGACGTGCGCAACAAAGCCACCATGCCCTACTCCAATCCCACCACCGGCCCCATCTTCGTCCACGGCGCCGAAAAGGGCGACACCCTCGCGGTCACCATTCATAGCATCCGCCCCACCCTCGGCCAATGCTTCACCCGCACCTCCGACCCCAAAATGCTCGCCGAATGGCTCGGCGCCGATTGCCCGCCCGGCACCCACGTCTGCGAAATCTCCGACGGCGTCATTCACTGGAGCGCCCACGCCAAAATCCCCTACCGCCCCATGCTCGGCTGCATCGGCACCGCCCCCGATTGGGGCGTGCCCACCACCAACCCCGCCGGCCCCCACGGCGGCAACATGGATATCGTCGAAGTCGCCGAAGGCGCCACGCTCTTTCTCCCCGTCTTCGTCCCCGGCGCCTTGCTTTATCTCGGCGACGCCCACGCCGCCATGGGCCACGGCGAACTCTCCGCCTCGGGCCTCGAAATGCCGGCCGAAACCGAGATCACCGTCGACCTCAAAAAGGGCTGGACCATCCCCGGCCCCCGCATCGAAACGGCCGACGAGATCGTCTGCGTCTCCTCCGCCACGCCCCTCGAACGCGGCATCGCCCAAGCCTACGCCTGGCTCATCCTCTGGATGGAGCAGGCCTACGGTTGGGACCGCTGGAAAGCCTACGATCTCCTGACCCACACCGGCCAGATCTCGGTCGGCTATTACCAGTCCGGCGCCGTGGCCGCCAAGGTCGCCAAGAGGTATCTATGAGCGGCTCGCGCATCCGCCAGGTCGAAGTCTTCTCCATCCGCGCCCCCCGCAAGGAAGCGGTCCGCTCCGGCCTCAATCTCGCCGACCCCGTCACCGCTTCCGAGTTCGGGATCATCCGCCTGCTCACCGAAGACGGCGTCGAAGGTCTCGGCGAAATCTCCATCACCTTCCCCCGCATCGGCCACTCCCTCTGCCACGCCGCCCGCAAGCTGATCGCCCCCGCCATCAAGGGTCTCGACGCCCTCGCCATCCCCACCGTCCTCGCCGAAATTGACCGTGTCCTCGGCGGCGAACTCAGCGCCCCCTACCTCCGCGCCGCCTTTGAAATGGCGCTCCTCGACGCCACCGGCCGCCACTTCGGCGTCCCCGTCTGGGCCCTCCTCGGCGGCCAGCGTCGCCAACGCGCGCCCCTCGCCTGGGGCATCTATCAAAAGTCGCCGGAAGAGATGGCCGCCGATGCCGCCGCCGGCCGCGCCGCCGGCTTTCAAGCCATCAAGCTCAAGGTCGGCCGCGAACTCGCCGTCGATCTAGCCGCCGTCGAAGCCGTCGCCCGCGCCGTCGATTTCCCGCTGCGCCTCGATGCCAATATGGCCTGGCGCACGGTGCCGGAAGCGGCCCTCGCCATGCGCACCCTCTCCGCTGCCGCCCCCGTCGCTTGGTTCGAACAACCCCTCGGCCGCCGCAATCTCGAAGGCGCCCGCGCCCTGCGCCTGCAAACCGGTCTGCCCGTCATGGCCGACGAAAGCTGCCAAACGCTGCGCGACGCCTATGAACTCGCCCGCGCCGAAGCCGCCGACGTCTGGAACGTCTATGTCGCCGAAGCCGGCGGCCTCCGCGCCGCCGCCGAAATCTTCGCGTTGGCCACCGCCGTCGGCGTACCCTGCATCCTCGGCAGCCAGGCCGAAATGGGCATCGCCACCGCCGCCTGCGCCCATTTGGCCATTGCCCTGCCGGAGCTACCCTATCCCATCGAGACCTTCGGCCCCCTGCGCTACGCGCGCGACATCATCACCGGGCCGGGTATGATCGCAGACGGTTGGCTCACGCCCCCGCCCGGCCCGGGCCTCGGCGTGGAGCTCGATTGGGATGCCCTACGAACCATGGAGGTAAAGGAATGAGCGAAAGAAAGATGATCGACTGCCACACACACTTGATGTGGTACCCGGACCACATTAGCGAGCAGTATGCCGAAGAGGCCTTGGCCTCGAAACTCGTGAAGCTGAAGCGCAGCGGGGGCCTCGCCTACTCGGCCAACCTCGACAAGCACGTCTACGACTCCACCCCCGAAAGCCACTGGAAGGCCTCCGAAGAGATGTCCCACGTCGTCGTCTTCGGCCTCCAAGCCAAAGCCTGCGGCCTCGATATCCCCAACGAAGTCATCGCCGAATACGTCGCCCAGCACCCCGAAAAAATGGAAGGCTGGGCCAGCGTCGACCCCAACCGCCCCGACTGCATCGAGCACCTCGACTACTGCGTCAACACCCTGAAGCTCAAGGGCCTCAAGCTCGGGCCTGTCTACCAACACTTCGACCCGCAGGACCGCAAACATTGGCCATTCTTCAAGCGCGTCCAGCAGCTCGGTCTCCCCACCATGTGGCACCAGGGCACCACCTTCCCCTCCGCCGCCAAGCTCAAATGGGGACTGCCCCTCCAACTCGAAGACCTCGCCATGGACTTCCCCGACCTCAAGATGATCGTCGCTCACCTCGGCCATCCCTGGGAGACCGACCTCATCGTCCTCATCCGCAAGTGCCCCAACATGTACGCCGATATCAGCGCCGTCCACTACCGTCCCTGGCGCTACTGGCAGGCCATGGTCACCGCCATGGAGTACGGCGTCGAACACAAAATTCTCCCCGGCTCGGACTTCCCCTCCGGCACAATGGCCAACATCATCGCCGGGCTCCGCAACGTCAATCAGGTGGTCGCCGGCACCGGCCTGCCGAAGATTCCCGACGAGGTCCAGGACATGATCCTCTACGAAAACTGGAAAGCCTTCTTCCCCCACTGGGCCTGAAGCATGACCTGCTCCCGCCGCTGGGTTCCCCTCTGGGCCGGGCTGGGCCTCTTCGCTCTCGGCGTGGCCGCCCAGTACCTGCTCTGGCTCGGCGGCCCTACGATGCGACCCGCCGTCGGGCCCTTCACCCTGCTCACCTATCTCGGCCTCGTCGCCCTCTGCAACCGCACCCGCTTCACTGTCCGGCCCGAAGGCGTTCAACTCCGCCGCGGCCCCCTACCCACCGGAGCCGGTAGCGAATGGATCCCGCGCGATCACGTCGCCGGCGGCTATTGGCGCTGGAACTACCAAGGCCCCAAGTCCGGCAACGTCTCCCACTGGGAGTCCGGCATCGTCCATCGTGACGGTCGCTGGCTGCGCAACCCCGCCCAGTTCGAATCAGAAATGCAAGCCGCGCAGGAAACGGCTTCGATGATGGGAATCCTCGGTGTCCAACAGCTGGGGCGCGTCGAGGGCTTGCCGCCCAAATGGGACCGCCGCGTGGGCCTGGTGACGGTGGTCTGGATGCTCCTCGCGCTAGCGGCCTTCGCGTCCGCGATAGTGCTCGAGTATCGCCGGTAACAACCCAAACACCAGCAAAGCGCCGTAGTACGCTACTGCGTTCAGCGGCTCGCGATGCAGAAACACCTCCACCACCGTCATCTGCCGCAGAAACACCCCGACGGCTGTCTCCGCCGCCAACGTCAGCCCCAAGGCCAACAACCCCGCCGCCAGCGCCGCCCCCGGCGCCAAGCGTCGCACCAACCAGTTCGCCGCCAACCAGATCGCCGCCAGCATCAACGGCGTCTCCAACAGCTCCGCCGTCGGCGCACCAATCACTGGAACCACCAACAGCGTCCGCACCACCCCCAAAACAAAACCGGCCCCGAAGACCCAAAAAAAGTACACGAGGCCGGCTTGCGTCGAGTTCATTAGAATCCGATGGTGATCATCGCCTCAATCTGATTCTTCTTGCTCACGGTCGAGAACGAGTTGAACGTCTCCCCCATCCAACGGGTATAGCGAACACTCGGCATCACCCGGATGCCGAACGGATCAATCAACTGCCCGCCGAAGCCGGCAATCACCCCGCGTACCCCATTCTTCGCCGTCGTCGGGTTGCAGCAGTTCGGCTCTGTGTCACCCAGCGTGGTCACCACCGCCGACTTCAGGCCCGAAACGTTGCGCTGCACAATGCCGCCTTCGAGGAACCAACGGCCCCCGGCCCGGGTCCGGTCCTTGCCAAAGTAGCGAACCGTCAGCGGTATATCGTAGAAACGCGCCCGCGTGTCCTCAAAGACCGTCGAATAGCGCCGGTCATCAATAGCCGTCGTCGGGTTGTCCGTCCCGCTCAAAACCTCCCCGTTCCGCGTAAACGCCACCCGCCGCATCACGATCCCGGCCGTCACCGCGAACCGGTTCGTCACGAGAATCTGCAACATGCCCGTATAACCCACGCGCTGCCGCTGTACCGTCGTTGCATAGTTCCCGGTGGTCGCCGGCGGCGGTGTCGTGGTCGATCGCTGTAGCGTGCCGTTGTTGATCGTATCGAGTGCAATCACCGACAACCCCACCCCCAAGCTCAGCCGGCGCACATAGTTGATGCGCTTCTCGGAAGCCTGCGTGTTCGAGGAAGAAGGGGCCGGCGTTTGCGCTTGAGCCTGAAGTCCGGCAACACCCAGACAGAACATCGCCAGGAGGGTGGCGGACCGTTTCGAAATTTTCAACATTCGCTTATCTGCGATTTTAGCGTACCCGTGATACAACCTTTAGACCATGACTCCCAGCCGGACCCGTTACAAAGTTCTCGCCTTCGGGGTGGCGCTCGCCGCCATCACCTACATGGACCGCATCGCGATCTCCATCACCTCGAAGCAGGTCTCCCGGGATCTCGGACTCACCGATCAGCAGATGGGCTTTGTTTTTAGCGCATTTACGCTCGCCTACGGCCTCTTCGAAATCCCCACCGGATGGTGGGGAGACAAGGTCGGCACCCGCAGCGTCCTCATGCGCATCGTCACCTGGTGGAGCGCCTTCACCATGCTCACCGCCGCCGCCTGGAGCTTCGGAAGTTTACTGGTCATTCGATTTTTGTTCGGCATCGGCGAAGCCGGCGCGTGGCCCAACTCCGCTAAAACCTTCTCCCGCTGGTTCCCCAAAACCGAACGCGGCCGCGCCCAAGGCATCTTCTTCATGGGCGCCCACGGCGGCGGCGCCTATTCACCCCTCCTCATCGCCTGGATGCTGACGTTCATGGAATGGCGAACGGTCTTCCTGGTGCTCGGCTCGGTCGGCTTCGTTTGGGCCATCCTCTGGTACCGCTGGTTTCGCAGTGAACCCTCCGAACATCCCGAAGTCAACGCCGCCGAACTCGCCCTCATCCTCGAAGGCCGCGAAGAGCAGGCCGGCCATGGCGATGTCCCCTGGCTCAACATCATCAAAGACCGCAACGTCATGCTGCTCTGCGTCATGTACTTCATCCAGAGCTACGCGTTCTATTTCTACCTCACCTGGATGCCCACCTACCTCGAACGCATCCGCGGCTTCAAAGCCACCGACCTCGGCCTCTTTGCCGGCGCCCCCATGGTCGCCTGCATGGTCGCCGACCTCACCGGCGGCCTCGCCACCGACGCCATCACCAAACGCTTCGGCCTCCGCCTCGGCCGCACCATCGCCGGCGGCAGCGGCTTCATCTTTGCCGGCCTGTTCACCCTCCTCGGCGCGGCCGCGGCCGACCCCACCACCGCCGCCCTCTATCTCGCCCTCGGCGCCGGTTGGGGCGCCTTCTGCCTCGGCGCCGCCTGGGGCACCTGCATGGACATCGCCGGGCCCCACGCCGGCGTCGTCGGCGCCGTCATGAACACGGCCGGCCAAGTCGGCGGCTTCTTAAGCCCCATCGTCCTCGCCATGCTCATCCGCGAAACCGGCGACTGGAACACGCCCCTCAACATCACCGGCGTCATGCTCGTCTGCGCCGCCCTCTGTTGGGTCTTCATCAATCCCAACAAACGCATCCGTTTACACTAGCCATATGCGTCTCGCCTGCTCGTTGCTCCTGCCTCTCCTTCTCTGCGCCCAACCGGCCAAACCACCCGCCGAACCGGCCCCGATTCAGAAGAAGCACACGATCACCATCGCCGGCAAAACGCTCCAGTACACGACCACCACCGGCCGCCTGCCTCTCCTCAACGAGGCCGGCGACCCCGAAGCCTTCCTCTTCTTCGTCGCCTACACCCTCGACAATCCCTCTCCCGCCACCAAGCGCCCCCTCATGGTCGCCTTCAACGGCGGCCCCGGCTCCGCCTCCGTCTGGCTCCACCTCGGCGTCCTCGGCCCGCGCTATATCCCCATGCTCGACGACGGCTCCTATCCGCCCCCGCCCTACCAGGTGAAGGACAACCCCCACACCTTCCTGCCCTTCACCGACATGGTTTTCGTCGATCCCGTCGGCACCGGCTACTCCCGCGCCGCCAAGCCCGAACTCGGCAAGAAATTCTGGGGCGTCCAGGGCGACATTGCCAGCGTCGGCGAGTTCATCCGCCTCTATCTCGGCAAGTACAACCGCTGGAGTTCGCCGCTGTATCTCACCGGTGAAAGCTACGGCACCTTCCGCGCCGCCGGCCTCGCCGGCTGGCTCGTCGACCGCGGCATGGCCTGCAACGGCATCGTCCTCGTCTCCTCCATCCTGCAATATCAAACCGCCCGCTTCGACCGCGGCAACGATCTCCCCTATCCCCTCTTCCTCCCCACCTATACCGCCATCGCCTGGTATCACAAGAAACTCCCCGCCTCCCTCCAACAGGCCGGCCTCAAGGAGGCCACCGCCGAAGCCGAGAAGTTCGCCCTCAACGAATACGCCGTCGCCCTCATGAAGCGCGACC
>LNFE01000264.1 GCA_001464575.1 Acidobacteria bacterium Ga0077553 | reverse complement strand
GGTGGCTCCCTCACCGTTCGGTCGGGACAATTCGTGTTGGTGAGTAGATCGGACGGCCGCCCGCAAATGATCTATGTGAAAGGATTTCCTCCGAGGCTGCCGAAGGGTCTCCTCCTGCAACTCCGGGTGATACCCTGAAATTGGAAACGATCGTGATTCAATTTCAACTTGAGACCGACAAAGCCCTGTTCGAAGGCGCCATGCGATTTGGCCAGAAACAGGTCAAGAAGCTGATCGATAAGTCGCCCGGCTTCTCGCCCATGTACACCCGGAAAGGGAAATGGAAGCATGAAGGCGCCACCTGGACCCACTGGTGCGACGGGTTCCTGCCGGGCATGATGTGGCTCTTCCGCCGCTTCGATGCCGACCGCAAGGGCAAAGAAGCGGACTTCTGGAAGGAACAGGCCATCAAGTATTCGAAGCCTCTGGAGCCGCGCAAGAACGATCGGGACGTCCACGACCTGGGTTTCATCTTCCTCTCGACTTACTACCGGTGGTATCAGGTCGATCGGAATCCGGAGCAGGAAGCCGTGCTGATCGAAGCCGGTAAAACGTTGGCCCTGCGCTTCCGGGAGAAAGGCCAGTATTTGCGCTCGTTCGTCAGTGAAGAGTCCCTGTTCATCGACATCATGATGAACGTCGGCATCATTTTCTACGCCGCCCGGGCGACCGGCGACAAGCACCTGCGGGAAGTTGCCCTCCGCCACGCCTTAACCACCCGCCGCGTGCTAGTGCGCGGAGACGGCTCCACGGCCCACGAAGGGCTGTTTGACACAGCCACCGGCGAGTTTCTACGCCAGACGACCCATCAAGGCCACCGGGGCGATTCCTGCTGGTCGCGCGGCTTAGCCTGGGCCCTCTATGGCTTCGGCACCTGCTACGAATACAGCCGCGATCCGCATTTCCTCGAAACGGCGGAGAACTGCGCCGACTACTACATCACCCACTCCCCCGCCGACGGCGTCGCCCCGTGGGACTTCAACGCCTCAGCCGAAAGTCGCAAGCAACTCGATACCTCGGCCGCGGCCATCGCTGCTTCCGGCCTGCTGCGCCTCTCCCGCTTATTGCAGGACCCGGTGAAAGGCCACTTCTACTGGAATACCGGCTTGCGGATTCTGCGGACTCTATCAGAGAAGCACTTAGCCGATAAAGAGAAGGGCTGGGAAGGGGTGCTGAAGGGTGGTGTCTATCACATGCAGAAAAACCTAGGCGTGAACGAGAGCGTCATCTGGGGCGACTACTTCTTTGTCGAAGCTCTCGAACACGCCCTGCGTCACCTGTAGCGTTAGTTGCTGCCCGGCGCTTTGCTGGTCAGCTTGCTGCCGATAATCTCGCCGCTCACCACCATCTCGACGCGCCGGTTCTTCTGCCGGTTCGCCGCGTTTGTGTTGGGCACGGCGGGCATGGTCTTGCCGAAGCCAACCGCGGTGATCATGTCGCCGTTCAGGCCCTGCTCAATCAGGTAGCTCCGCACGGTGTCCGCCCGCTGCTCGGATAGCTTTTGATTAAACTCCTCGCTGCCGATGTCGTCCGTGTGGCCTTCCACTTCGAGCTTCAAGCCGGGGTGCGCCAGCACGATGCCCGAGATCTTGGCCAGCTTTTCGCGGGTCGGCGGCCGGAGTGTGAACTTGCCAAAGTCGAACAGGACGTCCGAGAGATTCACGATGAGACCGCGAGCGCTGTCGCGGGTTTCGAGGATCAGGTTGAACTGGTCGAGCAGTTGTTGCCGCAGCGCGGTCTTCTCCTCTTCGGCTCGCAGGCGACCCTTCTCCGCCTCCGCCGTGGCAGCCTTGGCGCGTTCGAGGTCGGCTAGCGCCGCCTGCTGCTGCGCCAGGGCGGCTTGGCGGGCGGCCTCGGCCTCTCCCCGCGCCTTTTCGGCGGCCGCGCGAGCCAAGTCGGCTTCGGCCTTCATCTTGCGGGCTTCCGCCGTGGCGGCTTCGGCTTCCGCCTTGGCCTTTTCCGCGGCCATGCGCTCCAGGTCGGCCTGCTTCCGGCGCTCGGCTTCGAGCCGCGCATTTTCAGCTTCCTGCTTTGCCCGTTCATTGGCCAGGCGGGCGCGTTCGGTCTCGGCGGCGGCCTCGGCTTGCGCCTTGGCTTCGCGCTCGGCCGCAGCGGCGCGCTCGTTCATCAGCGCCTCTTCTTCGCGGCGCTTGATGGTGATCACGCGGGCGTCTTCGGCAGTCTGCACGGCCTCCCGGGAGATCATGGCGACCGGTTTCGTTCCGGCTTTCCGCGCCAGATAGCCCTCGGCCTGGGCCAACAGGTCGGTTGATTTCTTAAAGGTGTCGTTGGCGTACTTCGCCGCGCCGGATGCCCGCGCGATTTGGATCGCCTGGCGCGCCTCGTAGAGTTCGAGAGGCACCTTCGGGTCGATCACCATCTTCTGCGGAATCATGTTGGCGTAGTTTCCTCGCTGCAGCAATTCAAACTTCGCATCGATCACATCCACTTTGCCGAGCGTATCCTGCCGGACGACGTTCTCGATCACCACCACGTCGCTCGGCTGCGTCACAGAAAAGTATGGTTCCGCTGTAACGATCAACCCAAAAGCCTGATTTTCGCTGGTGACGTTCAGCTTGCTGCGGGTGCCGTTCAGCAGCACTTCGCCTAAGTTGGTCGCGCGCCCCTCGGGAGTAATCGCCCACATGACGTAGGTCAGGTACTCGGGACCGAACTTGGTGGCGGGTACGAGATTGGCGAACTCCACTTCGATCTCGATGTAGCCTTGCTTCGACTCCACCTTCGCCTGGCCCTTCGCCTCGGGCAGGATCGCAGTTCCCGCAAAGTCAATTTTGGTAGCGCCGCTCCGGTGACGGTAGTTAATGGCCTTGGCCGTTTTGGCGACGACATCCACTTTGAAGGTGGTCAGGGGAACGTCCGGATCCGGGACCTGCGCGGCCAGCATTCCACTAACGGCTAACAAAAGCCAGCTTCTCTGCATAGATCAATCTCCTCCCCTATTCGATACACGAAACCGGACAACCGTTTCCACTATCCTGTTCGATCGTAGCTAACTCTGCGGAGCCGCGCCGCCCGCGGGAACGCACCGGTACACGCGAGGTGCAATGCCATACGCCGCTTGGTAGCCTGCCTTGATCTTTTCTTCAAATCCCGGCACGTGCGCCACCTCAACTAAATTCACAGTGCAACCGCCGAAGCCTCCCCCGGTCAGCCGGGCTCCGTAGACGCCGTCGATCGAGCGGGCGAGATCGACTAGACAATCCAGCTCCGCACAACTGACGGCATAATCGTCTCGCAGGCTGGCATGACTCGCGTATAAAAGCTGACCCCTCTCCGCAGGACCGTCGGCCGCAACAAAAGCATGGACCCGGGCCTTTTCGCTAACCACATGCCGGGCGCGCCCTTGCAGTTCGCCGGGCAAGCTCGCCACCTGTTCGAGTGTGGCGTCCCGCAACGACCGGACGCCCAACCGCTCCCGCGCCTCGGCGCACTCGGCTATGCGGGCGCGATAGCCGCTCAGCCCCGCCTCGCTCCGCACCATCGAATCCACGGCCAGAATCGCGATGTCTTCCGGCCAGGAAACGGTTCTGCTTTCAAGCGTCCGGCAGTCGATCTCCAGCAGCGATCCCGCTTCCGCCGTGACGCTGACGAATTGGTCTGTCACCCCGCACGGCGCCCCGGCAAACCGGTTCTCGGCGCGGCGGCAGAGTTGGATCAATTCGACCGCCGGAATCGCGCGGCCATCGAGCAGTGCCAGCGCCGTGGCGACTTCGATCGCCGCCGACGACCCGAGTCCGGCGCCCATCGGCACCGCCGAATGAACGCGCAAATTGGCTGGCTCCACCGGATAGCCCGCCCGGAAAAGCTCCTTGGCGACGCCGACGATGTAGTCGCTCCAGTCATGCATCGGCTGCACCACCGGTAGCGCCGAAGTTGGCCAACGCCTCTCCTGCCCGTTGTTCTCGGAGATCACCCGCAGTTCCCCGCTCGCGTTCTTACTCCGCGTCACGTAGCAGCCCAGATCCAGCGCCATCGCCAGCACAAACCCCTCCGTATAGTCCGTGTGCTCGCCCAGCAGGTTCACGCGCCCCGGCGCGCGGTAAACCTTCACGTCCGCGCCGCTCCCGCCCCACTTCCGGCGGTGCGCGTCCTGCAGGCTCTCCGTCGTGAAAATCAAAGTCGATCTCCTCTCCCAATTAACTCCGCCGCTCCGGCCGATCTTTCATGATCGCTCGAATCACCAACGCCCAGCCAAGCAAGATCTTGCAGATGGCCTATACAATGACTGAGGTCATTTCATGTGGCAACAGAACTACATCCCCCTTGGCGATAGCCTCGCCGCCTCCGCGCTCGTCGCGGGCCTCCCGATCTTTACGCTCCTGCTGATGCTCGGCGTTCTGCGCAAACCGGCCTGGATGGCTGGATTGACCGGCCTGGCGACCGCGATGATCGTCGCCTTATTCGTCTACGGCATGCCCGCCTCAGCCGTCATCGGCGCGGTCACCTATGGCGCGGCCTTCGGTTTATTGCCTATCGGGTGGATCGTCTTCTCGGCCATCCTGCTCTACCGCATCACCCTTGAGACCGGAAACTTCGAAGTGGTCAAGGACTCCGTCGGCAATCTCACCCCGGACCGCCGCCTGCAGGCCCTGCTGATTGCTTTTGCCTTCGGCGCGTTCATCGAGGGCGCGGCCGGCTTCGGCAGCCCCGTTGCCGTCGCCGCCGCCATGCTCACCGGCCTTGGTTTCTCGCCCTTCTACGCCGCCGGCATCTGCCTTCTCGCGAACACGGCGCCCGTCGCCTTCGGCTCCATCGGCATCCCTGTTACGACCCTCGCCTTGACCACCGGACTGCCCGTCCGCGAACTCAGCGCCCAGGTGGGCCGCCTCTGCGCGCCGCTGTCGTTCTTTGTTCCGTCGTACCTGATTCTGGTCATGGGCGGCTGGCGGGCCCTGCGCGGCGTGCTGCCGGCCGCGCTCATCTGCGGCGGCTCGTTCGCCGGCCTGCAGTTCCTCGTCTCGAACTACCTCGGCGCGGAGCTCGTCGATATCGCCAGTTCGCTCGCCGCCATCGGCTCGCTGGTCGTCCTCTTCAAGGTCTGGAAACCGAAGGATACCTTCCACCTCGAAGGCGAAATCACTGCCGCGCCGGAAAAGAAGATTCATACGGGCAAGCAGTTGTTCCGCGCCTGGCTGCCATATCTTCTGCTCATCGTCTTCGTGCTCATCTGGGGCGAAAAGGACATCAAGGCCTACTTGAATACCTATACGATCAACGTCCCCTGGCCCGGCCTCCACAACCTTGTCGAGCGTGTCGCCCCCACCGTGCCGCAGCCGACGCCTTACGCCGCCGTCTACGCCTTCAGTTGGCTGTCGGCCTCCGGCACGGCCTGCCTGTTCGCCGCCCTCGTCGCCTCCCTCTGTCTCGGTGTCAGTCCCAAGCAGTTCGGCGGCATGCTGGTCACCACCTCCCGCCAACTCGCGCTATCCCTCTTGACGATCGCCAGCGTTCTCGGCCTGGCGTTCCTGATGAACTACTCCGGCGCCACAGCCACCCTCGGCCTTGCCTTCGCCTCCACCGGCCCCACGTTCCCCTTCTTCAGCGCCATGCTCGGCTGGCTGGGCGTCTTTCTCACCGGCTCCGATACGTCCGCCAACGCGCTCTTCGGCAACCTGCAGGTAGTCACCGCCAACAGTCTCGGGCTCGATCCCGTGCTGATGGCGTCGTCTAACTCAAGTGGCGGGGTCATGGGCAAAATGATCAGCTTGCAGAGCATCGCCGTGGCCGCCGCGGCCACCGGGATGAAGGCCGCCGACGAAGCCAAGCTCTTCCGCTTCACCCTGCGGCACAGCGTCTTCCTCGCCACCCTGATCGGGCTACTGACCGTCTTCTACGCCTACGGCCTTTAATTGGTGCTGAACAACTCGCGAGGGGCCAGCAGGCCCCCGCAGAACTCGAGGCCGGTGTAGTAGGTCCCCTTCCGGTCTTCCTGATAACGAACCACTGCCGTGCCCACCAGTTGCATCTCCTTCTCGCGAAGATGTACGAAGCTGCCGGGCGCCAGACGCTCCCGCAGCATCACGCCCATCCCCCGCCTGCCCAGGTTCTGCACCTGCGCCAACGTCGAATATTCACGGCCCGAAGGCTCCATCCAGCGCAAACGTACAGACTGGTGGAACTCGCAGCGAGGGGCCAAGCGCTTCTCGGACGGCATGATGAGTCTTTCTCCAGGTTCATCATCGCAAGCAGACACCTTAAGGGCCATAGCCCAAATGGGGGAAGACAACCTTAGTACCAAGGTTCGTATAAAAACATTTTCGCTTGTATTTGTTTCCGGAAGATTTATACTGGTCGGGAATTCTCTCTCGCGAGAGAGTGATCTGGACGCCGCACCCATTCCCGCGTGGCGTGCGGCGTCCAGAGAAGCTACCGCACCTTGGTGGCTAACACGGCCGAGTGCGGATCCAGCGTGATCTTCGCCACCGGCCCCGCCAGTTTCCATTGAAACGCCGTCGACGCGCCGTCGGTGCGCACCCACCGCGTCTCGGTTTTGCCGCCGCGGTATTGAATCTCCACCGGCACATCCACGGAGAAATCCTCGTCCACTTCGGACTGTTCAATCGTGCCCTGTCCCGGCAGTTTGCCCAGCGCCAGCCGGAGCGACGGAATGCCGGTCCCCTGAATCCACGTGGCCGCGAAGTTTTCCAGCTTCGGGTCCGGATCGGTCTTCGGCAGCAGTTTAGCCGCCTCTTCGAGAAACAGAGCCGCGCTCAATCGGCGGCCCTTGTATTCCCGCGCGATCTTCCCCAGCAACTGGTTCCACGCCACATCCCCCAGCCGGCGCCGCAGCATGTGGAGGATCCACGTGCCTTTCTCGTAGGTAATCGTCCGCCAAGCCCCCGGCGCTTCCGAAGACTCCAGACGCAGCCCCAGCCGGATCGGACCCACCGAATCAACGGTCTTCCCCTCGGCCGTTTTCGCGAGTAGATGCTGGCGGTAGATTTCGAGCACCGGGTCAATCGCCTTGGCGCCCTTTCGCTTCTCGAGCATCATCAGCGCCGAGTAGTTCGCCAAGGCCTCCATCATCCATTCGTCCTGATAGCCGGTGCTGGCCACCTGATTGCCCCACCACTGATGCGCCACTTCGTGCGCCACCAGGATGTCGGAGAAGAAAATGCGTTGGTACTGGTCGTTAGCGACCGCCGGGCGGTCCCGCGGGTCCAGGTAAGACAACGTCGAAAGATAGATCAGGCCCGGAAAGCCTTGGCCGAACGCGCCGGGAATCGGCGACACGGCCAGCGTCTTCAACGGCGGTGGGCCAAAGCGGGAAGCCAGAAACTGGTAGGCCTCCACCACCTCCCCCGCCAGCCGCTCGATCGCCTGGGCCGGACTCGGCGGAGGGTTTGGCGCCGGCATCACAATCGTATCCATCCCGCGCCGGGGCGCTCCGCCGCGTGGCGGAGGAATCAGCGGAGGCGCGACCAGCAGATCCTGTCGCCTCGGCGTCAGCGCCGTCTCCACCGCCTTGTTCGCGTACATTTCGACGCGCAGCCCCGCCCGCTCGACCACCGAACGCTGGTACTCCCCGACATTGAAGCCCACAAACCGCAGCGGCACCGTGGACCGGAACTGGCTCACCACGCGCAACGGGTCCGCCGTGTCCCGGTCACCCACCGGCTCGCCGCTCGCGACGACGGTTAACGCACGGGCGTGTTCGAAAGCCAACTCATAGGTCGCGAACTGCGTGCCGTGGTGCGGGTACCAGGTCCCCCGCGCGCTCACGGCGTACACCCCGTTCCCGGCGGCGTTCACGACGTCGCCTTCGTGCTCCACCTCAATCTCGTGCAGGCCGCCCGCCAATGGCTCCCCGGGACTCAGCAAAAACGTATCGTTGTCGCTCCCGCGCAGCAACGCCGTGCGCATACTCTCCCGCTGATACACGTCAACCGGTTTCCCATCCACCCGCGCCGCGGTCACCCGCATGCGCCGGGAAATATCGAGGGCCAGCAGGGCCCCCGTGCGCTTCCGCTGCGCTGCCGGAGGCAACACAATCCGCAGCTTGGTCGTTGCCTTCAAATGCAAATTGGCGTCAAGCGTCGCCGCAATGTTGACATGCTGGAGTTCGAAATCAAGCTCCGGCGTCTTCGGCCGCCCCTGCCGCGTCCGCCGCCCCGGAAAGCTGGTCCAGATGTCGTAAAAGCTGCGGTTCTCGCGGTACGTCAGGTGGCCGATGGTCACCTCTTCCCGCGCTTGGGGATCGTAAATCACGTCGAAGTTGCCGAGCTTGGTCTGCGCCACCGCCGCGAAAAACAGCCCCTGTTCCGGCGGCGCCCCGCCCACCAGGTCCTCCAGCAATCGCGTTTCAAAGCTCGCCGTCAGGCTCCGCAGGGTGGGCGTCCACTGTTGCGCCAGCAACGCGCCCATCTCCGCCTCGGGCTTCAGTTGCCGTTCCGCAATGAAGGCTTCGATCTCCGCCCCGGTACCATCGGAGAACAGCAGCAGAGCGCCTCGAAAGTGCTCATTCAGCGTCGGTGTCTGTGTGTAGTGGGCCAGCGAGGCCCGTTCGCTCGCCGTCGGCGGCACCAGTAACACCTCGCCGTCGCCGTTCTCTGTCTCGGCGCTGAAAAACGCCGCTAGCGGAGCTCCCGCCACTGGCTTTGCCAGAATCAAATACCCGTCCGTCAGGAAAATCTTGGCGTCTTCCCGGATCAGGGACAGATCACGCACCCGATAGCAGCGCTGCCCATCAAACGAGGCTTCCCGTAAGGCCGCCGCCGTTTCTGACGCCGTCGCGCCGCAAAGACTCGTCGCCGCGGCTAGCGCCCAGCAGACCCTAAATAAACATCTCTTCGTCGGCTGTAACCTGGGCCACATTCGCGGGGGAACCTTTCAACAGATGCGCCACGGCGGTACGAACCCCGGCCGCCACTCCGGTGATCTCACGCAGCGGACGGACAATCGAACTTTGGACCCCGGTCACGGTATTCTGTACCCGCGACATCGTGTCGTCCAGCAGGATCTCCACTTTATCCATCTGCACCCGCGCGCGGCCGGAGGCATCCTCGATCAGCGAATCCACGCGCACCAACTGCGTTTTGGTCAGGTCGAGCACGTCATTGGCGCGCTTGGTAATCCCGGCGATCTGCTCGCGGGACTCGTTCAGAGTCTTCTCCGCATTGGCAAGCGCCGCTTCCGCTTTAGGAAGGAAGGCATCGAGACTCTTTTTTATCTCTCCCGCCGTTTTGGCCATCTTCATTGAGGCGATGGCCTGCGCGACAAAAGACAACGCCGTGATGCCAACGAACACGGTCATGACGATGAGTAACGATTCCTGATTCATAAGGCGGAAGGGCTTGCGTATTGAATTGATTAATCGGCCGCGAAACCGGTCTCTTCTTTAATGCTCTCGCGGTAAGCTTGTTTGCCGGCGTCCACCGCCGCAGCCAACTGTTCCTTCTGCCGTTGCAGCGCGGACTTGCCTTTGTCCACCGCTTCGACGGCCTGCTCGCGAAGGTCTTCCGACTTGCGCTTCAAAAAGTCTTTGCTTTCTTCGGACTTGCGCTTCAGATAATCCTTGCTTTCGTCAGCCTTGCTGCGAATCAGCGTCCGGGTCTCTTCCCCAGACTTCGGCGCGAAGAGAATGCCCACGGCCACGCCGATGCCGACGCCCAAAAAGAAATACGGAATGCGTTTATCTTCGTCCATTTTTTGTTCCCTCGTTTGTAGTGTACAGCAGTATCTGTAGGTTAGGACGTTTGAACACCCCGAAACTGTTGCAGACTATTTCCATATGGCCATGCGCCGCAATGCTCCCAAACGGTACGCCGGCGAAGATCTGATGAACTTCGCCCTGCGGTCGCTCAGCGCCCGCTCCTCCACCGTCGCCGAGCTCAAACGAAAGCTCGAATCGCGGGCCGAAAATC
>LNFE01000263.1 GCA_001464575.1 Acidobacteria bacterium Ga0077553 | reverse complement strand
GAGGTCGCCCTCGCCGTCGCCCACCTCGAACGCAAGATCCGCGTACCCGACCCCGCCGCCCACTTCAAAGACCCCAAACACCTCCAAAGCGCCTTTCGCAAGCTGGTCTACGCCGGCTTCTCCCCCGCGGCCGCCAGTAAGGCACTGAAGCAGTTCTCCGCCCACGCCGCCGACCTCGAGGACTTCGACCCCAGCCTCGAACCCAGCCTCGAAGACGACTAGCGCGACTCCCACGCCGCCTTGGTGATCGTGCCGTCGGCATCGGCGATGATCGTCACAATCAGCAGCTCCGGCGCCTCCGGAATCGCCTCCCGCTCCGGGCCCTTCCAGACGTACATCTGCCGGCCACTACTGCCGTTCACGATTTCCGTCGGGTCGCCCAGCGCCAGATTGGCCCGCCGCAACGGCTGGCCCGTCAGTTGATCCATCAGCCGGTTCATGTACTGCCGCCGGCGCCGCAGCCGGTACATCACGGCCCAGTCCTTGGCTACGAGCACCAAACCCAAAATGAGCACGAACGAAAAGAGCGTCAGGATCTCGATCATCGCTTCCCCCGGTTAGATGCTGTCCTGCTAGCCTGTGACTGTGAAATCCTCGCTCCTCGAAGGATTGAATCCCGAACAGTTGGCCGCCGCCGAGGCGGTCTTTGAGCCGGTCCTCGTCATGGCGCCTGTCGGCACCGGCAAAACGCGAACCCTTGTCGCCCGTGCCGCCCAGGCCATTGCCTCCGGCGTCGCGCCGGAGCATATTCTTTGCGTCTCGTTCACCAATCGGGCCTCGAAGGAGATCCGCGAACGCCTCCAGTCCGACCTCGGCGCCACCGCCCAAAAGATCCAAGCCCGCACCTTCCACGGTCTCTGCGCCATCATCTGCCGCGCCGAAAGCGAGGTGCTCGGCATCGATCGCGACTTCGTCATCTGGGACGACGACGACTGCCGCGAAGCGCTCCTCCGCGTCTGCGCCAATCGCCACATCGAAATCGACCATCACGATAACGATCGCTTCTCCGGCCTCATCGCCGGCGTTGCGCAGGATGCCAAGCTCGGCCTCATCCGCATCGATCTCGAAGAGCATTTCCGCGCCAAACTCGACAAGGTCAACCTCAAAAACACCAGCCGCAATCAACCCTTCCCTATCCCCAAGATCCTCGAGGAATACGAGCGCGAAATCCGCGGCAACCACGCCGTCGACTTCGCCGACCTCATCACGATGGTCCGCCACCTGTTCAACGAGGACGACTTCGCCCTGGCCCGCTGGCAGGACCGTCTCCGCTGGATCCAGGTCGACGAGGTGCAGGACACCAACCTGCCGGAGTACGCGATTCTCTCCTCCCTCGCCCGCCCCACGCGCCACCTCGCCTTCTTCGGCGACGTCGACCAGACCATCTACGAATGGCGCCATTCCAACCCCAAAAAGATCCTCGATATCTTCCGCGCCGACTTCGCCCCCGTCCGCGAAATCCACTTCGTCCGCAACTACCGTTCCACCGAACGCATCCTCGACATCTGTCGCGCCATCATCCACCAATGCCCCGGCGCCATCACCGGCGCCCTCGAATGCCACTCGGCGGAAACCGGTCCGCCCGTTGAATTTCACGAAGCGCAAACCGCCTCCACCGAAGCCCATTGGCTCGCCCGCCGCGCCATCTCCATTCGTGCCGAAGACCAGTGCGCTTGGCGCGACATCGCCATCCTCACCCGCAGCAACAACGCGGCCATGAGCATCTCGGAAGCCTTCGTCGAAGCCGGCATCCCCCACTTCCTCGCCGAGCAGTATCGCTTTTTCCACCGCGCCGAAGTGCGCGACGCCGTCGCCCACCTCCGCCTCATCCGCAACCCCTACGATGGCAATAGCCTCCGCCGCGTCCTCCAGCGCCCCCCCAAAGGCATCGGCCCAGCGACCATCGAGAAGATCCGCACCCTCCCTCGGAACCTCTGCCTCCGGCTCACCGATTTCGCTGACGCCACCACCTACGAACACGGCGACCCCTACCAGCCCCTCCTCGATGCCTGGGCTGAAAACCGCGTCGTCGTCTTCGATACCGAAACCACCGGCGTCGACACCGCCGATAACGAAATCGTCGATATCGCCGCCATTCGCACCGGCGCCGATGGCGAACAGGCCCGCCTCCAACTCCTCGTCCGGCCCCGCGGCCCCGTCGGCCTCAGTGAAACCATCCACGGCTACTCCGACGCCCACCTGAAGCAGCACGGCGTCGCCCCACTTGAAGCCCTCGAAGCGTTCTCGCAGTTCATCGCCGGCTGCGTCCTCATCGGTCACAACCTCGTCTTCGATATCCGCACTGTCGAAGCGGCCCTCCGCCGCGAGCACCTGCCCAACGCGCTGCCCGCTCGCTGGTTCGATACCCTCGAACTAACCCGCCGCTTCCAAAGCCTGCCCTCCTACCGTCTCGGCGATATCTGCGCCAGCAAAGGCATCCCGCTCGAAAACGCCCATCAAGCCCTCGGCGACGTGCTCGCCACCGCGCAACTCACGGCCCGGCTCATCGTGCCTCTGCGCGAACACGCGCTCCAACGCCGCGAAGCCATCATCGCCCACGGCGGCCACTTCGCCGCCCTCGCCCAGCAGTTGGCCGAATGGCGCACACTCTCTCTCGGCCGCCGCCCCCACGAAACGCTCGGCGAAATCCTCGCCGCCTCCGGCCTCGTCGAGTGGTACCGCAAGCAGGACAACGGCGAAGTCCGCGTCCAGAATCTCGTCGACCTCTGCGCGATGTTCGAACGTTACGACGATCCCTCGCTCCCGCCTGAACAGGCCATCGAAGAGGTGCTTCAAATCTCCTCGCTCGGCAACGATGCCGACCGCTATCTGCAGAAGGAAGACCGCGTCCTCCTGCTCACCGTCCATCAAGCGAAGGGCCTCGAATTTCCCACCGTCATCATGGCCGCCGCCACGGACAACGAGTTCCCCGCGTGGCTCGCCCAGAAAGAAGGCCGCCTTACTGAAGAGCATCGCCTCTTCTACGTCGGCGCCAGCCGCGCCCGTCGCCGGCTCCTCTTCACCTGGCACCGGCAGAACGCCTTCGGCCGCCCGCAGGATCCCAGCCGCTTTCTCCGCCAGCTCCCCGGGTTCCCGAAATGATGGCCCTCCTTCTGCTCCTCTCCTCCTGCGAGCAAGGCGCTGAACTCTTCCGCCAGGGCCAACTCGAACCCGCGCTCCAACTCCTCGAAGCGGCCGTCAAGGCGAAGCCGGACGCCTTCTGCTCGAAATCCCTCGGCGTCGTCTACGCCGCCCTCGGCGATACCCGCCGCGCCGAACCGCCCTTCGCCCAGGCCTGCCGGATGAACCCGAAAGAACCCGACGCCTGCTACTTCTGGGCCCGCGCCCTCTACTCGCTCGACCGCTTCGCCGACTCCCTCGCCGCCCTCGACCGC
>LNFE01000262.1 GCA_001464575.1 Acidobacteria bacterium Ga0077553 | reverse complement strand
GAGGTAGGGTTCGCGGGAGCCGGTGAGCGGGGCGAGCCAGTCGCGGCGGTCGAGAACGCGCCAGAACTTTTCGCCATGGGTGCGGTGGTTCCAGGCGTTCTTGAAAACAAAGGGGTAATAGAGCAGGCTGGGGAAGAGGCTGGTGTCGTAGGCGTAGCCTTGCTCGGCGAGCACGTCCATCATTCGGTCGGAATAGCTCCAGGCCGGGGCGATGAAGCCGTTGGGGGCCTGGCCAGTGGCGTCGGCGAGGGCGGAGTGGGTGCGATGGATCTCTTCGGTAAGTTCGGCTTTGGGGAGGGCGCCGAGGTTCGTATAGTGATTCCAGGTGTGGTTGCCGATCTCGTGGCCGCGTTCGGCCCAACCGCGGACTTTGGCGCGGTGGCGCTGCTTTTCGAGGTCGCGGCCGATGACATAGACCGAGTAACGGAAGCGGAACTGGTCGGCGAACTCCTCGAACCGGTCCATGACTGGGCCGAAGGTGGGATCTTCGTAGCCGGCGGGGTAGCCGAAGGCATGATCCATGGAATCCAGATTTAGACTGACGGCGGCGTAGCTCATCCCTATTGGGATGTATCGACTTAAGATTCCTCAAACATTAGGTAGTCTGTGGAGGACATCCCTAATCGCTGGTAGGTCTGCTGGGCGCGCAAATTGTCTTTTTCGACGTAGAGGCGGAAGCCGCAGCAGCCTCCTTCGGCGGCGGCGACCTGCTTAACGTGTTGATACAAGGAGCGATAGACGCCGCGGCCGCGGTAGGTGGGCTCAACAAAAACGGACTGGACCCACCAGAACATGCCGTTGCGCCAATCGCTCCATTCGTAAGTGATCATCAGGCAGCCAACGGGTTGGCCATCGAGTTCGGCGACGAAGTAGCGGCCGAGTTGGGGGTCCGCGAGGACCCGGGCGACGCCGGCGCGGATGGTGGCCGGGGGGAGGACCTTGTGCTCGGTCTCGAGGGCCATGCGCTCATTCGCGCCGGCGATGAATTCGGTGTCAGAGAGTTGGGCGGGGCGGATCATTTACTTAGTAACGAGGAGTATGCGGACGTCCATGACGTTGGTGCGGGTGGGACCGGTGATGAGCAGGTCGCCGGTGCTTTGGAGATAGGGATAGGAGTCGTTGGCGTCGAGGGCGGCGCGGGCGGCGCGGGGATCCTTCGCGGTGGCGGCGGTGGCATAGGCGCCGGCGGCGTCGGTGGGACCGTCGGTACCGTCGGTGCCGGCGGAGAGGACGAGAATGCGGGGCTCATCGAGAAGGTCGAGGGCAGCCGCGAGGGCGAACTCCTGGTTGCGGCCGCCTTTGCCGGAGCCGCGGAGGGTGACCGTGGTTTCGCCGCCCGAGAGGATGCAGACGGGGGGCTTGGCGGGCTGGCCGCTGCGGAGGCATTCGCGGGCGATGGCGGCATGCATGCGGGCGACATCGCGGGTTTCGCCTTCGATGGTCGTCGACAGAATGAGCGGTTTGTAGCCGAGTTCCTTGGCCTTGGCGGCGGCGGCGCGGATGGACTGGGCGTTGCTGCCGACGATGCGGTTGGTGACGTTTGTGAGCTTCTTGGGGGTTTCGTGGCTGGGCAGGGGGTGGGCGATGCCGTAGCGGTGGAAGATGGCGGCGACGTCGGCGAGGGTGGAAGGGTCAGGGGCGGTGGGGCCGGAGCCGATGGTGGAGAGGTCGTCGCCAATGACGTCCGAGAGGATCAGCGTGAGGACGGGGGCGGGGGCGGCAAGCTGAGCGAGCTGGCCGCCTTTGATGGCGGAGAGGTGCTTGCGGACGGCGTTGATTTCGTGAATGGAAGCGCCGGAGGCCAGAAGTTGGCGGGTGACCGCCTGTTTTTCGGCGAGGGTGACGCCGGGAGCGGGTAGGGGCAGGAGCGCCGAGGCGCCGCCGGAGATGCAGCAGATGACAAGGTCTTCGGCGGTGGCTTCGCGGGCGAGTTCGGCGATGCGCTCGGCCGCCGCGACGCCGCGTTCGTCCGGGACGGGGTGGCCGCTTTCGCGGATTTCCGCGTAGCGGAGGGGGGCGGTGTGGCCGTCCTTGACGACGATGCAGCCGGCGGCGATGCGGCGGCCGCAGATCTTTTCGACGGCTTGGGCCATGGGGGCGGAGGCCTTGCCGGCGCCGAGGAGGAAGATGCGCTTCGCGCGTCGGAGGAGGGGCTCGTCGGCCGAGAGATGAGCGAGAACGGCGGCTTTGGGATCGGCGGCTTTGAGGGCGGCGTTAAAGATCTGCCGGGCTTGGGTTCGTTTCGTCATAGGAGGGGGAGGAGGGCGGCGACCGCGTCGGCGGGGCCGTCGGAGGTGATGGGGATGGTGTGATCGGCCTGGGCGTAGGCTTCGCGGCGGGCTTGATAGAGCTCGGCGAATTTGACGGGATCTTTGGCGAGGGGGCGGTGGCCGGCTCCGGAGACGCGGCGGAGGGCGCGTTCGAAGGGGACGTCGAGCCAGATGACTTTGGCCTGGCCGCGGAGGAGGTCGCGATTGCGGGGCTGGACGTAGGCACCGCCGCCGAGGGCGAGGACGCCGTCGCCGGAGAGGGCGCGAGCGAGTTCGCGATGTTCGATGTCGCGGAAGGCGGGTTCGCCGTCGTGGGCGAAGATGTCGGAGATGGCCCGGCCTTCGGCGGCTTCGATGCGGTCATCAAGGTCGACGAAGGGGAGGTGCAAGTGTTGGGCGAGGCGGCGGCCGACGGTGGTTTTGCCGGAGCCCATGAAGCCGACGAGGACAATCATTGGTGGTCTCGTTGAAGTTTTTGGAAGACGCGTTCGATGAGGAGCGGGACGGTGCGCCAGCCGGCGACGAGGGCCCAGCCGGCGGCGGGGTGGAGCACTTGGCGGCGGTCGCGGGCGATGCCGTCGGCGATGGCGCGGGCGAGGGCGGGAGCCGTAGTGGCGAAGCGGCGGCCGGAGGCGAGTTCATCGGGGGGCCGGCCGACGAGCACGTTCTGCTGGAATTTGGTTTTGACGTAGCCGGGGCAGACGAGCATGGCTTGGAGGCCGGCGTCGGCGTTCTCCATGCGGAGGCCGTCTGTAAATGATTCGAGGGCGTGCTTGGTGGCCGAGTAGAGGGTGAACCAGGGAAGGGTAACCTTACTGGCGATGGAGCCGATATTGACGACCATGCCGTGGTGGCGTTCGCGCATACCGGGGACGGTAAGCTGAGCGAGGTGGACCGGAGCGAAGACGTTGAGTTCGAACATGTGGCGGACGGCGGCATCGTCGGCCTGCCAGGAGGGTTGATAGAGGCCGACGCCGGCGTTGTTGATAAGGATGTCGATGCGGCCGTAGTGGGCGAGGGTGGTTTCGATGAGGTGGCGGCGGAAGTCGGGGCTGGTAAGGTCGCCGGGGACGATGAGGTGAGGGGCTTGGGGGGTGATGCTGCGGGCGGTGAGAGCGAGGCGGGCGCCGCGTTGGGAGAGTTCGGCGGCGAGGGCTTGGCCGATGCCGCTGGATGCGCCCGTGATGAGGGCCACCTGGCTTTCAATGCGCATTGCTTGTCTTTTCGGGACCTTGCGAAGCCATAATAGTAACATGCCGGGCCCGCTTCTCCCTCTCTTTCCGCTGAGCGTGGTTCTGTTCCCGCGCACCGACCTGCCGCTTCATATTTTTGAAGACCGGTATAAGGACATGGTGGGGGATGTGATTGAGGGGAACCGCGAGTTTGGCGTGGTGCTGGCGCTTGAAAAGGGGATTGCGTCGGTGGGGTGCACGGCGCGAATCCACGAAGTGGACAAGAAGTACGACGACGGCCGGCTGGACCTTTCGACGGTAGGCTTCCGGCGGTTTGAGATTCAGGATCTGGACGAGGAGCGGTCGTACTTGCGGGGCAAGGTGGAGTTCTTCGACGACGAGGGCGGAGAGTTGGCGGAGGAAGCGGTGATTCAAAAGGCCATCCGCGGATACTACTCGATTCGGGCATTGGAGACGGGGCAGAACCTGCCGGAGCCGATGCTGAACGATCCGCAGTTGAGTTTTCAATTGGCGCAGGCCGTTACCGATTTGAACGTGCGGCAGATGCTGCTGATGTCGAAGAGTGAGGCGGAGCGGATCCGGCGGCTGGCGGAGCATTTTCCGGTGACGGCGGCGCGGGAGCGGCGCATTGAACACTTCCGGACGATTGTGCCGCGGAACGGACACGGGAAGCTGTTGCCAGGCGCATGAAACGGCAGCATCTGATTATTGACGCCGACGACACGCTGTGGGAGAACAACATCTTCTTCGAGCGGGCGTTTGAGGAGTTTGCCGACTTTCTCGATCATCGGCATCTGACGCGGGAGCAGGTGCGGGATGTGCTCGATTCGATTGAGGCGGTGAACGCGAAGATCCACGGCTACGGATCGAAGCGATTTGGGCGGAATCTGGTGGAGACGTATCATCGATTGGCGCAGCGGCCGATCAGCGATGCGGACTTGGAGCAGGTGGTGGCGTTCGCCGAAAAGATTTTGGAGCACCCTATCATTCTGCTACCCGAAGTCGAAGAGA
Organism: Acidobacteria bacterium Ga0077553; assembly: GCA_001464575.1. Classification (GTDB taxonomy): domain Bacteria; phylum Acidobacteriota; class Terriglobia; order Bryobacterales; family Bryobacteraceae. The sequence goes on along the minus strand of LNFE01000262.1, from coordinate 19,901 downwards.
CCCTTGTGCATTTGGCGGAGCGACACGATTTGACGCTGTTCACGAAGGGGCATCCGGACGAGCAGCAGGCGAAGGTAGACCGGTCCGGGTTGGGACGGTTTTTCAGTCATGTGGGAATTGTGAAAGAGAAGGAAGTGGGCGTGTATCTGCGATTGGGGGAGGAGCGGGGGTTCCATTTTCCGCATACGTGGATGATTGGGAATTCGCCGCGGAGCGACGTGAACCCGGCGTTGCGGGCGGGGTTTAACGCGGTGTATATACCGCACCCGAGGACGTGGATCCTCGAGAAGGAAGAGGTGCAGCCGGTGGAGACGGCACAGTTGCTGCACTTGGAGCGGTTCGGCGAACTCCGGGAGTGGTTCTAAGGAAACTTCCGCAAATTCTTCTCAAGTTTTGAGAGCTGGGGCCGAAGTGTATTTATAGGTCCCTCTATGAATATCCTATCGACGTCGGTCGAGGGCATGGACCGTGCGCAAGCGAAAGTGGAGCGTGCGGCCAAGCGTTTGGCCCAATTTGCGGCATTTGAAGATCAATCGCCGGTTGATCAAGTAGATCTGAGCGAGGAGATCGTCTCGCTGGTGGCGGCGCAGAATGCGTTTGCGGCCAATGCGACGGTGGCGCGCACGGGAGCGGAGATGGAGCAGAAGCTGCTCGATATCTTGGCTTAAGTGACGATGACGAAGGCGCCAGGCTTGGCGGCGGGCAGTTGCCCGGCGACGAGCAGGTTGAAGAGCAGGACGGAGCTATTCTCTCGCGTGGCGTCGGCGAGGAGGCCCTGGCAGTAGGCGAAGGGGAAGGCCGCGTAGTCGCGCTGGGGCGAGACGAGGGCGATTTGGGGTTCGCGGTCGGCCAGGGCGAGGTTGGCCCATTGCCAATGCAGGGTGGTGATGAGCAGGTGGGCCCAGGCTAAGCCGAGACGTTCGGTGTGATCGAGGAGTTCGTCGCCGGTGAGGGGGCGGAGGGATTCGATCTCGCGGTTGACGTCCTGGATGGTGAGGGGGTCGGCGGGCGCGACGAGTTCGGCGGCGAGGTCGGGCGGGATGGGCGATTCGACCCAGCGGGCGCCTGGGGGTGGGGGTGGCGGACCGGTGCGGGGGACAGGGATGGACGGAAAGCCTTCGGCCAAAAGGGAGCACTCCTCAACCGGAGTGAACTTGACGTTGGTGATCCGGAGCTGGCGGAACAGTTCGCGGAGGCGGGGGGTAACGATCAGATAGCCAGTCTTGCCGTCCGCGGCGCAGAAGAGGTCGCTGCCGTCCCAGGTGGGAGCGTCGACGAGGAGTCCCTTGTGTGCGGGGCACCATCCGTTGGGGAGGCGACGGTACACCAGCCTCGCGGGGTCGCAATCGATCGTGATGGAAGCGCAGCGGCCGGTGATGACCAGGCCGTGGTAGTCGGGCAATACGACGCCCTTGCGTCCGTGCATGGTGACGGGATAGGTAGACCAGCCGGTGCAGCCGGCGGCGTTGAGAGCATCGACGACCCGTTGATGGATCAGCGGCACCAGGGACACCCAGATGAAATCGCGGGGGTCGCGACCCATGTCGGCGAAGACCTGGATGGGTTCGGTGGGCAACTCCCGCCCGCGGTGCGCCTGTTCCATGCGGCGGTAGTCGCCGGTGCCATGGACCGTACCGCGGAGAGGGCTGTTGGTGAGCGGGTCTCTAAGTTGGAACCACTCCGTACCGGCCATGGGGTTTACTTGACGAAGGTGGCGAAGCGGTTGGCGTAGTCGAGGACGAGGCCGGGGAAGACGCCGAGGGTCAGGATGCCAGCGGCGCTGACCCACATGGTGAGCTGGATGCCGCCGGGGACGGGCTCGGGATGGTCGGTGGTCTTCGAGTCATGCATGTACATGGCCGAGAGTACGCGGAGATAGTAGTAAGCCGCGATGGCCGAGTTCAACAGGCCGAGGGCGCTGAGCCAGTACAGATGATTGTCGATTGCTGCCTTGAAGATGTAGAACTTGCCGAAGAAGCCGGCCGTCAGCGGGACGCCGGTGAGGCTGAGCAGGCAGACCGTCAACAGGCCCGCCATGACGGGCTGCTTCGACGCAAGGCCCTTGAGATCGTCGATGGTGACGTGCGACTCACCGCGGCCCGCCAGATGGGTAATCGCGGCGAAGGCGCCGAAGTTCATCAGGGCGTAGGCGGCGAGATAGAACATGGCCGCGGCAGTGCCGACATTCGAGTTCGTGGTGACGGCGACGAGGACGTATCCGGCGTGCGCGATGGACGAGTACGCCAACATGCGCTTCACGTTCGACTGCCACAACGCGGAGAAGTTACCGACCAGCATCGTCGCCAGAGCCAGAATCCAGAGGACGGGTTCGTAGCGGGAGGAAAACGACTCAAACGAGGTCTGGAAAATACGCAAGAAGATGGCGAAGGCCGCAGCCTTGGGGCCAGCCGAGAGGAAGCCGCTAACGGGGGCCGGAGCGCCTTGGTAGACGTCCGGGGCCCAAACCTGGAAGGGGGCCGCGGAGACCTTGAAGGCGAGGCCGATCATCATCAGCGCAGCGGCGGCCACCGCCATGGAGTTGCCACTGGTGCCGGCGGCGAGCGACTCGCGGATCGCGACCAGATTCGTCGCTCCGGTGACGCCGTAGATCCAGGAAATGCCGTACAGCAAGAACGCCGTGGCGAAGGAGCCGAGGAGGAAGTACTTGAGCGCCGCTTCGCTGCCGCGCTTGTCGTCGCGGAGGAAGCCGGCAAGGACGTAGCTCGAAATGGACGCAATCTCGAGGCCGAGAAAGACCATGATCAACTCGTTCGACGCTGCCATAATGCCTTGGCCAGCGAGCGAGAAGAGGACCAGGAGGTAGAACTCTCCGCTATTGGCCTTTTCGCGGCTAAGGTAGGACGTCGAGCACAGCAGCGTGAACAGGCCGACGAGCAGCGTGACCATGCGGAAGAACGCCGCAAAGCCGTCGGAGACGAGCATGCCGTTGAAGGAGGTGCCGGGATTGGCGAGCGCTACCGGAACAGCAAACATCGCGCCGAGGACGACGGCGATGGCGACGTAGCCGAGACTCGTCTTGTCCTTGTTGTCGCCGGTCAGGGCTTCGAGGACGAGGAGGAGGACTCCGCCGATGGTGAGGATCAGCTCCGGCAGGAAGCGGAGATAGTCAACGGCGGAGGGATAGAAGGCAGCGGGGTTCATTGGGCCACCTGCAGGGCGATTTTAGAAGTGGGTCTTTCGAGAAGCACTTTGTTGGAGGCGCTGATGCCGGGGAGCCAGGTTTGGGTGAAGATGCCCATCCACAGCATGAGGACGAGCAGAGGGGTAATGGTAAGCCACTCGGCGGGGCGGAGGTCCGTAAAGGCCGCCTTCGCTTCGCCGAGGAAAGTGCGCTGGTAGAACCAGAGCATGTAGCAGGCCGAAAGGACGACGCCGAGGGCGGCGAAGGCGGCCCACCAGATGTTGGCTTTGGCGGCGCCTTGGAGAATCAGGAACTCGCCGACAAAGTTATTGAGCAGCGGCAGGCCGATGGAGGCCAGGGTCGCGACGAGGAAGACGATGGCGAAGTTTGGAGCCGGCGTCGCGAGGCCACCGAAGTCGGCAATCTCGAGCGACTGCTTACGCTCCTGCAGGAAGCCGATCAGGATGAACAGCGCCCCGGTAGAGATGGCGTGGCAGAGCATCTGATAGACGGCGCCATCGAGGCCGAACTGGTTGCCAGAGAAGAGGCCGAGAACGACGAATCCCAAGTGGCTGATGGAAGAGTAGGCGACCAGCCGCTTCATATTCGGCTGTACTAGGGCGACGAGCGCGCCGTAGACGATGCCGATGATGGCGAGGACGACGATCCAGGGCGCGCAGTCGTGCGAGGCCTTGGGGAAGAGGTTCAGGTTGAAGCGGAGGAGGCTATAGGTGCCCATCTTCGACATGACCGCGGCGAGGAGGAACGTGGCGGCGGTGGGGGCTTCCGCGTAGGCGTCGGGCAGCCAGGTGTGGAGCGGGAAGATGGGGACCTTGACGGCGAAGGCGAGGAAGAAGGCGAGGAAGAGCGCGAGCTCTTCGGCCTGCGTGAAGGCCACCTTGCCGGCTTCCATCTGGAGAAGGATGGCGGGGAGGTCGAAGGTGCCGGCCTTCGTGTAGATGTACAGGATGGCGACCAGCATCAGCATAGAGCCGGCCATCGTATAAACGAAGAATTTCGTGGCGGCGTAGATGCGGCGCTCACCGCCCCAGATGCCGATGAGGAAGTACATCGGGACGAGGACAACTTCCCAGAAGACGTAATAGAGCAAGAGATCGAGCGAGGAGAAGACGCCGATGAGGCCGAACTCGAGCAGGAGCAGATAGGCGTAGAACTCTTTCTGCCGGTGGACGATGGTCCGCTGCGAGATGTAGGCGGCGATGGGGATGAGGAAGGCCGACAGGATGACGAGCCAGAGGCTGGCGCCGTCGACACCGATGTGGAAGCGGATGGCGGGCGTGTCGATCCAGGCCGTGTCAGTGACCCAGGTCATCCCGCCGGGGCTCTGCATGGTGGTACCGATCAGGAGAAGCGAGACGGCGAAGATGAGCAGCGAGAAGCCGAGGACGAAACGCTTGGTGACGGCGGCAGGAAGGACGAGCGCGGCAGCGAAGCCGATCAGCGGCAGCAGCAGGAGAATGGCCAGGATGTTCATCGGGCACCTCCTAACAACGAGAAGGCAGAGAAGATGAAGACGGCCCCCAGGACGACCCACGTCGCATAGTTGCGAACGACGCCGCCCTGCAGGAGGCGGAGGAGGCTACCGAGGCCAAGCGCTCCAGAGGTAGCGCCGTGGACCATGCCATCGTCGATCACATTCTGATCGAGGAATTTCCAGAGGAAGCCGCGGGACGTGCGCTCAATGGGGTGAACAACGGCCGCGTCGTAGACCTCATCCACGAAGTACTTGTTGTAGACGAGATTGTAGAGTCCGGAGAACGAGGCCGCAAACGAATCGGCGAGGCCGGGGCTGGCGACGTAGAACAGATAGCTGAGGGCGATGCCGAGCAGGCCGGCCGAGGAGCCGATGATCTCGAGCGTCATGTCGTGACCATGAGCGTGGGCGGGCAGCACGCCCTCCAGAAAGTGAGGAACGTTGAAAAGGAACCCACCAACTACCGAGAGGACAGCGAGCACCGCGAGGGGAATCCACATGACGGCCGGGGATTCGTGCGGGTGAGCGTGGCCCTTATATTCGCCGAAGAACGTTAGCCAGATGGTGCGGAAGACGTAGAAGGCGGTCATCATCGCGGTGAGTGCGGCAACCCAGAACATCCACGGCGCGTGGGCGTGGGCGGCGCTGAGGATGGCTTCCTTCGAATACCAGCCCGAGAAGAACGGGAAGCCCGCGATGGCGAGCGCACCCATGAGGAGTGTGAAGAACGTGATGGGCAGTTTGCCGCGGAGGCCGCCCATGTGGCGCATGTCCTGTTCGCCTTCAAGAGCATGGATCACCGAGCCCGAGCCAAGGAAGAGCAGCGCCTTGAAGAAGGCGTGCGTCACGACATGGAAGATGGCGGCCGCATAAGCGCCGGAGCCCACGGCTAGGAACATGAAGCCGAGTTGCGAGACGGTGGAGTAGGCATACACCTTCTTGATGTCGTTCTGGACGAGGCCGATGGTGGCGGCGAAGAAGGCGGTGGCGAGGCCGATGTAGGCGACCGTGTCCTGCGCGATGGGCGCGTGTTCAAAAAGCGCCGAGGCGCGGCAGCAGAGATAGACACCGGCCGTGACCATGGTCGCGGCGTGGATGAGAGCGGAGACGGGTGTCGGGCCTTCCATGGCGTCCGGCAGCCAGGTGTAGAGCGGAATCTGCGCCGACTTGCCGGCCGCGCCAAGAAGCAGCAGCAGGCAGATGGCGGTGATGATCCCGGCCGTGAGCTCAACGGGCATCACCTTCACCTTGTCGGCGATCGTCTTGAAATCGAGCGAGCCGAAGGTGTTGATGAGCAGGAGCATGGCGAGCAGAACGCCGAAGTCGCCGATGCGGTTGACGATGAAGGCTTTCTTGCCGGCATCCGAGGCCGACTTCTTAAGGAAGTAGAAACCAATGAGCAGGTAGCTGCAGAGGCCGACGCCTTCCCAGCCGACGAAGAGCAGCAGGAAGTTGCCGGACATCACCAGCACCAGCATGAAGAACATGAACAGGTTCAGGTAGGTGAAGAAGCGGTAGAAGCCGCCTTCATGCGACATGTAGCTGGTGGCGTAGATGTGAATGAGAGTGCCGATGCCGGTGACGACCAGAAGCATAACGGCGGTGAGGCGATCGACGACGAGATCAACGCTGAGGGAGAAGTTGCCGCTCGAAATCCAGGTGAAGTAGCTTTCGCGGATCTCGGCGCCGGGGGCCGGCATGTTATTGACGAGGATGTTGAGGACCCAGAGGAACGACAGAAGAACGCTGCCCACGGCAATGGCCGATTGGATGCCCTGACTGGTACGGCGACCGGTGAGGCCGTTCAGCGCGGCGCCGAGCAAGGGGAGGATGGGAATTAGCCAAAGTTGCATTGGGTTCTAGTTTTTGAGCGTGTCGATCTCGTCGATCTGGAGCGTGCCGCGGTTGCGGAAGATGGTGAGGATGATGGCGAGGCCGACCGCGGCTTCGGCGGCGGCGACCACCATGACGAAGAAGCTGTAGATCTGGCCGTCGACCTTGCCGAACTGGTAGGAGAAGGTGACGAAGCTGAGGTTGACCGCGTTGAGCATCAGCTCAATGCACATGTAGATAGTGATGATGTTCTTGCGGAACATGAAGCCGCAGGCGCCGATGGCGAACAGGATGGCGCTGAGGATGAGGTAGGCGTTCAGCGGGACGGTGGCCGTGAAGAACTCCGGCGGGAGCAGTTGAGACATTAGTCGATCTCCTTGCGGGCCAGGACGACGGCGCCGGCGATGGCAATAAGGATGAGGATAGACGTGACTTCAAACGGCAGCAGATAGCGGGTGAACAGCTCCCAACCGACTTCGCGGGGGCCGCCGCCGGTGAAGGCCCCGAACTTGACGGCCTTGGCGTTGGACATGGACTGCGTGATGACGTAGCTCGCGAAGACGAGCAGGATGGCCGTCAGCGGCAGACCAAGGAACTGCGCGAGACCGCCCTTGCGGCTTTCGCGTTCAGCGCCCGCATTGAGCAGCATGATGACGAAGACGAACAGCACCATGATGGCGCCAGAGTAGACCACCAACTGTGCGGCCGCGATGAACTCCGCGCCCAGGAGCAGGAAGAGCACTGCGAGGGCGACCATCACCGACACGAGCGAAAGCGCGCTCGAAATCGGGTGTTTCTGCAGGACGAGGCTGACGGCGCCGACGATGGCGACGAGAGCGAAGAAGGTGAAGAGAATGACGTCCATGTTAGTTCGATTTGGCCGCTACAACGAAGGCGGTGAGGAGGAGGTTAAGCAGCGCTGCCGGGAAAAGCACCAGCCAGGCGAAACGCATCAGCTGGTCGTAGCGGAAGCGGGGCACCGTGCCGCGGACCCAGATGAAGACAAAGATCAGAAAGCCGGCTTTCGAAGCAAACCAGAAGAGGGGCTGAGCGAGCTCTTTGACGACCGGAACCTGGAACAGCAAGCCAAGGCCGAGGATGATGGCGCCGATCACACCCATTGAGAGGCGGTCCGAGGGGCGGGCCGGGTTGAGCGCGTGATAGAAAAGCACCCCGGCGAAGAAGAAGCAGATCAGGGTCGGGATGAACTGGCCGCCGAGTTCATTCGGGATGATGGGGTGCCAGCCACCGAGGAAGAGCGTGGTGGCCACCGAACAGGCCGTGATGATGTTGGCGTATTCGGCCATGAAGAAGGCCGCGAACTTCATCGAGCTGTATTCGGTGTTGTAGCCGGAGACGAGTTCGTTTTCGGCTTCGGGGAGGTCGAAGGGGATGCGGTTGGTTTCGGCGAAGGCGCAGATGAGATAGATGATGAAGCTGAAGATTTGCAGGCCGCCGATGGCGTTCCAATTGGGGATAATGCCGAAGACGTGACCGGCCTGGCCGTTAACGATTTCGCGCAGGTTGAGCGAGTTGACGATCAACAGCGGCGAGGCGATGGCGAGGGCCATCGGCAGTTCGTAGGAGATCATCTGCGCGGAGCTGCGGAGGCCGCCGAGGAGGGAGTATTTATTGTTCGAACTCCAGCCGGCGAGCGCGATGCCATAGACGCCCATGCCGGTGAGGCCGAGGATGAGCAGCAGGCCGATCGAAATATCCGCCTGGCCCATGTTGGTTTTCACGCCAAAGATTTCGACGATGGGGCCGACCGGGAGGACGGAAATTGCCGTCACGGCAAACATGAGAGCCAGCCAGGGGGCGAGCCAGTAGTAGACGTGATTGACGTAGCTGGGGATGAAGTCTTCTTTGGTGAGAAGCTTAATGGCGTCGGCAATGGGCTGCAGCAGCCCGTGAGGACCAACGCGCGAGGGCCCCATACGGAGTTGAACGTGGGCTAGCACCTTTCGTTCGATCCAGACTAAATAGGCAAGGGTCCCGAGTAGCACGGGGGCGGCGATGGCCGTCTTCAGAATCGACAGAAGGATGAAGTCCATTAGCTGTAGAGGGCTCCGGGTTTCTCGAGCACTTCGTTGAGGATCTTGGAGTAGCGGGTGAGCGAGCCGGTGGTAAACAGGGTGTCGCGGGCGCTGGCGATGATACCGGGTACGGAACTGGGCGGGACACCACCGTTGACCGGATGGGTCTGGACGGCACCGCCGGTGAGGATGACGGGCATCGGCAACTGGTTGTAGCCGGGGACGGAGGCGGCGATCTCGGCAAAGATCGCGTCAGCATCTACTTTACCGAGGTTAACGCCCATGCCGCGCGCGAGCAGGCCGATGATGGCGAGGTCGGCCTTGGAGCCCACGGTTTCGATGCCCCTCTTTAGGCGCTGCACTTGGCCGCAGACGTTGGTGACGGTACCGTTCTTCTCGTAGGCCGAGGCGGCCGGAAGAACGACGTCGGCGCGCTGGGCGGTCTCCGTCAGGAAGAGATCCTGGACGACGACGAAGGCGTTGGTGGAAGCCAGCGACTTGCCGCCTTTGAGCGGGTTGGCGCCGACCACCCACAGAGCGGCTAGCTTGGGATCGTCGAGCATCTGCTGCAGGCTGCGGCCGGGGGCAGTCGCGTGATAGCCGGGGCCGAGGTCGGGGAGCACGCCCATGTCGAGGGCGCCACGGGAGTTGGCGTAGTCGACGAGAGCGATGTATTTTACCGGGATGCCGAGGGATTCACCGAAGGCGACCAACTGGCGTACCTTGTCTCCCTGGATGGCATCGCCGAAGACGATGACGAGTTCGGATTCCTTTGACAGCTGTTCGCGCAGTTGTTCGACGCCGGCGAGGGAGTCGGCTTCGGGAACGCGGATGGACTTGCGCGCGATCTTGTCTTCGCGGACCGGGCCGGGGGTGACGGCGTAGACGGCGGCCTTGTGATGGCGGACGTTGGCGCGGATCTTGTTGGCGAGCAGCGGCTGCTGCTGCGAAAGATCGCTGGCGACGACGAGAACGGCTTTCGTCGTGTAAAGCTCCTCGGTGGTGGCAAGCTGGCCGGTCTTGCCGCTGAGCGCGTCGATTAGAGTGACGACGTCGCCGGTGCGGTGATGGTCAATGCTGGCGGTGCCCAGCGCGGTGCGGGCGAACTTCTGGAGAAGATAGCTCTCTTCGTTGGTCGTGCGGGTGGAACCAATCACGCCGAAGTCGGGGCCGGCCAGTTCCTTAAACTTCTCAGCCACCAGCTTGAGCGCGCGGCTCCAGCTGGCCTCTTCGAGCTCCCCGGCGGCATTGCGGATCAGCGGGGTTTGGAGCCGTTCCGGGTGCTGCGTGAAGTCAAACGCATAGCGGCCCTTGACGCACAGGAACTCGCCGTTGATGCCGCTCTTGTCGCGGTTGTTGCCGCGGACGATTTCGTTGTTGCGGACGCCAAGCGTCGTCTTGCAGCCGTTCGAGCAGTGCGTGCAGACGGTGCCGACGTGCTCCATTTCCCAGGGGCGGGTCTTGTAGCGATAGATGCCGGAGGTCAGCGAGCCGACCGGGCAGATATCGATACAGCTACCGCACTCGTCGCATTCGAGATGGTCGCCGTTCGACGGAATGATTTCCGCGTTCACGCCGCGGTAGGAGATGCCGAGCGCGCCGACGCCCATGCCTTCGTTACAGACGCGGACGCAGCGGTAGCAGAGGATGCAGCGCGGAGCGTCGTAGAAGACCACCGGGCTCCACTGCTTCTCGGGCACATGCTGTTTGATTTCGGTAAAGCGGCTTTCGCCGACACCGTACTTGAACGTCATGTCCTGCAGTTCGCATTCGCCGCCCTTGTCGCAGACGGGACAATCGAGCGGATGGTTCGAGAGCAGGAATTCGAGGGTGGTCTTGCGGGCCTTGACGACGGGCTCCGATTCGGTGCGGACCACCATGCCTTCGGCGACCGGGAGCGTGCAGCCGGCCATGAGCTTGGGCGCCTTTTCGACTTCGACCAAACACATGCGGCAGGCCGCTTGCAGCGACATGCCTTCGTAGTAGCAAAACGCGGGGATTTCGATGCCGTTCTGCTTGGCGACTTCGATGAGCAGGGCGCCGTTTTCGGCCTGCACCTGGACCCCGTTAATGGTGACGTTGACGAGTGCCATGAATCTCCTAAGCGATGGATACGAGTTCGGGCGAGGCGAAGGGGTTCCGGGCCACGTACTCCTCGAATTCGTTCCGATACTTCTTGACGATGGCGATGGTGGGCATGGCGGCGGCGTCGCCGAGCGGGCAGAAAGTACGGCCCATCATGTTCTGAGCGAGGTCGCCGATGAGGTCGATGTCGCGGGTTTGGCCGTGGCCGTCGGACACGCGTTGCAGCATCTTTTTGAGCCACGTCGTGCCCTCGCGGCACGGGATGCACCAGCCGCAGCTTTCATGCTGGTAGAAGCGCATGATGCGGAGGGCAACCTTCACCATGTCGGTGGTCTCGTCCATGACCATCAGGCCACCGGAGCCGAGCATGGAGCCAGCCTTGGCGATGGAGTCGTAGTCCATCGGGATGTCGCACTCTTCAGCCTTCAACAACGGGCTGGAGGAGCCACCGGGGATGATAGCTTTGAGCGCCCGGCCTTTCCAAACACCGCCGCCGATTTCATTGACGAACTTCATCAGCGGGAAGCCGAGGGGCACTTCGTAAACGCCGGGCTTGTTGACGTGCCCGGACATGCAGACGAGGCGGGTGCCGCCGGACTTGGGCACGCCGAGATCGGCGTAGGCCTGGCCGCCCATGCGGAGAATGGCCGGGACGGACGAGAACGTTTCGACGTTGTTGAGGAGAGTCGGCGACTGGAACGCGCCGGAGACGGCCGGGAACGGCGGACGGATCCGCGGCACCCCTCGCTTGCCTTCGAGCGATTCGAGCAGCGCCGACTCCTCGCCGCACTCGTAGGCGCCTGCGCCGGTGTGCGTGTAGAGATCGAACTCAAAATTTGAGCCGCAGATGTTCTTGCCGAGGTAGCCGTTGTTATAGGCTTCGGCGATGGCCTTATCCATGATGTGGATGAGGTAGTTATACTCGCCGCGGATGTAGATCCAGCCCTTTTTCGCGCCGACGGCGAGGGCGCCAAGCAGGCAGCCTTCGATGAGCTGATGGGGGTCGTGCTGAATGAGCAGCCGGTCTTTGCAGGTCCCGGGTTCGGACTCGTCGGCGTTGACGACGATGTACTTCGGCTTCTCGCTGGCGCGGGGGACGAAGCTCCACTTCATGCCGGTGGGGAAGCCTGCGCCGCCACGGCCGCGCAGGTTCGAAGCTTTCACTTCATTGATGATGTCGTCCGGCGTCATCTCGAGCGCTTTGCGGAGCGCCTTGTAGCCGTCGTTGGCGAGGTAAGTATCGATGGACGCGGAGTTCTCGAGGCCAAAGCGGAACGAGATGATTTTGGTTTCGAGGGGACTCGGTTCGTTGAACAGCTTCACTTCTTCAGGCCCTCCAGGATCGTGTCTAACTGATCGGTGGTAACTTCGTGATGGAAGTCGTAGTTCACCTGAACGGCAGGGGCCCAGGAACAAGCGCCCATGCACTCAACTTCTTCGAGCGAAATGAGGCCGTCGGCGGAGACCTCTTTGTGGCCGAGGCCCAGTTTGTGGCAGGCGTGGTCGTAAAGCTCAGCACCGCCGCGCAACAGGCAGGCCACATTGGTGCAGACCTGCACATGGTATTTCCCCATGGCCTTCTTGTGGAGCATGGAGTAGTAGCCGACTACTTCATCCACCTGCATGGTGTTCAGGCCGAGGCGTTTGCCCACCTCCTCCATGAACTCGGGGGTGATGGAACCCACCTCTTCCTGCCCAAACATCAACATCGGGATCAGCGCGGCGCGTTGGCGGCCTTCCGGATAGTGCGTAACCAGGTCGGCGAACTTAGCTTCCAGTTCCGGCGAAAACGTCATCGATCACAATCTCCCAGTACAAAGTCGAGGCTGCCCATGATGGCGATGGAGTCGGAAATCTGCCGCTTTTCGACGAGGTTGGGCAGACCCTGCAGATTGGCAAAGCTCGGGGTGCGCATGTGCACCCGCAGCGGTTTGGAGCTGCCGTCGCTGACAACGTAGTAGCCGAGTTCTCCGCGCGGCGATTCCACCACCTGATAGATTTCGCCTTCGGGCACCGCAATGCCTTCGGTGACGATCTTGAAGTGGTAGATGAGCGCTTCCATCTGCGTCTTCATCTTTTCGCGCTCCGGCAGAACGACGCGGTGCGCCTCAGCGCGCGTGGGCCCTTCGGGCATTCCTTCAAGCGCCTGCTGGACGATTTTCAAGCTCTCGCGCATCTCCGCCATGCGGACGGCATAACGCGCGAAGACGTCGTTTTCCGTGGCCGTGGGAACATTGAAATCAAACTTTTCATAGCCCGAATAGGGCGTCATCTTGCGGGCGTCCATCGGGATGCCGGCGGCGCGGATCAACGGACCCGTGATGCCCACTTCGAGCATCTCTTCCACCGGTAAAATGCCGATGCCTTTGGTGCGGCGAAGCCAGATGGGGTTGGCGTTCAGCAGCGACTCGTACTCGTCGAGCTTGTTCGGGAAGTCCGCCAAGAAGGCCTTCACCGGCTTCTCCCAGCCGCGGGGCGGATCGAGCGCCAAGCCGCCGGGGCGGATGTAGCTGGTCATCAGCCGCTGGCCGCTGAACATTTCGAAGATGCGGAGCAGGTCTTCGCGTTCCCGGAAGGTGAGGAAGAACATCGTCATCGCGCCCATGTCGAGGGCATGGGTGCCGAGCCAGACGAGGTGGCTATTGATGCGGGTGAGTTCGGCGAGCAGAACGCGAAGGAACTGGGCTTTCGGCGGGATCTCGAGACCCAGCAGTTTTTCGACGGCGAGCGAGTAGCAGAGATTGTTCGAAAGATTGGCGAGGTAATCGACGCGATCGGTGAGGGTGATCACCTGCTGCCAGTTCAGCGCCTCGCACTGCTTTTCGATGCCGGTGTGGAGGTAGCCGATCTCAGGCGTGGCCTTTTCGATGAACTCGCCGTCGAGCTCCAGCACGACCCGCAACACGCCGTGCGTCGACGGGTGTTGGGGGCCCATATTCAGAGTCATCCGCCGGCTGCCGCCCGCTTCCGGCTCCTGATGCAACACGGGCTCTGTGATGGTTTCGCTCATATTCCTCGGGGGTTTATTTCTGCTCGCCGTAGCTGTACTTGAAGCCGTGGGTAGGGAAGTCCCGGCGCAAAGGATGGCCTTCCCAATCGTCTGGCATCATGATCCGCTTTGGATTGGGGTGGCCACTGAAGACGACGCCAAACAGGTCGAATACTTCCCGCTCGTACCAGTTAGCAGCGGCGTATACGGCGGTGGCGGACGCGATTTCGGCGCTGACAGAGGCTTTCAGGCGAATGCGAAGGTTCCGGGCGACCGACTGGAGATGGTACACCACCTCGAAGCGAGGCTCCATGGGATAGCGGTCGACTGCGGTGACCGTAGAGAGGCGCTCAAACTTCTGGTGTCGCTTGAAAAACTCAAGGACGGCCAGGATATCGTCCGGTTCAATCTGGAGAGTCAGTTCGCCGTGGGCGAGACCGCCGGCCAATTCATTTTCCTGAAGGGTCTCAGGCAACATGGGTAACCTTTTCGGGCTGGGGAGTGTTGTCCGTCCGGAGCAGGATACCGGCGGCGGCCTTGCGTTCCACTTCTTCGGCTTGGCTCCAATCGAGGACTCCCTTCTTCCAGATGTAGAAGAAACCGGCGAGGACCAAAACTACGAACAGAAGCATTTCAACGAAGCCGAACCATTTCAGATCGCGGTACACGACGGCCCACGGGTAGAGGAACACGGCTTCAATGTCGAACAGGATGAAGAGCATCGCCACCAGGTAGAACTTGACGCTGAAGCGCTCTTTGGCGCTACCGGTGGGGGTGATGCCGCATTCGTAAGGGGTGTCTTTCGCCTTATTGCGGAATTTTTTGCCGAGTACGTAGCCCGCGACGATAATACCGGTCGCGTTCGTAATCGCAAACATCCACGTCAGGAGGACGGGTAGATAGGACTCGGGCAGGGACGTTGGCAACATCGGTAAAGTGTGTGGTCGGAAGGAGGGGAAAAGAACCCCTTACAAAACTATAATGACCTTAGCTAGGGCTAGTCAAAGAACGGCGTTGACTAGCCGAAGGGAAACCAAAGCATTTATGCATGAAATTGTTCTAAACGGAGAGTCTCGCAGTGTCGCGGAGGGGTCTACCGTGCTGAGTCTATTGGGAGAACTGGGAATTCCGGCCCAGCGGGTCGCGGTGGAGCTGGACCGCGTAATTTTGAAACCGGCCACGTGGGGAGAGACGCGGTTGCGGCCGGGCGCCAAGGTGGAGATTGTTCATTTCGTCGGCGGAGGCCGCCGCTAGCGCTTCTTTTCGAACATGGCCATGGCCTCGGCGACAACTTCGCCGCAACGGTAATCGGGGTGGTCGCTGGGCTCGAAGGGCTTCACGGCTTCCACCTCTTCGACCGGCTTCAGCATGGCCCGAATCTTCTTTTCCGAGACGCCGACCGACTCCGACCAGCGAATTTCGCCGCCGTCGGAGAGGCCTTCGGTGATCTCGATCACTTCGCGGATGCCGCGAAAGGTGATGGTGACCTTATGGCCTTCGGGGTTGAGATATTCGTCAGCGGCCTCGGCGCCGAACTCGGTGGCGCGCGTATAGGCGTGTTCGCCGTCGCGGGCCTGGAGCAGGCGAGTGTTGACGTGGACGACGTTACGGGGGTCGCCCTCCACCCGGATTTCGAGGACCTCTTCGGCAAGGTACCAGCCGTGACCTTTTTTGAGACGCATCTCTCCATTGTCTGATATAAATGCGGCGATGCTATTGCTTGCTGCGGTTACGGTGATGTTGCGGTTGACGGACGGGACGACCGTCGAGGGTCCGGCCTCTTTTTCGATTGGAGGCAGGGGGGCGTCGCAGATTTTGTCGTTTCACAGCGCCTCCACCGCGTCCCCGCAGGAGGCGGAGCAGATTGCAGCCGACCTGGCGACCGTCCAGGCGGATAAAGACCGGGCTGCGCGGGACTTGGCCGTCGAACGGCTGACGGCGATCGGCCTGCCGGTGGTGACCCCGCTCCTGAACCTGTACAAAGACACGGACCAGCATGAGCCGCGGCCTCTGTACCGGCTGTTTGAAAAGATCATGCCGAGCGCGGCGGACGGGTTCGACCGTACGCAAGGTTTGCTGCGGCTAACCAACGGGCAGATGCTGCGAGTGGGTGCTCCGGCAGGTTCGCTGAAGGTGGACAAGCGGGAGATTCCCTGGGCCGCGGTGCGGACGCTGGCGGTGCGGCAAAAGAAGGTAGTGAAGACGGCGGAGGTGCATTCCATTCGGCATTCGACGCAGATTGAGTATTTCGATACGGGCATCGGGTTGGGGGGCGGGTCGCAGCTGACCGTCACGGCGAGCGGCTTCACGCGCCTCTCCTGGAAGGACGACGGTTGGGCGACGGACCCCAACGGACTGACGAAGCCTGGCAGCCCGGCTTATAAGACGAATCTGGTGGACGGGCACCCGTTCGGCGCTCTGCTGGGCCGGTTGGGCGCCAAAGGCGCAACCTTCGCCATCGGGAAAGCCTACGGTCCCAAGGCTGCGGGAGCGGGGCGGTTGGGACTCGCCATCAACGATAACCGGCACTGGCAGAACAATCTGGGGACTTACCGGGTGAAATTGACGGCTACGGACGCTTACGACCTGGGTGAAGGTCAGTAAATATTTAAATTCGCAACAAAATTAGCCATACCCGGATCGCTGTATTTACAATGGCAACTGTGACAGCGGGGATGCGAGCGATTGCGGTGGCGGGTATGGTCAGCCTCTTGGGGCTGGCGGGTTGCGCCTCGGCGGGAGAACCGACCAAGACCGGAGGCGAGGCAAGAGCAGTTTTCACCATCGCCCCGGATTCCTACCCGGATGATGCGGCGCGATTCCTGGCGGGGATGCCCGGCCGGGCGGAGAGCCCGTTCAAAAAGTTTGAAGACGAGAAGCAATGGCTCGCCCACGCGGCCGGATTCGATGCCGCCTTCGCGCGGTGGAATGCGGGGCGCCGTCCGCCGATTGCCGCCTTCCAGAAGACAGAGCTGACGGGCCACGATCTCGAATCGGCCACCGCGTTTTATCCGTTTGGCGGACCGGATGTCGTGCACGTCATGACCTTCTATCCCAAGAATCCCGAATACATTCTGGTGGGATTAGAGCCGCCAGGGAGCCTGGCCAAGGTGGGTAAGCTTTCCGAGACGGCGCTCGAAACGCAGCTGCCCCACGTGCGCCGGACGCTGAGCGTCGTGCTCGGCCGGAGCTTTTTCATTACCCGCCAGATGGATCTGCAATTGCGATCGGGGCAGGTGACCGATGGGTTACTGCCGATCATGTTAGTACAGCTCGTGAGAACCCAGGCGAAGATTTTGGGAGTGGCGCCCGTTACTCTCAACGACGCCGGGGATGTGGTGGCGCGCGAGCCAGCAGCGGGGCAGCCGAACCCCGGAGTGGCGATTGATTTCCAGATGCCCGGCGAAAACACCCACCGGCGTTTGTACTATTTCTCGGTCAATCTCGGCGACGAGAAGTTTTCGGCCAACACTCGCTTTCATAACTTCCTGGCTCGGCCGGCCAAGATGGTGAGTATGTTCAAGTCCACATCCTATATGCCGCACCGGAAGGATTTTTCGAAGATTCGCGAGGTGGTGATGAGCCGCAGCCTGGCCGTCGTGCAGGATGATTCCGGCATCCCGTTTCAATACTACGAGCCGGGCCGCTGGGACGTTGCCCTATACGGCAGCTACAACACCCCGTACGGTTCCTTCCGCAATCTGGTGCAACGCGATTTGCAGAAGGCCTACAGCGATCCGAAAAAAACGAAGCCTCTACCCTTTAACATTGGGTATGGGTTTCAGCGCGCCCCGTCTAACCTGCTGATCGCCCGCCGAAGGGGATAACACCATGGCGCGGATGCGGCTGCGAGCGGAGAACAATCGGCTCAAGATTGAGCATTCGATCATTGAAGGCGTGCGGGAGATGCTCGAGCGGCTTCTGCGGGAGTATCCCGAGGACGTGATCCGGTCGGTGGTGCCGGGGCGAATCTCGAAGGTGCGGGACGCGCGGGGGGCGTTGAAGGTGCACATCACGGTGCCGGTGATGAATGGATGGAAAGCCATTGCGCTGAGCGCGGGTTCGCGGCAGGAGCTGTTCATCAGTACGACGCTGGGCGAGCAGGAGCTGCTCGAAGCGCTAACCCGGGCGGCTACGGGGTCTCGTAAAGGCGAATCGTCGGCCGCTGGCGACGATTGAGAAAGACGCGGCTGGGCCGGGTGGATAGAACTGGCCCGGCCGCGGCGCGGATGCCGGGGAAGAACGGGTCGGCGCCGTCGGCCCATTCGAGGAGGCAGGTCTGCGGGTTGGCGGCGCGCTCGGCGGCGACGGCGGCTTCGGCGGGGGGCAGTTCCGGACGCCACCACTCGTCAGCAATGGTGGTGACTTGAAAGCGGCCGCGGCCGAGGGCGTTCAGATTCTCGCTGAAGCCCCAATCGAGGGCGTAGACGCCGCCGGGGCAGACGCCGGGTTGGGAGAGGTGCGCGGCGACGGGGGCGGTGGCGTCGGTCCATTCGCGGCGGGCCCCCAGCGCAGCGCCCTCCCAATAGAGAGTCCATACGTTGACCTGGAAGACAGCGAGAACCCCGATAGCGGCTAGCAACGACCAGCGGGGGAGAGGCAAAGCGGCGAGGGTGGTGCAGACAGCCGCGCCCAGCAGCGGCCAGACCAGAACGTGATGGTGGACCGAGCCGCCGGCGCCGCCGGTGAGCAGCATGGCGGCCAGGGCGGCGAGGGTGGCTGTCCAGAAAAAGGCCGGGAGACGCCGGCGGACGGCGAAGCCCAGGACGGCGAGCACAGCAAAAACAACGAGGAGGCCCATGGGATGCTCGGTCAGCGGCAAGGGGAAAAGATACGTGGCCATGGCCGTGCCATCGAGGGTTCCGCGGAGGGCGTCGATCTTCGGCCCGAGGCTGGCGAGGTCAATGTCGGTGCGAAAGCCCGCCATCGCATTGGGCGTACGAAGGCGGAAATACAAATAAGGGGAGGCGCCGAGAACGAAAGCGAGGAGAATGCGCCAATGGAGGAACGGACGAAGCCGCGCGGGATAGAAGACTACGGCGGCACCGGCGACTGCCGTGAGCACCCAAACGGCAACGGCCTTGTCCCAGACCATAAGACCGGCCAGGAAGCCAACGGCGGCGTACGAGTGCGTTCGGTAGGCGTGGAAGGCGAGAAGCGTGAAGAGGAGCTGCAGGCCGACCGGTCCCCAATCGAGCACGACCGGAATGGTGAAGTGGGGATGGGCCAGGATCAGCGCGGCCGTAACAGCAATGGCGGCTCCCGAGGCGAGGCGCGACCAAAACCAGAGCGAGAGTCCAGCGAGAACCGGCACCAGCACCACCATCGGCAGGCGGAGCGTGAAGGCGTCCGCAGGGACGAGCTTCAGGTAGGGCACATACAAGGCCGCCTTGAACGCACCGACGTAGGGCATGATCATCAACGCGATCCGCCCTTCTAGAATCGAGAAGGCACAGTGGGCCGGGTCGTCGATGGCTCTCAGAAACAGGGCTTCATCCTGTTGCAGACCACACCAGTTAGCAATCAGCCAGCCTAGAACGAACAGCGCACTAAGAGTGGCTGCGAACACCCAACGCATGATCCAGCGTAGCGCTCTGCCGCGGGTGGCGGCCAGAGAGCAGCGGCAGCAGCGGCACAGGGGCGCCGGAGGAGGGCCGGTAGAATAGCCTCTCGGTCCAGCGGGCCGCGACTTCACAACCGGTGATCACCTGGCGCTGCACCAGCGGCTTCCGGTACTGGGGCAGAAAAAGGACGTGACTGCGCCGGCGGAAGCGGACCTCGTGGATAAACTCCGGAAACGTCCGGGCCGCGGTGAGGTTGAGATTGGCGTTGGGTTCGGCCCCGTGGCGGTCGCCGCCGCTGACGTAGGGCAGACCGAGGTCGGTCGCCATGCGGATGACGGTTTCGTTTTCGGTCCAGGAACGGAGTCCGTTGAGTTCGAGCGCATGGAGATGGCTGCCGTGACGGGTCAGAAACTCGCCCAGCAGCATCCCATGGTGAGCCGCGCCGAGCCGGGCTTCGTCGTAGAGCGGATGGTTGACGACGACGAGAACTTCGGGGAGTCCGTCGAGATGGTGCAGCAGACTCGCGAGCCTCGCCGGCTGGGGACGCGCGGTATAGTCGGCCATTTCGGCCATCAGGGCGCGGGCTGAGTTGCGGGGCAGATTGTGGATACCGAGATGGAACAGAGCCCGCCCGAACGGGACCGTCCACTCGACCGAGATGGGGACATCCGTACAGCCGCGCTGGCCTTGCAGGCGGAGCCCGGCGTCGCAGTTGTCGTGATCGGTCAGGGAGACGAGGGGGTGCAGTTGGAGGTGG
>LNFE01000261.1 GCA_001464575.1 Acidobacteria bacterium Ga0077553 | reverse complement strand
GCTGTCCAGCAGCGTTCCGCCCAACTTCACCAGCACTCTCATAGCAGTCCCTGCGTCTCCGGGAAGCCCAGGACGAGATTCATGTTCTGCATGGCCTGTCCCGCGGCGCCCTTGACGAGATTATCAATCGCGGCCACTACCACGCCACGCTTCGTCCGGCCGTCGAACACCACGCCGATGTCGCAGAAGTTCGTCCGCGAAACTGCCGTCAGGTCCGGCACCTTACCGGGATCATGAATGCGGATGAACGGTTCATTGCCGTATTGCGTCTCGTACATCCCGGCTAACTCCGCCGCACTCTTCACCTCCGAAGCCCGGAAGTAGATCGTTTCGAGAATGCCCCGGTGCACGGGCAGCAGTTGCGCCGTGAAGCTGAACTCGGCCTCCCGCAAACCGGTGTTCTGCAGTACCTCGGCCACGTGCCGATGGTAGAGGATCGAATAGGCCGTGAAGTTCTCGGTCACCTCGCAAAAGTGGGTCGTCAGCGAAGGCTTCCTCCCCGCGCCGCTCACGCCGCTCTTGGCGTCGCACACGACGCCCGCCTGCCGGTCAATCACATCCACCAACGGGGCCAGCGCCAGGCTCGCCGCCGTTGGGTAGCAGCCCGGATTGGAGATCAGCCGTTTGCCCGGCACCAGGTCGCGGTGCAGTTCGGGAATGGAGTAAACCGCTTCGGCCAACAGCTCCGGTTGGGTGTGTTCTTCCTTATACCAGCGCTGATAGTTCTCCCCCGTCCCCAGGCGGAAGGCCCCGGATAGATCGACGACTTTCGCCCCGGCGGCCAGGTAGCCGCCCGCCAGCTCCATCGAAACTTCCGGAGGCGTGGCGAGAAATACCCCGTCCAGGCCCTGTTCGGCCACGGCTTCCGCCGTCGCGCCCATGGTGGCCACGCCCTTCACGGATGCCTTTTCGTCGCGGTGCTCCATCAGAAACACCTCCAGCTCGCCGTGCCGTTTGCCGATCTGCACCAGCTCGGCGCCGCTATAGCCCCGGAAACCTACGATCCCGATTTTCTTCATGATTGACTATTTATTCATCCCCATGAATAAATATACCATTGCGCCCGCACGGCCCCGGTCAGGTCTTCCAGCCGTTGCCCTGCTCGTTCACGCTCCGCTCCGCCATCTCGCCAATCACCGGCAACCGCACCAACTGCTTGGCGTTCGTCCGAATCAGCATAAAGATCCACGTCCCCACAATTCCCAGCTTGAGCAACGGAACAATCGAACGGCTGATTCCGGAAATCCGCAACGAGGGCTCCAAAGCGATGTCGACGATCATCCACGCCACCGCCAGATACATCCCTTGAAACGCATGGAATCGCACGAGTCCGTCCGCCCGGAAGCGGTTCGTCGACAGCACCACCAAACTCACAATCCACCCCACCCACGGGATATAGCAGAGCGTGGAAGCCGTCTCGCCGCTAATGCCGTTCAACGGGTCCGCCGCCGGCGGAACCGCCGTCACCGGCTGCGGTCGGCCGCAGTTCTGGCAGAAGGCCACCCGGTCTCCCACCGCTGTTCCGCAATTTGTGCAAAAGGGCATCTGCCGCCTCCCTATTCAACCCTACGCAATTTCCGCTTGCGATGTTCCTTCCGTGTTCAGTAGCATGGGCAGCGATGAAACTCCTGCCGGCCCTCTGCGCGCTCTTCCTGCTTTCCTTCGGCCTCGCCGCCGCTGACAAGACGCTCGACATCTACTTTATCGATGTCGAGGGCGGTCAGGCGACTTTGATCGTCACTCCCGAAAAACAATCGCTTCTCGTCGATACCGGTTGGCCCGGTTTCGAGGATCGCGACGCCGACCGCATCGTGAAGACCGCCAAGAAGGCCGGCCTCAAAAAGATCGACTATCTCGTCATCACCCATTACCATCGCGACCACGTCGGGGGCATCTCGCAGCTTCTGCAAAAAATGCCCGTCGTGAACTTCGTCGACCACGGCCCAAATCGCGAAACCGGCCTCCCCGCCGAGCAGCTCATGAACGCCTACCTCAAGGCCGCCGCAACCGGCCAGCGCTCCTCCGTCAAAGCGGGCGAAACGATTCCGCTGAAGGGCGCCGAAGTGGTTGTCGTCTCCTCCGATGGCGAGATCATCAACCAGGCCGGGTCCAAGAACCCCCTCTGCTCGGAAGCCACCAAGAAGGCCGACGACCCCACCGAGAACGCCCGTAGCCTTGGCTTCCTTCTCTCGTTCGGCAAGTTCAAATTCCTCGATATCGGCGACCTGACCTGGAACAAGGAACTCGATCTCGCCTGCCCGGCCAACCGCCTCGGCCCCGTCTCGGTCTATCTGACCACCCACCACGGCATGGACGCCTCCGGCCCGAAGGAGCTCGTGCACGCTCTCCGTCCACAGGTCGCCATCATGAACAACGGTTCGAAAAAGGGCGGTTCCCCCTCCGCTTGGCAGATTGTCCGCTCTTCGCCCGGCCTCCAGGATCTCTGGCAGCTCCACTACGCTATCGCCGGCGGCAAGGACAATAACGCCCCTGACGCCTTCCTGGCCGACACCGCCGAGTTCGGCTCCGGCAACTATCTGAAGGTCAGCGCGAACAAAGACGGATCCTTCTCCGTCTTCAACTCCCGCAACCAGTTCACCAAGTCCTACCCTGCCCGCTAGCGGTCGGCCAGCATCAGTTGCGAAAGCTCCGGATGCGCCGCCGCCTGCAGCGCGGGGTTGGAAGTCAAGGTAGTGAACAGGTCCATCACGTTCGTCCCCGGGTGATAAGCGATGTGTCCGCCGGAGTGGGTGTAGGGCACCGGCGGCCGGTCGCTCTTCACCTCTTCCCAGTTCAGACACTCTTGGAAGTCCGCGTTAAAGAGTCCTTCGTCTTGCCGGTGCATCCACGTGTCCTCCGGCGTCGCCCGGAAGCTCTCTACCGCCCGGCAGGCCACCGCCACCCGGATCACGGGCAACCCGTCTACCACGCGATGATGCAAAAACGCCCCATCAAGCGGTTCCAGGTGCAGAAAGCGCATCCAGTATTCAAGCGTTCGCACGGAAGGCAGCCAGTAGTCGTCCGCCGGATAGAACCGGCCCGCCACGTTGGCGTGCATACTCGCGCTCGCGTCCAGCGTGGCGCCGGTCTCCACAATCAGAATGCCCCCGTTCCGAACCAGGTTCCGCACCACCGCCAACCCCGAAAGCGGGTCGAACATATGGTACAAAACCCCCGCAAACACGACCACGTCGTAAGTTCGCAAGCCGATCGCTGCCGATGCCGACCAGACGTCCTTCAGCGGCATATCCCACAGGTACTCCACCTTCGAACCCAGCGCTTCACGGGCAAACCGGAAACGGTCGCCGTTTGAAATCAGGTTCGACGGCCGGCAGTTCCGGTCGTAAGCCACCGGCCGGGCCGCTCCACGCCGCTCGAGCAGGTAGGACGTCAGTCCGTCCATCGCCCCAATATCGAGGCAGTTCTGGCCAGCGACATTCACCCCATCGAGCAGCTTCCGCGTCACCACAAGGTTGTCAAACCCGGCACCGCTAGTCACTAGCCCTGGAGCCAACTCCAGTTTGTGGTACCACTTCCCGCGGAATATTGGGTGCTCAGCGATTTCGGTCGGCGTCATCCCGTTTAGTATAAGGGAGCTCACCGGGAACGATGAAGCCTTAGAGCGGACCAAGAATTCGCGTCGTACTGCCGCGCTGGCCGGGGATCACTTCCAGGCGCAGCGGAATCCGGTCTCGCATATCGGCGACGTGAGAGATCAGCCCCACCAGCCGCCCGCTCCGCTGCAACTCGGTCAGCGTGTTCATCGCCAGGTCCAGCACCTCGGGATCCAGCGTTCCGAAGCCTTCGTCCACAAAAAGCGAGTCCAGTCGCGTTCCGCCGCTGTTCGCCTGCACCACGTCCGAAAGACCCAGCGCCAGCGCCAGGGAGGCCAAAAACATCTCCCCGCCAGATAAGGTTTCGACTCCCCGCGTCTGTCCCGTGAAGTAATCACTCACTGCCAAGTCCAGTCCCTTCGCCCCCGCCGGATGCAACAGTTCATACCGGCCGCTGCTCATCCGTCCCAACCGCACCGTTGCCGCCGCCAGCACCTCCTCGAGGAATGCCATCTGCGCGTACTCCTGCAGGCTCAGTTTGCGCGGATTCTTCCCCTGTACTACCTCCGCCAATTGCCCCACCAGCCGCAGCTCCGCCTCCACCGTGCCGCCCTCCGCGCTCACCCGCTCCACCGCTTCCGCCGTAGCCCGCAAGCTCGCCAACTCCTGCGCCAGCTTACCCCGGCGCTCGGTCAACCGGCCCACCGACTCCGCCGCTCCCGTCTTGGCTGCCTCCGCACTAGCCATGTCCGCCGGCGCCAAGCCCATCACGGCCCGTTCCGCCGCCTCCGCCCGGGCCCGCACCGCCGCCAACCCCTCCCGGAACTCGCGGATCTGTCGCGCCCAGCTCTCCTGCTTCTCCATCGGCAAGTGCGCAGAGGTCACCGCTTCCCAGTCGGCAAATCCGCTCCCGGCCAGTGCCTTCGCCGCTTCTCCGCCGGCCTCCGTCAAGGCTGCCTCCGCTTCCCGCAGTGTTCGTTCCATCTCGGCCAGCGCCGACGCCGCTCCGCCTGCCTCCGTTCGCGCCCGGCCCTCATCGGCCTGAGCGGCACTCATCGCCCGGTCCAGCGCGCCAATCTTCCGCTCCAGATCGCCTAAGGCCCGCTCCAGCGCGCCTCCCTGCCGCAACTCCGCTGGCACGGTGGCCTCTTCGTTCTCCACTAAGGTTGCCAAACGAACCCATTCGCGCTGCAAATCCCCGGAGCGCGTCTGCCACTCCTCCACTTGCAGGTCAGCTCTGCGTTTCGTCAACGCCGTCCGCATGGCAGCCGCTTCCCGGCTCTCCCGCTCCTCGCGTTCGCCGGCTTGCAACCGTTCGGCCGCATCGGCAGGCAAGTCTGGCGGCAGACCCTTTAACTTTCCCCGCAGCTCCGCCACGCGTTCTGCAAGGGCCCGCCAGCCCGCTCCGGATCCTCCGCCGTGCCCCGCCGGGCTTGGGTGATCCGTCGATCCGCAGACCGGGCAAGGTTCCCCCTCGCGAAGCCGCTCGGCCAGCGCCGCCGCCTCGGCCTGTTCCGCTGCCGCCGCTTTCGGTTCGGCCTCGGCCAGCTCCTTTGTCCACTGCTCCCAGTTCCTCCGCTGCTCCACGCGCTGCCGCGCCTCCAGCAGGGCCACTGCGCGCTCCGCCGCCAAAGCGGCCATCGTCTCCACGGCCGGCAGCTTCGATTCAATCGTCGCCCGCTCCGCCATCCGGGTCCGCCACTCTCGCTCGGCCGCCCGAAAGGCCACCTCGGCTTCCCGCATCGCCTCCCGCTGTGCGGCCAACCGGCCCACCACGGGCCGCAACGCCTCCTTCTGCGCGCGCTCCGTCGCCAACCGTTCCCGCTCCGGCCGGGTTCCTTCCGCCTCCCGAAGCGCCGCGGTCGCCTCCAGCAGGGCATTCGTTCTCGACGCTACTTTCTGCTGGGCCTCCTTGTGTCGGACCTGCGCCAGCTCCCAGGCCTTCCTCCGCTTCCCCTGCTCCTCCCACGCTGGCCAGGCCGCCGCGGCGCGCTTAGCGGACTCGAGCCGCGCCTCCGTTATGGCTACCGCCTCCAGCCGCGCTTCCTGCTCCCGCAGCACCTTGTTCGCGGCCTCTACTTCCGCGTAGAGCCGTTGCCGGTGCGTCGCCTCCTGATAGGCGGCCTCGGCCACCCGCAAGGCTTCCGCCGCTGCCGCGAGATCACGCTCCAACGCCCCCAGCTCGGCCACCAGCCCGGCCTGCTTCGCTCCCAAATCCTCCACCGATTCGCACCCAGCCATGGCGAGCATCGACTTTCGCCGCGTCTCTAACTGAGTAAACTGATCGTCCAGCTCCTTCCTTCGCTGCCGCAACTCGTTTTCCACCCGGCGATAGATATGGGTCTGAAACAACACCGCCAGAATGTTCTCCCGCTCGGCGCCCGTAGCCATCAGGAAGCGTTGAAACTGGCCCTGCGGCAGCAGAACCACCTGCCGGAACTGGTCCCCTTTGAAACCGAGCAGTTCCGTCACCCGCGCGGTGACCTCTCCTGCCTTGCTCGTGATCAACCGGTCTTTTTCCCAGAGATAGGCCTCCGCTGGCTTCGTCGTGAAGCCTTCTCCCCGTACCTTTGGCAACAGTTGCTCGGGCGTCCGCTGTACCTTGTAGCGCTTGTCGCCCAGTGCGAACGAGAAGCTCACTTGCGTGATGGCCTTCGCGTCGGCGAAGTCACTCCGCATCGTCCGCCCGGTTCGCTCTCCACCCGCCGAATCGCCATAGAGCGAATAACAGATCCCATCCAGGATCGAGGTCTTCCCGGATCCCGTCGGGCCGCTAATCAGAAACAGCGGCGCCTCGCCCAGCCGCGTAAAGTCGACCGTCTCCACCCCCGCGTACGGACCAAACGCCCGCATCTCCAGCTGCAATGGCTTCATTCCGTCTCCTCAAGAAACGAGGCCACTACCGCCCGCTGCTCAGCGGTCGCTTCCTCCCCCGCCACATGCTGCCAAAAACCGGCGAACATCTGCATCGGCGACGCTGCCTTCCCGGCTCGTGCCTCCCCCGCCTCCCTCGCCTTCCGCAGTTCGAGACCAAGAAACTGCGGATACACCTCTCGCAACCGCTGCGCCGCGTTCGGAATCAACCCGGTATCCAGCAGCGTGAAGAACAGGTAGTCGTCGCTCGGCGGCGCCTGCAGCAGTTCGTCGAAAGCCCCTGTCACGCAACGCAAGTCCCGCCGCGGCCTCAACACAAACTCCTCCGTGCCCCCATCCAGATCCACCAGAGTCACCGACTTCTTCTGCCCTGCCTCGCTCGTGCTGTACTTGAGCAGCGACCCCGAATACCGGGCGTTCCCGAGCGTCTGCGGCCGGTGGAGATGCCCCAGCGCCGCATACGCAAACCCGGCAAACACCCGCACCCCCACCTGCCCCGCCGTTCCCACGGAAAGCGGCCGCTCGGAATCGGACTCCGCCCCGCCCGCCACAAACGCATGAGCGATCGCCACGGCCCGCCCCGCAGCCGGCCGCAACCGGTTTAGCAGAAACGCCAGGGCCGACTCATGATCGTGACCCAAAGGGAGCCGCCACAAACGCCGTATCGCCCACCTGCACCACCCCCGCCGATCCCACCGAACCGAACAAATGCAAGCCCCGGTGCCGCAAGAGCCGCGCTCCGAAGTCTAGCCGCTGCTGGCTGTCGTGGTTCCCGCTGATCGCAATCACCGGCGCCGCGCAACGGTCCGTCAACTCGTGCAGCGTGTCATCAAGCAGCGTCACGGCGTCCGCCGGTGGCACCGACCGGTCGTACAGATCGCCGGCAATCACGATAGCGTCCGGCCGGGCTTCCACCGCCAGATCAACGAACTGCCGCAGGATATAGGCCTGATCGTCCAAGAGGGAGTGCTGGCCCAGAATCCGGCCTAAATGCCAATCAGCGGTATGCAGAATACGCATGAACTTGTTAGAGTAGCGTGCGACGGCCCCATGGACGAACGCCAATACTTTCTTGAAAGCAACACCACGCGGCCGGCCAATCTCTATTGTCCCTTCTGTCGCGTCAACGGGTCCTACGAACTACGCTACCTGCTCCGCAAGAAACGGGACCGCCTGCCCCCGGGCGGCGACGAACGCGATCGCGCCAAGTTCGCCAAGAGCCAAAGTTACCTCGTTCTACTCGACGATAAAATGCGCTGCGCGAACCCCCGCTGTCGCAAAACCTTTGAAATCTCCGGCATCAAAACGATGTCGTTCCTCTCGGAGTAATTCCATGCCCCAACTCATCCCTCAGCCCACCCGCATCACCGCCGCCGGCAATAAGCCTAAGCTCATCGATGAGTACGTCGGCCGGGTCAACACCGGTTCGACAGGCTTGAGCATCGCCCACATGCGCTCCCCCGGCGGTTGGGTGGAGCCGGGCCAGCGCCCGGAGTTTGACGAATACACCGTCGTCCTACGGGGCGCGGTGCAGGTGGAGTTCGAAGGTGGCCAGATGGTGGTCTCCGCCGGACAAGCTATCCTCACTAAAGCTGGCGAGTGGATCCGCTACAGCACCCCTGGCGACGAAGGCGCCGAATACATCGCCGTGTGTCTGCCCGCTTTCTCGCCCGATACCGTCCATCGCGATGAGGCCTAGCTGGTGTGGTAAGCTGAAAAATTGGTTTGTCGACCAAAAATAACCAATCAGCTTTGGAGGCTGGCTTTTTCGTGGCAGATGGTATTCGTCATATTTTCACTTCCGAGTCGGTAACGGAAGGTCATCCCGATAAGATGGCCGATCAGATCTCCGACGCCGTTCTTGATGCCGTTCTTACGGACGATCCGGCCAGCCGGGTTGCCTGCGAGGTTCTCGTCACGACGGGCATCTGTATGGTTGCCGGAGAAATCACGACCAAGACGTATGTAGACGTGCCAACGTTGGCGCGCAAGGTGATCGCCGACATCGGCTTCACCGACTCTGCCATGGGCTTCGACGCCAAAACCTGCGGCGTTCTCAATGTGATTCAGTCTCAGAGCCCCGATATCGCCATGGGTGTGGACACCGGTGGAGCCGGCGACCAAGGCCTGATGTTCGGCTACGCCTGTACCGAAACCGAAGAGCTCATGCCGCTGCCCATCATGCTTTCGCACAAGCTGGCGCGGCGCCTCAGCGAGTCCCGGAACTCGGGCGAGTTGGCATGGCTCCGGCCGGACGGCAAGAGCCAGGTCTCCATCGAATACGTCAACGGCGTCCCCACCCGGGTTGATGCCGTCGTCGTTTCGACGCAGCATGACGATGCCGTCAGCACCGAAGAACTCCGTAAGGAAGTTAAGGCTAAGATCATCGACGCCGTCATCCCGGCCGGCATGGTCGACTCCGGCACCAAGTTCCACATCAACCCCACCGGCCGCTTCGTCATCGGCGGACCGCACGGCGACACCGGCCTCACCGGCCGCAAGATCATTGTCGACACCTACGGCGGCATGGGCCGTCACGGCGGCGGCGCCTTCTCTGGTAAGGACCCGACGAAGGTCGACCGCTCGGCTTGTTACATGGCCCGCTACGTCGCTAAGAACCTGGTGGCCGCCGGCCTCGCCACGCGCGCCGAAGTGCAGTTGGCCTACGCCATCGGCGTCGCCGAGCCCGTCTCGGTGAACGTGAACACGTTCGGCACCGGAGTCCTGGACGAAGAGAAGCTGGTCGGTCTCATCCGCGCCCACTTCCCGCTCACCCCCAAGGGCATGATCGATCACCTCGATCTCCGCCGGCCCATCTACCGCGCCACCGCTGCTTTTGGCCACTTTGGCCGTAACGAATTCCCCTGGGAGTCCACCGCGAAAGCCGCTGCCCTGCGCGCCGACGCCGGACTCGCCAGCTAACTCACAGCTCGTCTGAAGGATACGATGGCCATGAACGCGGATCCAATTGTCGATACCGACATCCTGGATCTCGGCTTGGCCGAGCCGGGGCGACGGCGCACCGAATGGGTTTTCCAATCGATGCCCGTCCTCCAGGCCATTCGGAAGCAATTCATCAAGGCCCAGCCGCTCGCGGGTTTCCGCGTGTTGGCTGGGTTTTCTATTTCTCCGGAAACCGCTAATCTGCTCGTTACCCTTCGCGACGGCGGAGCCCAGGTGGTCGCCACCGCTCCCGAAAGCGCCCCCAAGCCACCCGATGTACTCGCGTGCCTCAGCAAGGATTACGGCATTCCTGTCCTCCCCGCTGCCTCCGCCCTCGCTACGGAGCCGCACTATGTACTCGATCAAGGCGGCCGTCTCCTGAAAGAGGTTCCCGGCGGCGTTCTCGGAGCCACCCTCGAACTCGCCTCCGCCAAGCTCTTCCCTTTCCCCGTCATCTCGGTAGACCAAGCCCAAGCCACCCATTTGTTTGACCACCGCTACGGCGTCGGCCAGTCCGTGCTCGATGGGGTCCTGCGCTGCACCAATCTCTTTCTCAGCGGCATCACTGTCGTCATCGCGGGCTACGGCTGGTGCGGACGCGGCATCGCCACCCGCGCCCGCGGCATGGGCGCCAACGTCATCATCACGGAAATTGATCCCACCCGCGCTCTCGAAGCGCTGATGGACGGCAACCGCGTCATGTCCATGGCCGAAGCCGCCGCCTTCGGCGATCTCTTCCTCACCGCCACCGGCAATAAGAACGTCATCGGCCGGGATCATTTCGATCGCTTGAAGAGCGGCGCCATCGTCGCCAACGCCGGCCACGCTCCCGCCGAAATCGATCTCGGCGCCCTCGACCGCATGGCCTCCAGCCACCGCCCCATCCGCGAGTCCGTCGAAGAATACGTGCTCCGCGATGGCCGTCGCATCCAGGTTCTCGCCCAGGGCCAACCCGTGAACGCCGCCGGCGGACAACCCACCGCCGTCCGCGACATCAGCCTCGCCATTCACGCCCTTTCGCTCGAATACTTGAGCAAAAACCACCCACAGATGCCCCACCGCATCCACCCCGTACCTGAGGAAATCGACCGCCAGGTTGCCCGCCTCAAACTCGAGGCGCTCGGTTTGAAAATCGACCGCCTGACGCCGGAACAGGAAGCCTATTTGGCGACCCGGCCCGAAGCAAATTAAGATAAGGATTCCATGGCTTTACTCGAAGGTTGCAAGCACGAAGTTGAATTGACCGTCCCCCTGCTCACCATTGCGGACGAAACGGACAAAGCGGTCGAAAAGATCCGCGCCAAGGTGCAGATCCCCGGTTTCCGCCCCGGCAAAGTGCCGGCCTCGCTCATCCGCCAGCGGTTCCAAAGTGAAATCCGGCAGGATGTGATGGAGTCGGTCATCCCGAAAGTGTTCCATGAACACGCCCAGGCCGAAAAGCTGGAAGTCGTCAGCCAGCCCAACGTCGTCGACCTGAAATGGGAAGCCAACGAGCCCCTCTGGTTCAAAGCCCAGTTCGAAGTGGCGCCCCAGTTCGAGCTCGAAGACAACTATCGCGGCCTCACTGTTCCCTACCTGCAGCCCGTCGTCGAAGACGCTCAGGTGGAAGAGCGCCTCCTCGCACTCCAGCAGCAGAAAGCTGAGTTCGTCAACGAAGACCCCCGCCCCGCGGCCAGCGGCGACAACGTCCTCGTCGAACTCGAAAGCCTCGGCGGCGTCGCCGAGCCGATCAACGAAAAGGACATCGCCCTCGCCCTCGGCGACGAAGCCACCCTGCCCGCCTTCAACGAAAACGTGGTCGGCATGGAGCCGGGCGACGAAAAGCAGATCGAAATCACCTATCCGGAAGACTACGGCGCCGAGCACCTCGCCGGTAAGACCGTCAATTTCCGCGTCAAGCTCACCACCGTCCGCCGTAAGGAACTCCCCGAACTCAACGACGAATTCGCCCAGGATCTCGGCGACTTCAAGAGTCTCGATGAGCTCAAGCAGGCCATCCAGCGCTCCATGCTCGCCGAACGCGAGCGGGAAGCCCAGGGCAAGTCCCGCGAGAAAATGCTCGATGCCCTCGTCGCCCTGTATGACTTTCCGATTCCAGAAGCCTACGTCGACCGCCAGATCGAAAGCTCCCTCGAACAACGCTTCCGCAGCCTTGCCGAGCAGGGTATCGACCCCCGTAAGCTGAACCTCGATTGGGCTAAGATCCGGGAAGCCCAGTCCCCGCAGGCCCAAAAGGACGTGCGCGCTTCGCTCCTTCTCGAACGGATCGCCGAACGCGAAGCCATTCACGCCACCTCGGAAGAGGTTGACGCCGAAGTCAACCGCATCGCCCGCCAGGAGCGCGAAGCAGTCGCCGCCGTCCGCCGCCGGCTCGAAAAGGAAGGCATTCTAGGCCGCATCGCCGGCCACATCCGCACGGAGAAGGTCCTTTCCTTCCTGTTCGAACAGGCCACCAAGGTCGCTCCGGCCCCCGAGCCTGAGTCGGCCCCCGAAGTGGAAGCTTCCGCCGAATAATTAGCAGAACTACATCCGATCTCCCGCGGATCTCGTACCAGGGAGTGTTATGCGAATTTTCCATACACTCCCACTCCTCGCCCTCACCGCCGTCGCTGCCCTGGCCCCCATGCCTCTGGCTGCCGAAACGGCCTACGCCCTCGACGCCCGCTGCCTGCTGCTCAAGTTCGATACGAACTCGCCCGGCTTCATCGAGAGCACCCAGGTGATCCGCGGCCTTGCCCCCGGCGAGACCATCCTCGGCATCGACTTCCGCCCCGCCAACGGCATGCTTTACGGCCTCGGCAGCACGAGCCGCCTTTACACCATCGACGTTGCCACCGGCATGGCCCGCTCCGTCGCCCCGCAGCCCTTCACGCCCGCTCTCGAAGGCACCGAGTTCGGCTTCGACTTCAACCCCACCGTCGACCGCATCCGCATCGTCAGCAACACCGGCCAGAACCTCCGCGCCCATCCTGACACCGGCGCCATCGCTGCCGTCGACCTGCCCTTGAAGATCGCCTCCGGCGCCCAGCCTTCCGTCGTCGGCGCGGCCTATACCAACAGCGTCGCCGGCGCCACCACCACCACCCTCTACACGATCGACTCGGAAACCCGGGCCCTCCAGACGCAGGTGCCTCCCAACGACGGCCAGCAGAACGTCACCGGCATGCTCAACATCGACATGTCGAACCTCGCCGGCTTTGACATCTCGCCCACCACCGGCATGGCCAATATCGCCTCCCGCGTCCGCGCCACCACCGCCAGCGTGCTCTACCAGGTCAACCTCATGAGTGGCGCCTCCCTCCTCCTCGGCATCTTCGACAAGGCCGATCAGGTGTCCGGCCTCGCCCTGCCCAACCGATAAAAAAACCTGCCCGGGAGCACCTGCCGATTACACTGGAACGTAACGGCTATTTTCATGTCGCGACAGGTGCTCCACCTCCACACCTATTTCCTTTTCCCCTTCGTCATCGAACGGGAAGTGGTGGCGGACGCGTATCCCGAACGCCAAAAGACGCGACTCCGCCCACAAGCCCCTTCTCGAAACCCTCGGCCCCTGGCGCCGCGCCTCCTACGATCGCTTCGACCTCGACTCCCCCGCCTACCAGGACATGGTCTTCTTCCACCCCTTCGTCCGCCGCGTCTTCTTCGACGTCAAGGCCGGTCGCGATACTGCCGGGGAGCAGGATACCCTCGTCCGCTGCTACGAAATCCCCTTGCCCGGCCATGCCGTCGAATGGACCGTCTCCGTCGCCGGACGCGGCCCCGTCACCGTCGCCGTCACCGACCTCCGCCTCTTCCTATTCGCCAACGGCGTCGGCCTCCTCTCCCTCGGCATCGAGAAAAACAACCTGCCCTTCTCGGAAGCCCTCTGGATCAACGAAATGTTCCGGAAGGTCTATCCCACCAGCGGCCGCCAGCGCCGCGAAGGCCGCATTCCTCACCTCTCCCGCCTCCACGCCGGCTCCACCACCCTCGCCGAAGAGACCTTCGAGGAAGGCTCGCTCGTCAACTTCCAGCCCCCCCTCACCCACGTCATTCGCGACCTCCTCTATTTCCTCGACTACGGCAAGCGTGAGTACGAACAGATCTTCGACGAACGCATGATCGTCTACTCCTACGCCGCTGTCGATCCCTCCTCCACCGGCGAAAGCTACGTCTACAGCGACGAACTCCAGGTCATGCTCAGCCGCTTCCTCTACGTCGATCGCGCCGGCGACGACTTCCGCTACGATCCCCTGTTTCTGCGCGAGCAAATGAAGGAGCACCTCTACACCCGCTGGGCTCACGAAGGCACCTACTACGGCTTCACCCGCTACTCCAACGTCACCCTCACCCTCGGCATCTCCGACCGCGGTGACCATCTCGTCCGCGAAGGAGCCCTCATCCATCGCATGTTCGTCACGCGCTACTACCTCATGGCTGTCGTCGCCAGCTTCTATCGCGCCTCCCTGCTCGACTTCACCGAAAACATCGCCCTCGTCTCCCGCCGCATCTTCGTCGATCTCCAAGCCGGCGCCCTCACCCGGCAGAACATGGAAATCGCCACCGACCTCCGCGGCGACTTCCTCAACTTCTCCAACTACTGGTACTTCAGCGAACTCGCCAATAAAGACGAGGAGATCGAGCACTTCGAAATGCAGTGCCGCGCCTTCCGCGTCGAAGACCTCCGCAAAGAGATTCGCGAAGAACTTGAAAGCATGAATGCCTCCATCCTCGAGTTCAACCAAAGCCGCTCCACCGACTCGGTCAATCGCCTCGCCGTCCTCAGCATGATCTTCGGCGCTGGCGCCGTTTTAACCGGCTTCTTCGGTATGAACTTCGGTCGCGAGTTTGGCGCCTACTTCTTCAACGCCGCCCCCGGCCACGAGTGGGTTCACTATAGCTCCGTCCTCGCCGTATCGCTCATCGCCTTCGGCATCATCGGCTTCGGCGTCTATCTCGTCGCCTCCAACTGGCGCGACTACCGCTACATCCTCCGCGGCCGCAACGCCCGCCGCCGCGCCCACCGCTGGTTTTCCATCCGAAATCGCTGAGCTCCCTGATCGAAATCTCCCGGCCGCTGCGCCCTCCCAGGCAAGGAGATATCATCATGGACAATCAAAACGGAATTATGGAAATCCTGCAGACCAGCCTGCAGAACAAGAAGGGCGTCACCCTCTACGTTAAAGGCCAAAGCATCCCCATGCTCGTCACCTCCATCGGCAACGCTCTTGTCGAAGGCCGCAGCCAGCAGTTCGGCCGGATTGTCGTCAAGCTCGAGTCCATCGACGCCGCCGCTATCGCCTAAGGTACACAGTAGACCGGAATCGCAAATACCCCTCCGGCCCCTCCGCCACAGCCGGAATCGCCTCCCCCGCTCCCAGCAGTTGCAGGTCCGCTACCACGTTCCTCCGAATCACGTCCCGGACGGTCGCTAACTCGCCGTCCCACCGGGGCCGCCCGCCCGCCCGCGCCTCACTCACCGCCAAGTCCGCGGTGGCCCGCGCGGCCGCGGCCACCGGGGCCACCGGCCCCGCCCCCGGAGCCAGTGGCTCCGGCATGGAGAAGGGAAGTACCCTCACCTCCAACGGACGCACCACCCACGTCCCCATCTTCAACTGCACCTCCAGCCGGAAGCCCTCGAGCTTCGTCTCCCGCGGAATCGCCAAGTCCAGCAGGTAGACGCTGGTTGTCTGCCCCGGCACTTTTTGATCCGGATCCGGCATCACCCCAAACTCCGGCAGCCGCCGCAACTCCTCCAACCGGTCCGGCACCCCTTCCACAAAGTGCTCCCGGAACAGCCGCACCCCACACCCGTCCAACGGATTCGGCACGATATACAGAAAATAGCTCGCCCGCGCCGGAGCCGTCACCGCGACATGAAAACTGAGGTTCGCCCCCCGGGGCGCAGCCGGCGACAAAATCTCCCGCGGCTTCGCCCCCCGATCCGCACCCACCACGGCCCCAAACGGATCCACCCGCACAAACTCCGAGTAGATCTCCACCGCGGGCGCGATCGGCGGCCGCAATTGCGCGGCAATCCATTGGCGGCGGGAAAGCGGCATAAAACCTATCCTACTTGCCCTTCCGCTTCCCCCGCCAAGCCATCGCCAACACCCCCGCCAGCACCTCCTCACTCACCACCGCCAACCGCACATGCGTCGCCCCCTTCC